>NZ_CYPR01000049.1 GCF_001408515.1 Jannaschia seosinensis | reverse complement strand
CCCGATCGCTCTGAACAGGAAAAACGCGCTCTTCGCCGGGCACGACGAAGGTGGGAAGGCTTGGGGGCGCATCGCGTCTCTCATCGAGACCGCGAAGATCAACGGCGTCGAACCCTTCGCCTATCTAAAGGCCACCTTGGAGGCGATCGCGGACGGGCACCCCAAGAGCCGGATCGACGAACTCCTCCCCTGGAACTTCAATCCGTCAAGCTGAAACCAATGTGGGGCCCAGCTCCCGCTTACCCCCTTCTCAAAGAACCTCGCCGCCTACGGCCGCTGGCACGCCGCCCGGGACAACGGCCAGCGGGATTACCTTGACGTCCTCAGGCTGCTCCTCGCATCAGGCCCCCGCGCCAACACGGTTTGCTGACACCGCCCACTTCTCAGTTTCATCCTCTCATATAGAATCGTGGAAAGCCGCGCTGACTATCTGGCTTCACAGCTTTTGAAGTGTGCAAATTTGAATCGGGCTCACACGGGCTGCAGGTCTTCCGACTAGAGAAGACTGACGGAGAACAGTAGATTTCTGTTGAGGCTATTGGGATGAAAGGTCGACGCAATGTCGTGCTGATGTGGCTTTCCGCGAGCGCCGAGACACCTGAGAAATGGTGTGATCGGTAAGGGTACCGGTCACTGGCATTCCTGATAAACAAGTGTTCTGAAGTCGGGTCGTCATCCGAAACCGTACACATTTCAAACTCATGAAACTTCTGAGGCAGGCTCGGGTGCAAGATGCTCGGCACAGATCCGCAGTATCCTTACGGCAGGGAGCATCGGCGCCGACAGCTTCCCCGAAAGGACAAAATAGCGAAAGTTGCGGGGGATGAGGTCAGGCCCGCGCGCCAGTTCAAGCATTATTCTGCGGACGCCGACCGCACACAAGGTCGCGTGGTGCCGTGGTTAGTTGTCAGCCTCGGCGAATCTCTTCGAGAATTGTCTCTGCGCTGGAAACGTCCAAGGGCACGCCAGCCGGATTGTCCCGGAATTGGGGTTCGGCAAAGAATTTGGCAATCATACGATCTTTCACGAGCGCGGAGTAGCGCCAGCTGCGCATCCCCATGCCGTGGTTCGACCGCTCCACAAGCATTCCCATCTTGCGCGTGAACTCACCGTTGCCATCGGGCAGCATGTGAACCTTCGAGATCTCGCGAGACAGGCCCCATTGATACAGGACGAAGGCGTCATTGACGGAAACGCAGATGACCCGATCAATGCCCTCGGCAAGAAATTCGTCATGCAAACGCTCGAAGCCCGGAAGATGGCTGTCAGAGCAAGCCGGGGTGAAGGCGCCCGGAACCGCGAAAAGCACGATTCGCTTTCCGGCGAACACGTCATCGGTCGTGAGATTCTGCCACTCGAAGGGGTTGTCGCCGTCCAGCGCCGGATTGCGAACTCTGGTGTGGAAGACAGCGTCGGGAACATATCGCGGTATCATTTCTCAGCCTTCGGGTCGCGCGCGGCAGCAGTTGCAAGTTGGCGCAAAAGACGACGCGCCGCCGTCTTCTGCAACCGCAAAAGCTGAGAAAGTTCCGCCAGACTCTTACGTCACCGTCTTCACATAGTGACCTGCCCCCTTCGGGTCCCTCGATCATAGCGAGATTCTGCGGGTTTGAGATTGGTAGTCCGGTGGGTTGTTCTGGGCAAGCGCGCCGGGCGCAGGGCCCTCGAATTGCTCGAGCGCCCGGCGCGCTTCGAGCGGCGGCTGGTTTCCGAGCGATGAGTGCGGTCTGACGGCGTTGTAGTCGTAACGCCAGAGGGCCAGCTTCCGGCGGGCGTCATCCAGGGTGTCGAATATCTCCTCGTTCAACAGCTCGTCCCGGAGGCTGCCGTTGAATGACTCGATGAAGGCATTCTGCTGCGGCTTCCCGGGATCGATGTAGTGCCAAGGGACCCCGTTCTTGTCGGCCCACTTCAGGATGGCGCGGCTGGTGAACTCGGTCCCATTGTCGCTGACGATGCATGCGGGCTTCCCATGGACCCGCACCAGCGCGTCCAGCTCACGAGCCACACGGGCGCCTGAGATGCTTGTGTCGGCGATCAGGCACAGGTTATGCCGGCGGCAATCATCGATCACCGCCAAGATGCGGAACTTCCGCGACGCGCCGAAACTGTCCGCCAAGAAATCGAGCGACCAGCGCGCATTTGGGCGCGCCGCCTCCGGCATCGGCGTGCGCGACCCACGAGCCCGCTTGTGAGAACGGCGGTGCAAAAGTCTGCCACGGTAGCGGCGGGATGAGCCTGCTGCGGGCGGCGTAAAAGTCGTCCACCTTTACCCTCTCTGGCGGCAGGGAGGGCGGGAGGATTTTCACCGTGGACTTGTATCGTAAGGTGCGATTGGCCTGTGCGGAGGGCATGAGCCAGCGGGCGGCGGCGCATCACTTCGGGATTTCGCGCGACAGCGTTCAGAAGATGTTGGCGTTCTCGATTCCTCCAGGATACCGGCGAACGGCGCCCGTGAAGCGGCCGAAGCTGGACGGGTTCACCGGGATCATCGACGGCTGGCTGGATGGCGATCGCGAGGTCCATCGCAAGCAG
>NZ_CYPR01000048.1 GCF_001408515.1 Jannaschia seosinensis | reverse complement strand
CCTTGCGCGCAAGGTAAGGTCGTGACCGTCCTCGGTCGTAATGCGAAGATTTTCCCTTACGCGGATAGCAAAGGGGATATTGTTTTTACCAAGAAATTCCATCCAGCCTGCGCCGACAAACTCACGATCGGCAAGCAGCAGACGGATGGTCGTCGCGGGAAAATTCGCGAGATATCGCTCCATCAGGGCGATGCGCATGTCGGTGTCGGAACACCCGCGGCCTTCGATCAGGCTCCAGACCAGGGGGACGCGGAAACGACGGGTGACGACTGCGAGCACGAGAAAGTTCACCTCGGTCTTGCCGATCTGCCAGTTGGTGCGGTCGAGCGCGAGCAGCCACGATTTGTTCAGGCCCAACAGCCGGACCAGAAGCGGGAGCGACCAGTCCTCGTCGAGATGGACGTGCTGGAAGAAGCGTTGCAACCGACGGTATGTCGACGAGGTCAGGGCCGATCCCGGTCGTTCGCAGGCAAGATGGCTGAGGTTCACGCTGCGCGCGCTGACCATGCCGATGACGATCATGCAAAGCGTCTCCAGACGGCTCTTGCTCAAGTCGAGATCTGGACGCAGGATATTCGTGAGGGCGGAGATGGCGTGGTGAAGCATCGGACGTTTCCTTGGTCGGAGTCGTCCAGTTGAATCCATCCAGCCGCCCTCAGCCAGCACTGTGTCGTGTAGTGTGGCCGGGTGTGTCCGCCGAGCTTTCCTCACTTTAAAATCAATCGGAACACGCATGCCCCTTGCCGAAGACCCTGCGAACAAGCTTGCCGCCCGTGTGATCGCGCATGTCGAAAAGACGGGCGACGAGGATATCATCGCGATCATGGCCCAGACGCTCGGCGACTCGTCCCAGACGCTGCAGGAGGCGTTCATCACCTCCGTCCGGATCCAGCGCGCCGCGTTGCGGGCGGACCGGATGCTCAAGAAGCGCGTGGCCGACCTTGAGGCGGGCGGCGTGCTTGCGGGCGACGCGAATACGGCCGGGTCGGCGGAGTGATCCCGTGAACATCGATCTCGATGCGCAGATGGCTTTCCTCATGGAGGCGGACCGCCTCAAATCCGTGCAGCGTGCCACGCGTCTTGCCGACGGGTCGCGGGTCGAGAACTCGGCGGAGCATTCCTGGCACCTGACGCTCTTTGCGCTCACGCTGGCCGATCACGCGCCCGACGAAGTCTCGATAGACCGGGTGATCCGGATGCTGATCCTGCACGATCTGGTCGAGGTATATGCCGGTGACACGCCGATCCACGGCATCGCATCCGCCACGCAGGAGGCCGATGAGGCGGCGGCGGCGGATCGCATCTTCGGGCTGCTGCCCGCGTCGCAAGGGGCCGCGTTCCGTGCGCTCTGGGACGAATTCGAGGCGGGCCAGACGCGCGATGCCCGCTTTGCCAGGGCACTCGACAGGTTTCAGCCGCCGAACCTGAACCTCGCCAATGGCGGCGGATCATGGACGGAGTACGACGTGAGCGAGGCGCAGGTCCGTGCCCGCGTCGGCACCCGGATCGAGCGCGGCGCGCCCGCCCTCTGGGCATGGCTGTCGCCCCGCATCGCGGCGTTCTTCGGCCTCTGAGCGGGATTTCTCCTGTTCCCCGAGGTCATCGGAACTTCGGGGAGTGGCGCACGTTCCTTGGCCAGCGGTGCAATTGCATCGCACCACACGGCTGGCGCAGCGATGCGTCCCCGAACCTGCAAAACGGAGATTCGACATGAAAATGTTCTTCACCACCACAGCCGCCGCCGCCCTTCTGGCGACCGCCGCCTCGGCCCAGATGTTCGGCGCGGATTACGGCACCGACCTCGACCGGACCACCTTCGACGAAGGCTTTCAGTCGACCGGATATTACGACGCCGTCGACCGCGACGACAACATGATGATCGACCGGTCCGAATACGCGACCGGCCTCTATCGCAGCTACGATACCGACCGGGATCTCGAAATCTCGCGCGATGAGTTTGAGACCGGCTACGATCGCGACATGGGCATGAGCGGGCAGGCCTACGACGCCTCCATGTTCGACACCTATGACGCCGACGCGTCCGGCACGATCACCCAAGATGAGTTCGGCGGCTATTACGGCGATACCTACACGCCATACTACGACGAGATGGACGTCAACGCCGACGAGATGCTCGACCAGGACGAGTACACGACGGGCCTCTACGAAGCGGCCGACAGGAACGAGGACATGGTCATCTCCATCGAAGAGGAAGGCTTCTTCGAGGGCTGGTTCGATGGTGACGACATCGAAGCCGAGATCGAGTCCGTGGGCGACGTCTACAACGACGACATCTGATCCCGTAAATACACACGGAACGGAAGCGCCCGCCCCCTCACCGGGGCGGGCGTTATGGCGTTCAGGTCTCCGGGAGCGAAGTTTTCCGCCGGACCAGTCCGGGGCGTTCCGGCGATCGCGCAAACCGAGATGCGTTGGGGGATTGGTCAGTCGCGCCCTGCCATGTGGAGCGCGCGCGCCGTCCCCTCCGGATCGGTGAAACAGGTCTCGTGCCCGCCCATCATCTGGATCAGGCGGAACATGCCCAGCCGCTCCGACATGTTCGGGTGCCAGCCCGTCGAATGGGGCATGGCCGTATCCATGAGCGAATTGATGTAGGATTTACCCACTTTCCACGCGGCCGGCGGCGTCTTGAGCGCGATCTTGTCGGCAAACGTCGCGTAGGGCTGCGGGCAGAGCCTGTCATAAGCCGCCTGCGCCGCCGCACCGTCGCCATCGTTGAAAAACACATCGCGCCAGACGGGATAGGTCGGGCTGAAGCGCATGTCCTCCGACGCCTCGGCGCGTTTCCTGAAGATCGCGCCCATATGCGCCGGCACGAGGTCGATCAGGCTCTCGCCGTCATGCGGAACGAACGCGTTCCAGTAGACCAGCCGCTTCACGCGATCGGGCATCCGGTCGTAGACGCCCGAGATGATCATGCCGCCATGCGAATGCCCCGCCAGCACCACGTCGCTCAGGTCATGTCCGGCCAGATAATCGGCGATCGACCCGATCGCTTCTTCAAGGCCCACGCCGGGCTCTGCGTCCGCGCCGTTCCCGCGGACGGTGGGCGTATGAACGTCCCACCCATCACCGCGAAGATGCCCCGCCACGTCGGCCAGCAAGCTTCCGTCATGCCACGCGCCGTGGACCAGAACATATGTCGCCATCTTCGCTTCCCTTCCGCGATGGTATACCGTCGCACGCAGCCTAGCCCCCGCGGACGCGATGCGCTATCCGGCCCGCGACACATCCCAGCGGAGGCCCAAATGGCGAAGATCAAGGTGGAGAACCCAGTCGTCGAGCTCGACGGCGACGAGATGACCCGGATCATCTGGCAGTTCATCAAGGACAAGCTGATCCTGCCGTATCTGGACATCGATCTGCTCTACTACGACCTCGGCATCGAGGCGCGCGACGAGACGAACGACCAGATCACCGTGGACGCGGCCAACAAGATCAAGGAGATCGGCGTCGGCGTGAAATGCGCAACGATCACCCCCGACGAGGGGCGCGTGGAGGAGTTCGGCCTCAAGAAGATGTGGCGCAGCCCCAACGGCACGATTCGCAACATCCTCGGCGGCGTCGTGTTCCGCGAGCCGATCATCTGCTCGAACGTGCCGCGCCTCGTGCCGGGCTGGACCAAGCCCATCGTCATCGGCCGCCACGCCTTCGGCGACCAGTACCGCGCCACCGACATGAAGTTCCCCGGGCCGGGCAAGCTGACGATGAAGTTCGTGGGCGAGGACGGCTACGAGGAGGAGCACGAGGTGTTCGACGCCCCCTCCTCCGGCGTGTTCATGTCGATGTACAACCTCGACAAGTCGATCGAGGATTTCGCCCGCGCATCGTTCAATTACGGCCTCAAGCGCGGCTATCCGGTCTATCTGTCCACCAAGAACACCATCATGAAGCAATATGATGGTCAGTTCATGCTGATCTTCCAGCGGATCTACGACACGGAGTTCAAGGACCAGTTCGAGAAGGCCGGCATTCATTACGAGCACCGTCTGATCGACGACATGGTCGCCTCGGCGATGAAGTGGTCGGGCGGCTATGTCTGGGCGTGCAAGAACTACGACGGCGACGTGCAGTCCGACACGGTGGCGCAGGGCTTCGGCTCGCTGGGCCTGATGACGTCGCAATTGATGACGCCCGACGGCAAGATCGTCGAGGCCGAGGCGGCGCACGGAACCGTCACCCGCCATTACCGCCAGCACCAGGCCGGCAAGGAGACGTCGACCAACTCCATCGCGTCGATCTTCGCCTGGACCGGCGGCCTGAAGCACCGCGCCAAGCTCGACGACAACGCGCAGCTGATGACCTTCGCCGAGACGCTGGAGAAGGTAATCGTCGACACGGTGGAATCCGGTCACATGACCAAGGACCTCGCCCTGCTCGTCGGTCCGGACCAGAAGTGGCTGACCACAATGGGCTTCCTCGAGAAGATCGACGAGAACCTGCAAAAGGCGCTCCGATCCAGACGGGCCCGTTCCTGATGGGCCGATTGGTGCGGGGGACGGCCCCCGCACCGCACCTGATTTACAAAAATACGACAGCAGGGCGGCGCATCTGGCCGCGGCGTGAAGATGGCCCGATCCAAACCCTCCGCAGACAGTCGTGAGCCGCACCGGCCCGCGCCATTGGCCCACACCCCGCTGGAGGACGCGCAGGCGCTTCTTCTTGGCACGCTTCTTTGCGCGCTCGGGGTGCAGTTCCTGACGGCGGCGGGTCTCGTCACCGGCCAGACGGCGGGATTGGGCGTTCTTCTCTCCTACACGACCGGCCTGTCCTTCGCGGTCTGGTTCTTCATCCTGAACCTGCCGTTTTACGTTCTCGGCTGGGTCCGGATGGGGCCACGGTTCGTCGCCAAGACGGTGATGGCCGTGACGATGGTCTCGGTCCTGACGGCCCTCCTGCCGCACGCTTTGTCCTTCGAGCAACTGGACCCTTGGGTCGCATCCGTCCTTTCGGGAGCGGTAATCGGCATGGGGCTGATCGTGATCTTCCGGCATGGCGCGTCGCTGGGCGGGGTCGGCATCCTCGCCCTCTGGATGCAGGAAAGCTTCGGCATCCGGGCCGGCTGGGTCCAACTCGGCTTCGATGCGCTCCTCTTCCTCGTGGCGTTCATCCTGCTCGACGCGCGGCTGGTGGCGGCATCGCTTCTGGGGGCGGTGGTCGTCAACCTGATCATCGCGGTGAACCACCGCCGCGACCGCTATATCGGCCGCTGATGCCCTGGCTCTGGCTTGTCCTCGCGATCGCCTTCGAGACGGTCGGCACCACCGCGCTCAAGGCGTCGGCGGGGTTCACTCGACTTTGGCCGTCGGTCCTGACGCTCGCCTGCTTCGCGGTGGCGTTGTTCCTGCTGTCGCTCGTGCTGCGGACGATTCCGGTGGGCGTTGCCTACGCCATCTGGTCGGGGCTCGGGATCGTCCTGATCGCCACGATCGGATGGGTCGCCTTCGGACAGAGGCTCGACGCCGCCGCGATCGTCGGAATGATCCTGATCGTCGGCGGCATCGTGATCATGCAGCTTTTCTCGAACACGACGGGCCACTAGGCCCGCGCGATTACCTCACGCACCGCCGCGAGCGCGGCATCCGCCTGAGCGATGTCCGCGCCGCCGCCCTGCGCCATCTCCGGCCGACCGCCGCCGCCGCGCCCGCCGAGCGCTTCGACCGCCGCCTTGACCAGATCGACCGCCGAGACGCGATCCGCCAGATCCTTGGTCACCCCGGCCGCGACCGCGGGCTTGGCCCCGGTATCCGCGATCAGGACAATCACTCCCGAGCCGAGCGCCTGCTTCTGCGCATCGATCATCGGGCCGAGATCCTTGCCCGACACGCCGGAAATCACCTGTAGGACGGCTTGGATCCCGTTGATTTCCGCCGCTTCCGCTCCGGCGCCCATGGCCATCTCGCGCCGAAGCTGCGCAATCTCGTTCTGCAGGCTGCGCCGCTCGTCCATCAGGGACTTGACGCGAGCGGGCACTTCCTCGGGCTGGGCCTTGAACAGGTTGGCGAGATCCGAGACCCGCCGGTCCTGCGCCAGCAGGTGGTCGAGCGCCGCTTGTCCGGTCAGCGCCTCGATCCGCCGGACGCCCGCGCTCGACGCCTGGTCCCCGAGCGCGACGAAGGCTCCGATTTCGCCCGTGCGGCCGACATGCGTGCCGCCGCACAACTCGATCGAATAGGTTTGCCCGTCGGCGCCCTTGCCAGATCCGTCCTTGGCGCCCATCGAAACGACCCGAACCTCGTCGCCATACTTCTCGCCGAACAGCGCCTGCGCCCCGAGAGAGCGCGCGTCGTCGGGCGACATGATCCGCGTGGCGACAGGCTGGTTCTGCCGGATGTAGCCGTTCACCTCCGCCTCGATCCGGGCGAGATCCTCGGCCGAGACCGCCGTGCCGTGACTGAAGTCGAAACGCAGGCGGCCGGGCGCGTTGAGCGAACCCCGTTGCGACACGTGATCGCCAAGTGCCGCACGCAGCGCCTCATGCAGCAGGTGCGTCGCCGAATGGTTCGCGCGGATCGCCATGCGGCGGTCGTGATCGACAACAAGCTCCGCCGCCTCGCCCGCCACAATGGAACCCTCCTCCACCTTGGCGGAGTGGATGAAAACGCCCGCGGATTTACGCGTATCGGTGATGCGCGCGCGGCCATTCTCCGTCCGCAGCATGCCTGTATCGCCAACCTGCCCCCCCGCCTCGGCGTAGAACGGGGTCTGGTTGACGACGACGCTCACTTCTTCGCCCGCCTCGGCCCGCTCGATCGCGGCGCCGTCCCGGACAAGGGCGCGGATCTGCCCTTCGGCCTGCTCGGTGTCGTAGCCGAGGAATTCCGTCGGCCCGTAATCCTCCGCCAGATCGAACCAGATCGCGGTATCCGCCTGCTCGCCCGACCCGGCCCAAGCCGCCCGTGCGCGGGCCTTCTGCTCCGCCATGGCCGCGTCGAACCCGGTGACATCGACGCCCAAGCCGCGCTCCCGCAAGGCGTCCTGCGTCAGGTCGAGCGGGAAACCATAGGTGTCGTACAGTTTGAACGCGGCCTCTCCGCCGAGCGTGCCGCCATCCGGCACCCGGGACACCTCGTCCTCCAGAAGCTTCAGCCCGCGGTCGAGCGTGGTGCGAAAGCGCTCCTCTTCACCGCGCAGCGTCTCGGTGACCAGCGCTTCGGCCCGGACCAGTTCCGGATAATGGCCGCCCATCTGCCGCACGAGCGCGGGAACCAGCCGGTGCATCACGGGGTCCGTTGCACCCGCCTGATGCGCGTGCCGCATTGCCCGGCGCATGATCCGGCGCAGCACATAGCCCCGCCCCTCGTTCGACGGCATCACGCCGTCCGCAATCAGGAACGACGTCGAGCGCAAATGATCCGCAATCACCCGGTGATGCACGTTCTGCGGCCCATTGGGCTCGGTCGAGGTGACCTGCGCCGACGCCTCGATCAGCGCGCGCATCAGGTCGGTGTCGTAATTGTCGTGCTTGCCCTGCAGCAATGCGCCGATCCGCTCCAGCCCCATGCCGGTATCGATCGACTGCATGTCGAGCGGACGCATCGTGCCATCCTCGAACTGCTCGTTTTGCATGAAGACGAGGTTCCAGATCTCGATGAAACGGTCACCGTCCTCATCCGGGCTGCCCGGAGGACCGCCGGGGATGCCTTCGCCGTGGTCAAAGAAAATTTCGGTGCAGGGCCCGCAGGGACCGGTCGGTCCCATGCGCCAGAAATTGTCATCAGAGGCGATGCGGATAATCCGCTCGTCGGACAGGCCCGCGACCTTCTTCCAGATCTGCGCCGCCTCGTCGTCGGTGTGGTAGATCGTCACCAGAAGGCGTTTGGCGTCGATGCCGAATTCTTTCGTCAGCAATTCCCACGCGAAGGGGATAGCGTCTGCTTTAAAATAGTCGCCAAAGCTGAAGTTTCCGAGCATCTCGAAAAACGTGTGGTGCCGGGCGGTATAGCCGACATTGTCGAGGTCATTGTGCTTGCCGCCCGCGCGCACGCATTTCTGACTAGTCGTTGCGCGGTCGTAATCGCGAGTTTCAACGCCGGTAAAGACATTCTTGAACTGAACCATGCCCGAATTGGTGAACATGAGCGTCGGGTCGTTGCGCGGCACAAGCGGCGAGCTGTCGACCTTGGCGTGTCCGTTCCGCGCAAAGTAGTCGAGAAACGTCGAGCGGATATCGTTCAGACTGGCCATGGTCATCCCTGTTTGCTGCGAGCGCCTCTCTATCGCCGGCCCGTCCGTCGGACAAGCGAAAGGGGCCGCCCTTGCGGACCGCCCCTGACGCATCTTCGGTTCATCACCGCGCGCGGCGGTATGCTACTCGTCGAATATCTCGTCCTTGTCACCCGCGGACATCATGAAATCGAGCCCATGCGCCGCACGTATCTTGTCTTCGATCTCCAGCGCCACGTTCGGGTTGTCGCGCAGGAACTGCTTCGAGTTCTCGCGCCCCTGCCCGATACGCTCGTCCCCATAGGAGAACCAGGCACCCGATTTGTCGACAACGCCGGCTTTCACCCCGAGATCAAGAAGCTCGCCCATCTTGGAGATGCCTTCGCCATACATGATGTCGAATTCGACCTGCTTGAACGGCGGCGCCACCTTGTTCTTGACGACCTTCACGCGCGTGGCATTGCCTACCACCTCGTCACGATCCTTGATCGACCCGATGCGTCGAATGTCGAGACGGACGGAGGAGTAGAATTTCAGCGCATTGCCGCCGGTCGTCGTCTCGGGAGAGCCGAACATCACGCCGATCTTCATCCGGATCTGATTGATGAAGATAACCATGCACTTCGACCGCGCGATTGAGCCTGTCAGCTTGCGCATCGCCTGGCTCATTAGGCGAGCATGGACGCCCACGGAACTGTCGCCCATGTCGCCTTCAAGTTCCGATTTCGGCGTAAGCGCAGCAACCGAATCGACCACCACCAAGTTGACGGCGCCCGACCGCACCAGCGTGTCGGTAATCTCCAGAGCCTGCTCGCCCGTATCGGGCTGCGAAATGAGAAGCTCATCAAGATCGACGCCCAGCTTGCGCGCGTACTGAGGATCAAGCGCATGCTCCGCGTCGACAAATGCGCAGACACCGCCTTTTTTCTGTTCCTCGGCAACGACATGCAATGTCAATGTCGTCTTGCCCGAGCTTTCGGGACCGTAGATTTCGATGATCCGCCCCTTCGGCAATCCGCCGATTCCGAGCGCGATGTCGAGCCCGAGGGAGCCGGTCGAAGTGGACTCGATTTCCGGCAGCGGGTTGTCCCCGCCGAGCTTCATGATGGAGCCCTTGCCGAATTGCCGCTCGATCTGCGCCAATGCGCTGTCGAGAGCCTTCTGCTTGTCCGCGCTTTTCTTGTCGCCCATGTCGAGTAGGTTCGCCGTTGCCATATTCTCAACCCTTGTTGCATGCTGCCGCGCAGGCAGCAACGATGGTTTATGTTCTTGTCTTGTTCCGTTAAGCCAAATGGAACTAAGTGAGAACATTTGCAAGCCCCGTGGCTTTCTTTCCACCATCGACCTGCTCGATTAAGGAAGCGTTACCGTCGTCACGGCGACGTAAGGATGCGGAGGCCGGTTGCTTATTTTCTGGAAGCAAAAGCTCGTCCTGCTCGCCGTGCCAAAAACCGGCAGCACCGCGCTTGAGGCGGAACTGGCTCCGGTTGCCGACGTCGCCGTTGTAAACCCACCGGGCCTGAAGCACTGCAGCGTACGCAAATACCGCAACCGGCTTGCCCCGTTTTTCGAGCGGGATGGACAACGTCCGATGGAGTTGGTTGCGGTGATGCGCGAGCCGATAGATTGGCTGGCGAGCTGGTTCCGCTACCGCGCACGCACGGCACTTGATGGCCAAGCGAATTCGACCGCGCGGGTGGATTTTGACGCTTTCGTCGCAGCATATCTTTCCGACGCCCCCCCCGACTATGCACGCGTCGGTTCGCAGGCAAAGTTCCTGGAGGGTGGGGTCGATCATCTCTTCCGCTATGATCGCTTTCCCGATCTGGTGGCCTTCCTGGAGACGCGCCTCGACCGGAAAATTGAACTTTCGGAGAAGAACGTCTCGCCAGCGCGCGACGCATTATTGTCCGACGCCTTGCATGATCGGCTATTGCACGAACGGCGCCGAGACTTCGATCTATGGTGTTCGCTCTGCAACGGGTGACGGAGAACCACTGCTTTCAGACCGCATAGCAAGGGCCCGCTCCACGGTCTGCGTAAGGTCAGCAAGCGAGAACGGCTTGGGCAAAAACACCGCATTCGGCACGGGCGCGCTCGTCTCGGACATTGCGTCTTGCGTGTAGCCGGAGATGAAGACCGTCCGGACCTCAGGGCGGTCGATAAGCGCCTTGCGCACCCACGTTGGACCGTCGAGCCCGGGCATCATCACGTCGGTCACGAACAGGTCCACCCTCAGGGCCGGATCCGCCAGCCTGTCGAGGGCAACTTCCGCGCTCTCGGCCTCCACAACGTCATAGCCGCGCAACTGCAAAGCGCGCGAGGCAAAAGCACGGACCGGTGCCTCATCCTCCACGAGAAGAACCACCGGCCGTACGGGCTCAGCATTGGAAGGACGATCATCAGACATCTCAGCGCCCGAAGTTCCGGCGCTTTCGGAGCCGTCTTTCAGATTAGCTTCGGTGGACGTCTCCAACCTATCATCCGAGGCATCCTCACCCGATTCTAAAGCACCCTTTTGTTCTTCGTCGGCAAACAGGTTGGAAACTTCATCTTCGAGAAGATCATCATTCAGGGAGGCTCGCGACGTCGCTGGAACGGACATCCCGCCAAGCATACCCGAAATGATCGGGTCAACCTCGGCTTCCTGCTGGATAGCACTGTCTCCGATGGAGGCGCCTTCACCAACCTTCTCATGCCAGTTGCCAGCGTGGAGCAGAGTCGGCGCCTGCGCATTCTGGTGTTCGGCTCCAACATCGCACGCCTGTTTGTTCGCGCCGGTCGGCGGAGCGCTGTCAATCGCCGCCACGCCCGCGTCCCGCTCCGTTACGGACTCCGTTGCAAAGGCCTGAAGCGCCTCGGGCACGACTCGTTCGAGCAACAGAGGAATCGGGGGTCTACCAGCGGCTCGACCGGACATGTTCAAGCCAGCCTCGGCCGCAGTGAAAAACAGGCTGAAGTTCGTTCCTTTGCCGACCTCGCTGTCCGCAAAAATATAACCGCCCGACTGCTTCACGATGCCATAGGCCATCGACAGACCAAGCCCCGTCCCCTCGCCCGGGCGCTTTGTCGTGAAGAAGGGCTCGAAGATTCGCGCGAGATCCTCTCTGGCAATGCCCGTCCCGTGATCCTGCACACTGATCACCACATACTGGCCAGGCGGGACGGTGACGCGGTCCCGCTCCAGCGCGACATCAAGGTAGCGGCACCGGGTCTCGATGAGGATCTCCCCGCCATCAGGCATGGCGTCGCGCGCATTGACTACGAGGTTCATCAGCACCTGCTCGAGTTGCCGACGGTCGCCGCGGATCGGAATCAGGGCCGGATCATGCTCCAGCCGCAAGGAGATGCGCTCCCCGACAAGTCGGTTGAGCAGATGCGTCAGGTCGCCAAGTGTGTCACGGAGATCAACGGGCTTCATCTCCAGAGTCTGCTTCCGGGAGAAGGCGAGGAGCTGCCCCACAAGTGCCGCAGCGCGGTTCGCGTTCTGCGTGATCTGGTTGAGGTCGGCGTGATCCGGGTCGCCCGCCGCATGACGCAGCAGCAGCAAGTCGCAGTGCCCGGATATCGCTGTCAGAAGATTGTTGAAGTCATGCGCCACGCCGCCGGCAAGCTGGCCGATAGCCTGCATCTTCTGGCTCTGGACGAACTGCGCCTCCATGGTCTTGAGTTCAGTCGCGTCATTGAGCACCGCGATAAGACCACCCTCGTCGCCGGTAAGCGGACGGCCGAGCGTGATCTGCAGGTACGTTTCACCCTTGATACCGGCAACGCGCACGACTTCGGCCCTGTGGAGACCACGCCCGGACGTGGCCTCGCAGATCCAGTCCTTTACGCTTCGGCCAAGTCCTTCGACGATAGCGGCAAGCCGTGTCTCTTCTCCGATTTCGGGCAGCAATTCGCGGGCATGTCGATTTGCAAATATGATGTGCCCCGACCCGTCCAGCCGCAGCAGCGCGACCGGAAGACCGTCGAGAACATCATTGTCGTGGCTTTCGGCCACTGCGGGCAAAAGGAACAGTTCCTGACGCCCGTTGACCGGTTCCGATACGGCGACGCGCACCGGCTGCATCCCGCTTTCGGAGATGAGGTAGTTCAGCGTTCCGTTTTCAAGCGGCAGTGTTTCGAACAGGTCGCGCAGACGCTTCGCTCGGCGGCCGGCCAGTCCACGAAGCGCTTCGTTCATGTAGAGGATCACCCCGGACGGTCCGAACGTCAGCGCAGGCAAGCCGACACCATCGGGGGCGCGGGACGGCCGGTCGACAAGATCCTCAAGTCGCCACAGAAAGCCGCCAGGAACACGGTGGACCGCCACACGAACGTGACCGCGACGCGTGACGACGTCCTCGCGCGCCGTCCCTTCTGCATTCGCGCGTCCGGTCGCGGCGGACCGCAACCGGTGCACAACGGAATCCGGGTTGGCGAATAGCGGCTCCAGCGCGCGGGTCATCGTCGCACCGTCCATCCGCCCGAACCGGTCGATTGCGGCAACGTTCTGGAAAAACAACGCGCCATCCTCGTCGGTGCAGAATGCAGGCGCACTGTCATGCTCGAGAAACCCCATCACGGTTCTCAGCCGACGCCGCGCCAGTCCGCGCACCAAGCTGGCCGCGACGCTCAGCGCCAAGACGATCGTGCCAAGCGCAACGGCAGAGACGAGGAGAAGATCACGCGAAGGACCCATTCGGGTGAAGAAGGAAGCAGCGAGCGCGCCCAAGGCCACGATCAGGAAGACCGAGGTTCCGGTACGAAGCCGCCGAAGCAGAAAATGCGTCGCGCTCAACTTGTTCTCCTCGGAAACTCAGGTCGCGGCCCTTCGGCCGAAAGCTTTGCGCGAAACTATCTGCCACAAACCTTAACGCGGCATTAATGACCCGTTTCGAAGAGATCGATTCACCCCCGCCGCAACACGCTGAGATAAAAGCCATCAGTCCCTTTATCCGGCGCGGTGGACCAGGTCGTCTCGACGGCCAGTCCCCCGATTGCGGCGCAGGCGGCCTCGACCAGATCGCCGTTTTCCTCGTCAAGCACCGAGCACGTCATGTAGCCGATCCATCCGCCCGGACACACAAGTCGCGCCGCGCGCGCCAAGATCGCGTCTTGCGTCGCGATGAGTTCGGACAACCGCTCCGGCGTCAGCCGCCATTTGGCTTCGGGCGTGCGCCGCCAGCTTCCCGACCCACTGCAGGGCACGTCTACAACTACACCGTCGAAGGGTGCCTCTGCCTCGGGATCCTCGACCGGCGTCACGACCACACCGGCCCGCTCCGCACGGACCGGCAGGTCGCGCATCCGCTCCGGCGCGGCGTCGTGGACAAAGAGCGGCCCGGCTCCCCGCCCGGCCATGGCCAGCGTCTTACCCCCACCGCCCGCGCAAAGATCCAGCACCCGCTCTCCAGGCAACAGCGGCAAGCGGTCGACCAACCCTTGTGCACCTGCGTCCTGAAGCTCGCAGATGCCGTCCTCGAACACCGCGAGACGCGAAAGACCCCGCGGCGCCCCCGCCACACGAAGCGCTGTGGGAAAATCTGGGATCTCCTCAGCCGTGACACCCGCCTCTGCAAGCGCAGCCTGCACTACATAGCGATCCGCCCGCGCGAGATTCACACGTAAATTGATCGGTGCTCGGTCGCGCATGGCATCCAGCACCGCCTCCGTCCGATCACCGAGAGAAGCCGAGAAGCGCGGCAGCAGCCAATCCGGCACGTCCAAGGCCACGGCGCGCGGCGGCTCGGCCACCTTTGGCAGCGTGATCGGCTCCGGCGCGTATCCTTCCCCGGTGAACAGCGTGGCAGGATCCAGCCCCCGCCCCGCCAGCAAGCCGGCCATCACGCCCGGCGCCGCCATCGCCTCCGGCGCAACATCGCCCTGCCCCGCCACCCACGCCGAGGAGCGTAGCCGACGCAAGGCGTCGAACACGTGATCGCGGACGGCCGCCCGGTCTTTCGAACCCGCAAACCGACTCCCGCGCGCCCAAGCCAGCAGCTCGCGCTCCGCCGATGCTTCGCTCCCGAGAACGCGGTCAAGGACCTCGATCGCGGCCTGTACGCGCGCGCCCGGAGTCATGAACGTCGCCTTGCAACATATTGCCGATGAGGGATAATGTTCCATCCTTCAAAAATTGTGTCAGTCGTGGCTCTGTGCGCCTTTTCATGAAGCCCATTGAAAATAATGATGTTCTCTTCTCCACGCTTAACCGGCTCATCAATCAAGAGTTTACGCTCACCGACCACTGGAGGAAAGGCCATCGCTCCGTTGCGGAAACGTCCACGGCGCTTAATGACTCGCGAGCTCACTTGATGAGCCGGCACGGAGGACTTTTCGCTCAATTTAAGGTTGAGAGTCGGTGCTACACCTTTGCTCGAGTCCCAAAACCCGCGGAAATGGTCCGCGGCTGCCTCCCCGCGATCTATACGCCAAGATCGGGTTACGGGAGCTCGTGACGAAGCATAAAGCAGCGTTCGAGACTGTCGATTGGTGAAAAGCTGGCCGGCGCTTTGCAGCGGCTTCCTGATAGCCGACCCTGAACTGGCCTAACCCGCATAATTCATGAAGCTGCGGACTTGTGCTCCGTGGGATGGTTTCCCCGGTCTCGGTTTTCTTGCGCGCACCCGGTGTTTGCGTCCGGTTGGCAGGCCGGCCGGTGACTTGGGTCTTGGGCGATACGGGTTGATGTTTCTGGGTTTGTCGGGGCGCATGCGTCAGGCTGTTTTCGGTGGGGCGAGGGCGTCGAAGAGAAGGAGGAGAAGTCCCTTTCGGGGACACGATGCCGGCAGGGTCACGATGATCCGGGTCTTCTTTTCGACGATGGTGGCGGCCAGTCTGACGAGATGCAGCCGCAGCGTGTCGAACTGGGCGCGGCGCCATGGTGAACGTTTTGGGCAAGCCGCGCGAAGCTTCCACCAGACCCAGTAGGCGCAGCCGTGCAGCATCAGGCGCATCTGGCTGGCGTTGGCTTCCGAGCACGACGTCCGGTCTGCTGCGAGGTGGGCCTTCCACGCCTTGATGTGGTTCTCGGCCTGGCCCCGGGCGGAATAGAGCTTCTCGTAAAGGTGCTTGCCGCGGCCGCCCTCGAGGTTGGTGACGATGTAGCGGGTGTCCTGCCCCATGGGACCAACCTCGACGCGGGCGATGACGCGGCGGGGTTTCGACCACGAGCGGGCTGCGT
>NZ_CYPR01000047.1 GCF_001408515.1 Jannaschia seosinensis | reverse complement strand
CGCGTGGGTCCGGGTGAAGACCAAATTGGGCGCATTGCGCGTTCCGGCAAAAGTTTACATCCACCCCGAAAAACGGGAGTGGAATACGCCGCTTCACGGCTGTCGCGGATTTTTGCGGAACATACTGCACCTGACATCTCCATCGTAAGATTGCGTCAAGCCAGTTCTTTAAGGAGAAGGTTGGCCAAAGTCTGGCCAACCGAAGTATTTTTCTTCAACACATCTGGTAAGGGGCTTGCGAGACGGGTCCGGCCTCGACGGACCGGGGCCGTGTGGGCACGAAACGGGATCGCATCACCGACCGAAAGGGCACGCGGCTCGGCCTTGGCGCTCACGAGCGCGAACCTCCACGACAGCATGACGCTCGTATCCACGCTCGACGCCGTGCCGGGGGTGCGGTCGGGACGGCGCGGCCGTCCCCGCAACCCCCGGGACAAGCTGCACGCCTCCTCTCGGGACATCGCTGCGCAATGCCCTGCCGAGCAATGGACAAGGCCTCCAATCACCGCCGGTGCCGCCGGGAATGCTACGCCCGCTCGATCATACCCCGCATCGCGCGCCGTGGCATGGAAACCTCCGCCAAGCTCGGCCGCCACCGCTGGGTGGCCGAGCGCACCTTCGCGTGGTTCAGCCAGTTCCGCCGGCTCGCTATCCGTTACGATCGACGCGCCGACATCCACATGGCCCTCACCAAGCTCGCCACCGCCATCATCTGCATGAACCAGATCAGGCGGTTCTGTTCGGCGCCTTAGATCGCTCAGCCGTAGCTTGAGCCGCAAGAGCGCATAGCCTTGGAGCTCCACCTCCGAAATCGTGGCCGCCGCGCCCATCGGACCCAGATCGACGCATTGGAAATATGGTTCATGCCACCGCTTCTGACTGCCCGGTCAAAGAAACAGATGGCCACGCAGGAGCCGGGCGTTGCGGCGGATTGCGTCCCGGGCTGATCCGCGACTGCATGTACGCTCTGACCCACCTCCCGGATTTCCAGGTGCCGCATCTGGACCTGGAATAGCCAATCGTATTCCACATTTTGATGCGTCTTCACGCTTGTTCTTGTTCTTCACAACGGTTGTGGCCGGCAGGCATTCCCGGTTTGCAGGCCGAAGACGCCTTCTTCGCCCGCCGGACATGAAGACCTCGTTAATCGGCGTCACTCTTCCGAAATTTTCGCTCGGTTCCTTAGCTCGACTTTGTACGTTTTCACTCACGTCCAGGTCCAGAAAATGGCCTCGTTCGCTATGAACTCGAGCGCGTCGTCGAGAGGCATGACGACGCCACCCATGTCATCGATATCCTCCCATTTGCGCCGGTGTGACCAGTATCCGAGCCGGACCTCGTCTCCGTTGCCGGTCGGCTTCAGGCGGGCAATCGGCGCCTCCGTCTCCAGCAGGTAGAGATGGCAAGAGCCCTTGTTCTTGTAGGAGCCGACACCACCACCATTGGCGTCGTCGAAAGCTTCGATGCGGGCGACCATTTCATCGTACAGCATGCGCAGATCATACATGAGCACACCTCAAGATGCGTAATTCACTTTGCCGCGGGCCCCTGACTTGCATGGTGATCGGCGAGGGATTCGAAGCATGGGATGCAGCAACATTCCACCTCCCCGCCGCCGACAGGCGTTCCGGTTCCCCAGATCCTGCGCGATTGGCTGCAGGAGCTGCGAATGTGCTTTACAGCTCCCAGCTGGGAACACGTGCTTGTTCTGGTCATGGGTGCAATGCTGGCACCGGGCAAGCGCACCGTCAGCGCCTGCCTGCGGATGACCGGGCGTGCCGAGGATAGTGTCCCAGCGGTTGGTGTAGGAGGCCGCGGGCGAAGCCCTTGGCGTAGCGTAGCGCGCGGCCGGGTGTGACGCTGGTGGTCACCGTCGATCTTCGAGAA
>NZ_CYPR01000046.1 GCF_001408515.1 Jannaschia seosinensis | reverse complement strand
GCCGTTCGACGAATGGACCGAACCCTNCGCCCCCGACCGCCTGNCCGGCGCACTGCTCGACAGGCTGACACACCACGTCAACATCCTCGAGATGAACGGCGACAGCTATCGGCTCGGCCAAAGCCGCGCCCGAAAGGCCCAAGCCAGAACCTGATCACCCGCCACAGGATTGGCCCTGCGGGCCAATGCGCCATGGCACGCGCCAGCTATGCGGCAAGCGCGCGCGCCATGGCGCTTGGCGCCCTGTCGCTGGCCTGGTTTTGCGCCGCCGCGTGGCCGGTTTTTACTCCGCCGTTGACACCCGCCGGAGTCCCGATATCAATTGCGTCTGACGCGACGAGAGGCGGGTAAATTTTGTGAAACCCGCAGGTCGCTACAAGGAGATTGCAGAAACCTTCGTTTTGGCAGCGGACGAGCCGAACTCGGCGAACATTCGCATCTCCCGGCGGGAAAGGCAGCAGCACCCAAGCGCCGCTGCCCCCATTCTCAGCCTTCCGGCGTGACCCGAATGACCCGGCCATCCTCGTAATCGGTAAGGATGAGGAAGGAGCCGTCGGGCTGAACCTCCACGTCGCGCACCCGGCCGATGTCAGATAGAAGGCGCTCCTCCTCGGTCACCAGCCCCTCATCGGAGAGCGACAGGCGCACGACGCCGCCGGGCACCAGAGACGAGGCGAGGATATCACCGTTCCAATCGGCGAACGTCTCTCCGGAGTGAAAATCCATCCCTCCGGGGGCGATGACCGGGTCCCAGAAATAGACCGGCTGCTCCATCCCCTCTTGCTGCGCGGCATCGATACCGACCGGACCACCGGGATCGACATCGCGGAAATCGTAGCGCTTGCCGTAGGAGATCGCGGGCCAGCCATAGTTCAACCCGGGTTCCGGACGGTTGAGTTCGTCCCCACCTTGCGGGCCGTGTTCGATCGTCCACAAGGTGCCGTCCTCGTCCAGCGCGGCACCTTGGATATTGCGGTGGCCCAGCGTCCAAATCTCCTCGGCCGCGCCTTCGGTGCCGACGAACGGATTGTCCTCTGGCACCGTCCCATCGAGGTTGACGCGGATTACCTTGCCGTAGGTCTTGCCGAGATCCTGCGCGAAGGGCCGCTCCTCGTCGGAGAAGTGCTCGCCCGTCGTAATCGCCACCGTGCCGTCGCCAAGAAACACGATCCGGCTGCCGAAATGCATCGGGTTCTCCGATGGTGGCGACTGAACGAAGATCTCGTTCACCTGATCGACGCTGGCGAGGTCATCGGCCAGTGTCATCGATGCCGCAGCCGTCGCGCTGCCGTCCTCGACCGGTTTGGCGTAGGTGATGAAGATTTTTCGATCTTCGGCGAAATCGGGCCCAAGCGCCACGTCGAGGAGGCCCCCCTGGCCGACGGAAAGGATCTCCGGAAGACCCGTGATCGGATCGGACAGCGTGCCGTCGGAGGCGAGATGGCGCAACAGGCCGGCCCGCTCGGTCACCAGCCAACCCCGATCGTCGGGAAGCGTGGCGATCCCCCAGGGATGGACCAGTCCGTCGGCCAAGGTCTCGGTGGTGAGCGTTACGCCGCTATCGACCAGTTCGGCGCGGAATTGTTCGGGAAAGGCAGGGGGATAGCTCGTATTGCGCTCTCCCCATTCATGCGTCTGCGCAAAGCTCGGCGCGGCCAGCATGGTGGCGGAGGCAAGAAGGGCGTAGCGAATCATCACAGGTCTCCGATGTCGGTTTCTGTTCGGAAAACGACATAGCGCGCGGCGCCTGTGGGCCAATGTGCACCGTCAACGCAAAAGGGCCGCCCCGAAGGACGGCCCCTGCATGACGATTTCAGCACCTCAGCGGGGCTGTTCGTCCCTGTCGCGGCCTTCCGGCGTCTCGACCGGGGCATTGTCCTCGCTATATTCGTCGGCCGCACCGCCGATATCGTCGAACAGCTCCGAAATCTCGTACTCTGCCGCGGCCTCTTCTTCCGCGGCGAGATCACGAATGGACTTGCCGGCGGCCTGAAGCTCCGCCTCTTCCGGCGAGCGGGCGACGTTCAGCTCGATTTCGACCTCCACCTCGGGGTGCAGGACGATCGTGACCTTGTGCAGCCCGAGTTCCTTGATCGGCGCCTGCAGGGCAACCTGGCTCCGATCGACGGTGAAGCCGGCCTCGGTCGCGGCATCGGCCGCATCCCGCGTGGTGACCGAGCCGTAGAGCGCGCCGGAATCGGACGCCTGACGGATCACGACGAACTTCTGTCCATCGAGCTTCTTGCCCAACTTCTCGGCTTCGGCGCGGGATTCGAGGTTTTGCGCCTCAAGCTGCGCCTTGCGGCCCTCGAACGCCTTCACGTTCTGGTCGGAGGCGGTCAGCGCCTTGCCCTGAGGCAGCAGGTAGTTGCGGGCATAGCCGGGCTTGACGTCCACGACTTCGCCCATCTGGCCCAGCTTGGCCACGCGTTCCAGAAGGATGACTTGCATGTCTATCTCCTCACTTCACGGCATAAGGCAGCAGGGCCAGGAACCGGGCGCGCTTGATCGCACGGGCGAGCTTGCGCTGGTTCTTGGCCGAGACGGCGGTGATACGGGACGGCACGATCTTTCCGCGCTCGCTGACGTAGCGCTGCAGAAGACGGGTGTCCTTGTAATCGATCACGGGAGCGTTCGGCCCCTCGAACGGATCGGTCTTGCGACGGCGAAAAAACGGTTTGGCAGCCATGATCCGGTCTCCTTAGCGGCGTTCGCGGCGGGTGTCCCGCTCGTCGCGCTTTTGCATCTGGGCCGACGGACCCTCCTCGTGGGCGTCCACCTTCACGGTGAGCACGCGCATCACATCGTCGTGCAGGCGGGCGAGACGTTCCATTTCCTGCACCGCATCCGAAGGCGCGTCCGACCGCAGAAAGGCATAATGCCCCTTGCGGTTCTTGTTGATCTTGTAGGCCATCGTCTTGACGCCCCAATACTCGCTGTCGACGACCTTGCCGCCGTTATCCGCGAGGACGGTGCTGAAATGTTCGACGAGGCCCTCGGCCTGCGCGTTGGACAGATCCTGACGCGCGATCATTACATGCTCATAGAGCGGCATGTTCACTCCTGTTTTGTCGGCGCGCGTTTCATAGCCCGAAGATTGCCCCGCCCTCCGGACACGAGAGGCCACGCGATAAATATGCTTGGCGGGTCCGGTGCGTATACTGGCATGGCCGCCGCATGCAAGAGGCGAGGGGGCGCGCCGGATGTCACGCATGAAAAAGGGGAGGCAAAGTGCCTCCCCTCGGGTCTCATCAGAGACGAGTCCGGATCAATTCCAGCCGGCTTCGTCGACGCTCGGCAGTTCTTCGAGCGCTTCCTCGCTGAGGCGCGTGATATAGCTGTAGGACGTGTCGTCCACGGGCACGAGACGCAGGTCCTCGACGGGCACCAGGACGTGCTTGTCGCCGATGTCGAGGAAGCCGCCGACTTCGGCGACGATGCCAATCATCTGGCCGCCCTGGTCGAGAACGATGTCCTCGATTTCACCGATCTGGTCGTAATCGGTGCCGTAGTTGTAGTTGTTGTAGCCGTAGTAATCGCGATCTTCGAGATCCATCCAAGCGGTCTCGTCGTAGCGGTCCGCGATGGAATAGACGGGTCCGCCGGTGATGTCCCGGGTGCGGATCAGGCCCGCCGTATCCATCATCTCGGTGCCGGCCGTCATGTGCGTTTCGGCGGCAGCCGGAGCGGCGAGCGGAGCGGCCAGAGTCGCGGCCAGAGCGGTCGATGTCAGAATGCGAAGCATTACAGAAATCCTTTCGGTTGTGTCGTGTTGCAGGCCTTCAACGCGGATACCCCACCGAACGGTTCCCCCGATCACGCATCCCGCCGCGTAAAGCGACGCACATCGCGAAACCGCCCGACCGGCCCGACCATCCGCAGTGCGCGTTCGCACAGATCATGTTGATCCGCTACGGTTTGCGTTTCGCCATGAATCAACGATCTTGACGCCCAGACACCCCAAGGAGGCATCCATGTTCCGCACCGCCCTGTTCACCGCCGCACTCTTCGCCGCGGCACCCGCTCTGGCCGAACCGGTCACCTACACGCTCGACTCGAGCCACAGCCAGACCGTGTTCAACTACAACCACCTCGGCTACTCAACGACCTACGGCATGTTCTCGGGCTGGAACGGCACGATCGAGTTCGACGCCGAAAACCCGGAGAATTCCTCGGTCGACGTCTCCATCCCGGCCTCCGCCATGTTCACCGGGTGGGAGGAGCGCGACACGCACTTCTCCTCGCCCGACTTTCTGGATGCCGCCGCGAACGACGTCGTCCGCTTTACCTCGACCGGTATCGAGGTGACGGGCGAGGATACGGCCCTGATCACCGGGGATCTGACGCTCGGGGGCGTGACGAAGGAAATCACGCTCGACGCACGCCTCAACCAGCAGGCCGATCACCCGATGGAGGACAAGCCCTGGCTCGGCTTCGACGCCACGACGACGCTGCTTCGCTCGGATTTCGACGCGGGCATGTTCGCGCCGTTCGTCTCGGACGAGGTCGAGGTGATCATCTCCATCGAGGCGCAGCAGGCCGACGCCTGATCACCACCGAAGATCCGGGGCCGCACCCGGATATCGAGGAGGGAGCGCCATACCGGGCGCTCCCTTCTTTTGTCGCGATCAGAAAAACGCCTGCAGCCCGTCTGCGCACGACCGAGGATGAGGGCGTGCACATCATGCGTCCCCTCATAGGTATTGACCGTCTCGAGGTTCATCATGTGGCGGATCACACCGTATTCCTCGGAGATCCCGTTGCCGCCGTGCATGTCCCGCGCCAACCGCGCCACATCGAGCGCCTTGCCGCAATTGTTGCGCTTGATGAGCGAGATCATCTCCGGCGCCGCACGCCCCGCCTCCATCAGTCGCCCGACCCGCAACGCCCCCTGAAGCCCGAACGCGTTCTCCGTCTGGATATCGGCGAGCTTCTTCTGGAACAGCTGCGTCTGCGCCAGCGGTCGGCCGAATTGCTGACGGTCCAGCCCGTATTGCCGCGCCGCGTGCCAGCAGAACTCCGCCGCGCCCAAGACACCCCAGCCGATCCCGTAGCGCGCCCGGTTGAGACAGCCGAACGGCCCCTTCAGCCCCTGCACACCCGGCAGCAGGGCGTCTTCGCCCACCTCGACGCCGTCCATGACGATCTCGCCCGTGGTGGAGGCGCGCAGCGACTGCTTGCCCTTGATCGCCGGCGCGCTGAGCCCCTTCATCCCGCGCTCCAGGACGAAGCCGCGGATCTTGCCCTCATGCGCATCCGACTTCGCCCAGACCACGAAGACGTCGGCAAAGGGCGCATTCGAGATCCACATCTTCGCGCCGGAAATGCGGTAGCCGTCCGCCGTCTACACCGCCCGCGTCTTCATGCCCGAAGGATCGGAGCCGGCATCCGGCTCAGTAAGCCCGAAGCAACCGATCAACTCCCCCGCGGCGAGGCCCGGAAGGTACTTCTGCTTTTGCGCCTCCGAGCCGTAGGCGTGGATCTGATACATCACGAGGGAGGATTGCACCGACATCATGCTGCGATAGCCGGAATCGACGCGCTCGATCTCCCGCGCCACAAGGCCATAGGTGACGTAGCCCGCGCCGAGACCGCCGAATTCTTCCGGCACGGTCACACCAAGCAGACCGGCCGCGCCCATCTTGCGGAAGATCTCGGGATTGGCCGTCTCCTCGGCACAGGCCTGCCGCACGATCGGCGTAAGTTCCGCATCCGCGAAGGCCCGCCCCGCATCGCGCAGCATCCGCTCCTCCTCGGTCAGCTGATCCTCCAGAAGAAATGGATCGGCCCAGTCGAAGCGTCCCAGATCCGGCCCGAACCCCGCTGCGGCGAGGTCTTTCGCGTCCATGTCCTTCATGCCGTCCTTTTTCTTTTCGTCCCAAAGCTATGTCGCCGGAGATCCGTCAGCAACGCGGCTTGACCGCACGTGGGGTGCCGTGCCCCATAGCGCCATGACATTGCCAACCTCGATCGATGACGTTCAGACGCTCCTGTCCCGGCAGGATTATGTCTGCGGCCGTCCCCTCGCCACCGTCGCCTTCCTTGCCCTCACGCTGGGCCGTCCGCTGTTTCTCGAGGGCGAGGCGGGCACCGGCAAGACCGAGATCGCCAAGGCGCTGGCCGCCGCGCTCGGCCGCCGCCTGATCCGTCTGCAATGCTACGAGGGGCTCGATGCCGCCTCCGCCGTCTATGAATGGAATTTCGCCGCCCAGATGGTCGCGCTCCGGCGGGCCGAGGCCACGGGCGAGGCACCGCCCGTCCTGTTCTCCGACGACTTCCTGATCGCGCGCCCGCTGCTCGAGGCGATGCGCCCGCAGCCCGGCGGCGCACCTGTCCTCCTGATCGACGAAATCGACCGCACCGACGCCCCGTTCGAAGCGTTCCTGCTCGAGGCCCTCTCCGATTTTCAAATCACCATTCCCGAAACCGGGCCTGTCACCGCGCCCGAGCCGCCGATCGTCATCCTGACTTCGAACCGCACGCGCGAGGTGCACGATGCGCTCAAACGCCGCTGCCTCTACCACTGGGTCGATTACCCGTCCCATGACCGCGAGATGGAAATCCTTGCCGCCCGCGCCCCCGAAGCGTCCGAACGCCTCAGCCGCGAAGTCGTCGCCTTCGTGCAGGCCCTGCGCACCGAGGACCTGTTCAAGAAACCCGGCGTGGCCGAGACGATCGACTGGGCCAAATGCCTCCTCGCGCTCGACATGATCGACCTGTCGCCGGAGGTGATCGCCGACACGCTCGGCGCGCTTCTGAAATATCAGGACGATATCCAGAAGCTTCAGGGAAGCGAGGCGAAGCGGATCCTCGATGAGGTGCGCGCCGAACTCGCCTGATCGTCCTCTGGCGTCAAATACCTCGGGGGTCCGGGGGCTGGCCCCCGGAGGTGGCTGCATGGAACACGCTCCGCTCGATCTTCCCGACGACCCCAGGCTGGCGGGCAATATCGCGCATTTCGCCGCCGCGCTGCGCCGGGCCGGGCTTCCGGTGGGTCCAGACCGCCTTCTGATGGCGGTGGAGGCCGTGACCGTGGCCGGCTTCACCGACCGGGCCGACTTCTTTCACGCCCTGCAGGCCGTCTTCGTGCGCCGCCCCGAACACCGTGCGACCTTCGCGCAGCTCTTCCGTCTCTATTGGCGCGATCCCCGCTATCTGGAGCACATGATGGGCCTGCTGACGCCGACCGTCCGGGGTGTGCAGGAGGAACGGCGCGCCAGGCCCGCCGAGAAGCGCGCGGCCGAGGCGCTGCTCGACGCGGCCGAGGGGCCCGATCCGGAGGTTGCGGGCGAGCCGGCGGAGGAGGTCAAGATCGACGCCTCCGCCACGGCATCGGGGCGCGAGCGTCTGCGCAATCTCGACTTCGAGCAGATGTCGACCGCCGAGATGGCCGCCGCCAAGCGAATGCTCACCACCCTGCGTCTGCCGGTCCGGCCGCTGGCCAGTCGCCGACGGCAGGCCGCGGCGGCGGGCCGGATCGACCGTCAGGCAACCCTGCGCGCCGCGCTCCGCAAGGGCGACCTGCACGATCTGCGCCGTGCCACGCCGCGCATCCGCTGGCCGAACCTCGTCGCGCTGTGCGACATTTCGGGCTCCATGACCTCCTATAGCCGGGCGCTCCTGCACTTCCTCCATGCGGTCGCCAACCGGCAGGGGCAGGGCTGGGCGGAGGTCCATGGGTTCACCTTCGGAACACGGCTGACCAACATCACGCGGCACCTTCGGACCCGCGATGTCGATGCCGCGCTCGCCGCCGCCGGGGCCGAGGCGCAGGATTGGGAGGGCGGGACCCGTATCGGCGACGCGCTGCATGCGTTCAATCGCGACTGGTCGCGGCGCGTGCTGGGGCAGGGGGCCGTGGTCCTGCTGGTGACCGACGGTCTCGACCGTGGCGACCCCGAGCGGCTGGCCTTCGAGGCGCGGCGCCTGCACCTCACGGCCCGCCGGGTGATCTGGCTCAACCCGCTGCTGCGGTTCGACGGCTTCGCGCCGAAGGCCGCCGGCATCCGGGCCTTGCTGCCGCATGTCGACAGCCTGCGCGCCGGCCATTCCATCGCGGCGCTGGAGGGGTTGGCCACCGCGCTGTCGCAACCCGACGACCGGGGCGAGTTGACGCGTCTTCGCGGCTGAACGCGGAGTGTCGACGTTCGTGATGGCGTCCCGAAAGCCACTCCGACCGCACCGGCCTCAAACCCGGCGATAGGCGATAACACCGGGCCGTATTGGAACATCACCATCCACACGAAGGTTATATCGCAAAATGCACAAACCCCCGGATGAGGTTCCAATGTCCCGCACGCGCCGCACAAGCCACGCTCTCCGATCGGCCACATCGCTGGCCGCCAGCCTGTCCCTGCTCGTCCCGTCCTTCGCGCTCGTCGCGCCCGCGGCACATGCCCAGACCGCCGAGGAGGTGCTGGAAGAATGCGCCGAGCGGTTCGAGGACGACAGCGACCTGCTCGCCGAATGCGTGGCGGCCGGCGGTGTCGCGCTCCTGCCCACGGGCGACGGGGAATTGGCGGGCGACGAGGGCATCTCGACCGTTCTCGAAACACCTGAAGAAATCGAGGCCGAGGCGGGACCGGATGAGGGCGTTGTCGTCGCTCCGGTGGAAGAGGCCCCGATCGTGGACGACGCGGTGACCACCACCGTCGAAAACATCCCCGAGGAGGAAGTCGAGGAGGTGATCGACGAGCCGCTCGCCGTCACCAACCCCGCCGAGGAGGCGGAGGCGACCGAAGAGGCCGCGTCTGGGATGGATGCGGCGGAGCCTGAAATCATCACCGAAGAACAGTCGGAGGAAGAGGCCGTCGATGGCGTGGAGATGCTGGAGCAGGATGCCGAAATCGTGACGCCCGAAGCGGAGACCGAAGCTGCGCCCGAGGACATGCCCGCCCCCGAGACCGAGCCGGACGCCGTAACGGAGGAAGCGCCCGCCGCCGAGATCGCACCCGACGCCGACGCCCCGGTAGACGCGGCCGCCGACGACATGCCGCCCGCCGAGGTCGAAGAGACGCCGCCGACGGCGGAGCTGATCGAGGACGTGCCTGCGCTGGAGGGCGACACGCCTCTGGTGGAGGAGCTCATCGACGAACCCGTCGAGATCGATAACGCACCCATCGACGCGCCCGCCCCGGACCTTGAATCCATGGAGGACGCCGAGGCGGCGGAACCCGTTCTCGCCCCCGAAACCGCGCCCATCGTCGAGGTCGAGACCGAAAGCGAGATTGCCGAGGAGGTCGCCGCGCGCCCCGCACCGGAGATGACGCAGGAGCAGGAGGTCGCCCGCGACCTCGCCAGCCAGGCACTGCAATCCGCGCTCGGCGTCGAAAGCGCTGCGGCCGCCGCAGCCGCGATCGACGATGCCGTGGAGGGCGAGGTCGAGGAGATCACCGTCGAGGAGGCCGATGTCCGCACCTCCGCCGAGGATTTCGAAACCCGCGCCGTCGTCACCGAGCGGAAGGAGGATAGCGGCCTTTCCAACACCCAGAAGCTTGCGCTCGGCGCGCTCGGCGCGCTTGCCGTGGGCACGATCCTGAACAACCGCTCGCGGGTCGTCTCCAACTCCGGCGACCGCGTGGTGGTCCAGCAGGATGACGGCGCGCTTCAGGTGTTCCGGGACGACGACGTCCTGCTGCGGCAGGCGGGCTCCAACGTGCGCACCGAGCGGTTCGACGACGGCTCGGTCCGGCAGACCGTGCTGCGGGAGGACGGATCGCGCGTGGTGACCATCCGCGACGCGTCGCTTCGCGTCCTGCGCCGCGAACTCATCGAGCCGGATGGCACGCGCTACACGCTGATCGACGACACCGACCCGGTGGAGCCGGTGGATGTCGCCACGCTGCCCGTCGCGCCGGTGGTTTCGACACGCACAGGCGGCGACGATGCCCTGCGGGAGGCGCTGCAGCGGCAGGCCGGCATCGACCGGCGGTTCAGCCTCGCGCAAGTCCGCAACATCCCCGAGGTCCGCGCCCTTGCCCCGGCCTACGAGGTGAACGCCGTGACGTTCCCCAGCGGCTCTGCGGCCATCCCCCCCGAACAGGCCGAGAACCTGGCCGGCCTCGCGCGCGAAGTGCTCGCCTCCATCCGCGAGAACCCGCGCGAAGTGTTCCTGATCGAGGGACATACCGACGCGGTGGGCGACGCGGTCTACAACCTCGCCCTGTCGGATCGACGGGCCGAGAGCCTCGCGCTGGCGCTGAACGAATATTTCGGCGTGCCGGTGGAGAACATGGTCGTACAGGGCTACGGCGAGCGCTTCCTGAAGGTCCCCACCCAGGAAGCCGAACGGGCCAACCGCCGTGCGACCGTGCGGCAGATCACCGGCCTGTTGCAGACCGCCGCGGCGAACTGACCGCAGCAAGCGGCCCGTCCGCCAACCGGTGCAGGCCTGACTTGAACCGCAGAAGGGCTCCGGCGCAATAATCCGCCGGGGCCCTTTGCCATTCCGAACGGTTTCCTGCGGCGGCGATTGTCGTGGGGCGGGTAATCGACGAGGCGGCACCGGAGCTGGGCGTCGATCCACAAAGGCGTTACTTTCCGGGGCGGGGTCTTTTCGTTTAGGCTGAGCCGGCGAGGGGCCAGCGCCTCGCGCGCCTCGAGGTATTTTGAAAGCGAAGACAATGGACGACGCACCCGAAGCCGCGCTCCGCTGGCACCAGAACGGCAAGGGGGCGGCGCTGGCCACGGTGGTCGAGACCTGGGGCAGCGCCCCGCGGCCGCGGGGTTCGCAGCTTGCCGTGTCGGAGGATGCCGAGATCGTCGGGTCCGTTTCAGGCGGATGCGTCGAGGGCGCGGTCGTGGCCGAGGCGCTGGACGCGATGGGCGACGGGCGGCACCGGGTGCTGGAATACGGCGTGTCCGATGACGAGGCTTTCGCGGTCGGTCTGGCCTGCGGGGGGCGCATCCGGGTGCTGCTGGAGCCGGTCGGCGGCACGCTTCCCGCGGAGGTGCTGGCCGATCTGGTGGCGCGCAGGGCGCGGGGGGAAACCGTCGGTCAGGCCGCGAATGTACAAAACGGGGCAACTTTCCTGGTCCCGTCCCCCGAGATGGAAGAGAGGCTGCGCGCCGACCGCAGCGGGTTCGAGCCCGACGGCGAGACTTTCGTGACGCTGCACGCGCCGCCGCTGCGGCTGGCGGTCGTCGGCGGGGTTCACATCGCGCAGGCGCTCGTGCCGATGGCGCGGCTGGCGGGCTATGCGCCGATCGTCATCGACCCGCGCGAGGCCTTCGCGTCCGAGGCGCGGTTTCCGGACACGACGCTCGTGCATGACTGGCCGGACGAGGCGATGCGCGCGCTGGGGCCGGATGCGCGGACGGCGGTGGTCCTGTTGACGCATGACCCGAAGCTCGACGATCCGGCGCTGCGCGTGGCACTGGAGAGCGCGGCGTTCTACGTCGGAGCGCTGGGCTCGACACGGACGCATGCCAAGCGGGTGGAGCGGCTGACGGAAGCCGGCGTTCCGGCGGATGCGATCGCGCGGATCGACGCGCCGATCGGGCTCGATATCGGGTCGCGCAATCCGGGCGAAATCGCGGTGGCGATCCTTGCGGCGATGACGCAGGCGCTGCGCCGCGGATGAGGTTCGGAACGATCTCCCTCGACGATGCCGAGGGCGCGACCCTCGCCCATTCCGTCACCACCGCAGAAGGACGGCTTCGCAAGGGCACGCGGCTTGGCCGGGAGGAGGTCGCCCGGCTGCGCGCGGCGGGGCTGGCGGAGGTGGTTGCCGCCCGGCTCGGTCCCGGCGACGTGCCCGAGGACGAGGCCGCACGGATCGTTGCCGATGCGCTGACCGGGCCGGGGCTGGAGGTGCGCGCCCCCTTTACCGGCCGGGCGAACATTCATGCCACCGGGCCGGGTATCGTCGGGATCTCGCGTGACCGGATCGACGCGGCCAATGCGCTGACGCCCGACATCACCGTGGCGACCCTCCCGGAATGGCAGCGGGTCGCGACCGGGACGATGGTGGCGACCGTCAAGATCATCCCCTACGCGGTTCCGTCCGAGGCCTTCGCGGGGCGGCTCGGGGGGGTGGCGGGGGCGCTCCGGCTTCATGCGCCGGTCCTCTCGCATGCCGATCTGATCGTCACCACGCTGGAGGGTGCGCCGTCGAAATCGCGCGCGGTGACCGCGCGGCTCGACCGGCTGGGCGTGGCCTGCGAGGTGGCGCATGTTCCCCACGAGACGGCGGCGCTGGCTGCGGCGATCGGGGCGTCGACCGCGCCGCTTCGCCTGATCCTGACGGCCTCGGCCACGTCGGATGCGCGCGATGTGGGGCCGGCCGCGCTTTTGGCGGCGGGCGGGCGGCTGGAGCGGTTCGGGATGCCGGTCGATCCCGGAAACCTTCTGTTTCTCGGCGCGCTCGGCGCGGCCGCCGTGATCGGGTTGCCTGGTTGCGCGCGGTCGCCGGCGCTCAACGGGGCGGATTGGGTGCTGGAGCGAATCGTCTGCGGCGTGCCCGTCACCGGCGCGGATATCGCGGCGATGGGGGTGGGAGGGCTTCTGGGCGAAATCCCCACCCGCCCGCAGCCGCGCGAGCGGCCCGTGACGAAATAGCGGTTCCCCGATGCCGAATCCTGTGCTTACCTTCGCGCAAACAGGGAGGGACTTCATGGCGAAGGTCACGATGAACGTGAACGGCAAGAGCCGTTCGGCAGAGGCCGAGGGCCGCACGCTTCTAGTCGACTGGCTGCGCGAGGGGCTGCGCCTGACGGGAACGCATGTCGGTTGCGACACCTCGCAATGCGGCGCCTGCGTGGTCCATGTGAACGGCGACCCGGTCAAGGCCTGCAGCGTTCTGGCGCAGGAACTGGACGGGGCCGAGGTCACGACGATCGAGGGGATGGCCAATGCCGACGGCTCTCTGGGCACCGTGCAGCAGGCATTCCAGGATTATCACGGGCTGCAATGCGGCTTTTGTACGCCGGGCATGGTGATGGCGGCCTCCGCGCTTCTCAAGGAGAACCCGCAGCCGTCCGAGGCCGAGGTTCGGCATTATCTCGAAGGGAATATCTGCCGCTGCACCGGGTACCACAACATCGTCAAGGCGGTGATGGCGGCGTCCGGGCAGCAGGTGGAGCCGGTGGCGGCCGAATAGGCCCGCCGGACGGGGGCCGCGCGCCCCCGGGGACGCGGAAGGGAGGAGCCGCGTCCCCAACGTGACATACCCGGCGCACGCGCGCCCCAAGGGAGGATGAGACATGCCGAAGGATACCGGAATTGGCGCCAGCCCGAAGCGCCGCGAGGACGTGCGCTTCCTGACGGGCAAGGGTCGTTACACCGACGACATCAACGTGGCGGGGCAGGCACATGTCGTGTTCCTGCGCTCGGACGTGGCGCATGGGCGCATCCGCGGGATTGACACCGCCGCCGCCGAGGAGATGGAGGGCGTGATACGCATCTTCACCGCCAAGGATTTCGAAGGCGTCGGCGGCATCCCCTGCGGCTGGCAGATCACCGACCGGCAGGGCAACCCGATGCAGGAGCCCAAGCACCCGATCCTCGCCGAGGGCAAGGTGCGGCATGTCGGCGACCCGATCGCCGCCGTGGTGGCCGAAACCCGCGACCAGGCCCGCGACGCGGCCGAGGTCATCGTCGCCGATATCGAGGACCTGCCGGCCGTCATCGACATGAAGAAGGCCGTCGCCGAGGGCGCGCCGCTGGTCCATGACGATCTGACGTCAAACCTGTGCTACGACTGGGGCTTCGTGGAGGAGAACCGCGAGGCGGTGGACCGCGCGATTTCCGGGGCGGCACATGTCACGACGCTGGAACTGGTGAACAACCGGCTGGTCGCGAACCCGATGGAGCCGCGCGTGGCGGTAGGCGATTACGCGTTCCACGACGACAGTTCGACGCTCTATACCACATCGCAGAACCCGCATGTGATCCGGCTCCTGATGGGGGCGTTCGTGCTGAACATTCCGGAGCACAAGCTGCGGGTCGTGGCGCCCGATGTGGGCGGCGGCTTCGGCACCAAGATCTTCCACTACGCGGAGGAGGCCTTCTGCACCTTCGCCGCCAAGCAGTTGCAGCGGCCGGTCAAGTGGACGTCGAGCCGGTCGGAGGCGTTCATGTCGGACGCGCATGGCCGCGACCACGTCACGAAGATCGAGCTGGCGCTTGATGCGGATCATAACTTCACCGCCGTTCGCACCGAAACCTACGCCAACATGGGCGCGTACCTCAGCACCTTCGCGCCGTCGGTGCCGACATGGCTGCACGGGACGCTGATGGCCGGCAATTACAAGACGCCGAACATCTACGTGAACGTGAAGGCGGTGTTCACCAACACGGTGCCCGTCGACGCCTATCGCGGCGCGGGCCGGCCCGAGGCGACGTTCCAGCTGGAGCGGGTGATCGACATGGCGGCGCGCGAGCTGGGCGTCGATCCGGTGGAGTTGCGGCGCAAGAACTACGTGACGGAATTCCCGTATGCGACGCCGGTGGCCGTGGAATACGATACCGGCGATTACAACGCGACGATGGACAAGCTTCTGTCGATGATCGACCGCGAGGGCTTTGCGGAGCGGCGGCGGGAGAGCGAGGCGCGCGGCAAGCTGCGGGGTCTCGGGATCAACGCCTATATCGAGGCCTGCGGCATCGCGCCGTCGCAACTGGTCGGGCAACTCGGCGCGCGTGCGGGGCTGTACGAGAGTGCGACGGTTCGGGTGAACGCGACCGGCGGCCTCGTGGTGATGACCGGCTCGCACAGCCACGGACAGGGGCACGAGACGTCGTTTGCGCAGGTCGTGGCCGACATGATCGGCATCAACGAGGATCAGGTGGAGATCGTCCACGGCGACACGGCCAATTCGCCGATGGGAATGGGCACCTACGGGTCGCGCTCTCTCGCGGTCGGCGGGTCGGCCATGGTCAAGGCCACCGAGAAGATCATCGCCAAGGCCAAGAAGATCGCCGCGCACCTGATGGAGGCGTCCGAGGGCGACATCGAACTCAAGGAGGGCCGCTTTACCGTCGCGGGCACGGACAAGTCCGTGGCCTGGGGCGACGTGACGCTCGCCGCCTATGTGCCGCACAATTACCCGCTCGAGGAGATCGAGCCGGGGTTGGAGGAGACGGCCTTCTACGACCCGAACAACTTCACCTATCCCGCCGGCGCCTATGCCTGCGAGGTCGAGGTCGATCCGGAGACCGGCAAGGTTGACGTGCTGGCCTTTGCCGCCGCCGACGACTTCGGCAATGTCGTGAACCCAATGATCGTCGAGGGGCAGGTCCATGGCGGGCTGGCCCAGGGGATCGGGCAGGCGCTTCTGGAGAACTGCGCCTATGACGAGGAGGGGCAGCTTCTGTCGGCCTCCTACATGGATTACGCGATGCCGCGGGCGCATGACCTGCCGATGTTCCAGGTGGATCATTCCTGCCAGACGCCGTGCACGCACAACCCGCTGGGCGTGAAGGGCTGCGGCGAGGCGGGCGCCATCGGATCGCCGCCCTCCATCGTCAATGCCGTGATCGACGCGTTGCACTCGGGTGGGCATGACGTGCCCCATATCGACATGCCGCTGACGCCCGCGCGGGTGTGGCACGCGATGCAGGGCGGCGCGGCCAATCTCGGATCGGCGCAGCCCGCGGCCGGATCCGGCAACACCACACATGACCGGTCCGTCGGGGCCGGCGACACCGCCACGCATTGAGGGGAGAGACGGAATGTACGACTTCGAACTGGTGAAGCCGAAGACCCTTCGGGAGGCCGTCGCGGCGCTTCAGGCCGAAGACGCGCAGGCGCTTGGCGGGGGGCAGACGCTGCTGCCGACGATGAAGGCGCGGCTCGCCATGGCCGAGCAATTCGTCGCCCTGTCGGGGATCGACGAGATCAAGGGCGTCTGCCTCGACGATGACGGCCGCATCTGCATCGGCGGCGGCACGACGCATGCCACGGTCGCGCGCGAATGCGCCGAAAGTTATCCTGCCCTGGCCTCGCTGGCCGGGCGCATCGGGGACCCGGCGGTGCGCAACCGGGGCACGATCGGCGGCTCGATCGCCAATAACGACCCCTCGGCCTGCTACCCGGCGGGGGCGCTGGGCTCGAATGCGACGATCATGGCCGAAGGGCCGAACGGCACGCGCGAAATCGCGGCCGACGACTTCTTTCTCGGCATGTTCACCACGGCGCTCGAGGAGGGGGAGATCGTCTCCGAGGTGAAGTTTCCGGTGCCCGAGCGCGCGCGCTACGAGAAGTTCATCCAGCCCGCCTCCCGCTTCCCGCTGGTCGCGGCCTTCGTCGCCAAGTTCTCGGACGGGGTGCGCGTGGCGATCACCGGCGCGTCATCGAGCGGGGTCTTCCGCTGGACCGAAGCCGAGGAGGCACTTTCCGCCGACTGGTCGCCGGATGCGGTCAAGGGTCTGACAGCGCCCGATGCGGGAGAGATGATCTCCGACCTGCACGGCGACGGGGCCTACCGGGCGCATCTGGTGAAGGTAATGACTGCCCGCGCGGTCGCCGCAGCCTGAGGACCGGGTTTCATGAAAACGCGCCGGCGCGACCTCTTCAGAAGGCCGCGCCGGCGGACAGGTCTTCGAACGGGATCAACGATCCAAACATGAAAAGGGCGCCCGAAGGCGCCCCGGAACCGCAAGCGATCCTCGTCTAGCGGGTGGACGGTCCGATCATCATGACCATCTGCCGGCCTTCCATCTTGGGGAAGTTCTCGACCTTGCCGATTTCCTTGGTGTCCTCGGCAACCCGCTCCAGCAGTTCACGGCCGAGATTCTGGTGCGCCATTTCGCGGCCGCGGAAGCGGAGCGTGACCTTCACCTTGTCGCCGCTTTCGAGGAACTTGAAGACGTTGCGCATCTTCACCTCGTAGTCATGCGTGTCGGTGTTGGGGCGGAACTTCACCTCCTTCACCTCGATGACCTTCTGCTTCTTGCGGGCCTCGGCTTCTTTCTTCTGGGTCTCGTACTTGTACTTGCCGAAATCCATGATCTTGCAGACCGGCGGATTTGCGTTCGGACTGATCTCGACGAGGTCGAGCCCGGCATCCTCGGCCATCTGGCGGGCACGGGAGGGGCTGACGACGCCGACATTTTCACCGTCGGCACCGATCAGGCGGATTTCGACGGCGCGGATCTTGTCGTTGACGCGGGGGCCGGTATCGCGCGTCGGAGGCGCGTTATGAGGTCTGCGGGCGATGGTCGTGGTCCTTTCCGGGACGTTGCTCTAAGGCGCATAAGGTAGCGCCGCGACGGCATCGCTTCAAGCCGCAAACCGGCAAGGTGCCGCTCACTCGCGCGCAAAACGGAGCGAAACGGAACCGTCGCCGCGTCACGGGGATTGATCTGTCGATCGAACGTCTCAAGTTGCGCCCCGCAGCACACCACACGTAGGAGAAATTCATGTCACGTAACATTATCGTCGGCCTTGCCGTTCTGGTCGTCGCCATCATTGCCTGGATCGTCATCGACAACCTTTCCGAGCCCGAAGTCGCGGGTGTCGACGGCGTCGACGGTGTGACCGCACCCGTCGAAGAGGACGAAGTGATCGTCGAGGAGGCCATCGTGCCCGAGCCGGTCGAAGAAGTCGAAGCCCCGGTGGAACTCGAAGAGCCCGTCATCGGCGACGTCGAGATCACCGAGGATGCGCCCGCGCTCGTCGACGAGGGTGAGGACGTCACGATGGAGACGCTGGAAAACGTGGAAACCGAAGCCTCCGAGATCTTCGATGAGGCCGGGGAGACCGCAGAAGACGGCGTGAACCTCATCGAGGAAGGTGCCGCGGAAACCGATCAGGCGCTTGAGAATATTGAGTCCGACACCACCGCGATCTTCGACGATGCTGCCGAAGAAACCGGTGAAGCCCTAGATGCGGCTGGAGACGAGATCGCCGAGGAGACCGACGAAGCGCTCGCCACCGTCGACGAGGCTGCCGAGGCCGTCGAGGTCGAGATGACCGAAGAGGCCGCAGAGATGGGTGCCGAAGTCGAGGCCGCGACCGATGACGAGGGCACCGTCGCGCTGGAGACCGAGACCGTTTCGGCCGACGAGCTGAACATCACCGGCGGCGACGAGACGGATTCCATGCTCGGTGACGGGGATCTCGCGGAACTGCTGACGCCGGAGAACTTCAATGCCGATGAGGTGATCATTGCGATCGAGGAATCGGATCTCGACGAGACGACCCGTCTGGAGTTGCTCACCGCCGTGGAGCAAGCCCGCCAAAACCCCGACATGGTCGACGCGGTCGTCGTTCGCGTGCGGGAGAGCCTCGGCATCGAATGATCGCCGGCTCATGAAACGAGGAAGGCCGCGCGGGGCGATCCGCGCGGCCTTTTCTTTTGCAGGTTGCCGCGGGTGCGAGCCGGGGTTTGCGGGGCCGGATAAACCGCCTCCGCCCGGTCAGGGATGAAGACGATCCGCGATCGTCTTCACATGCCCCTCAGCCCACGAAGGCCTTCTCCACGACGTAGTGCTTGGGCTCGGAATTGGCGCCTTCCTCCAGCCCGTACCCTTCGAGGATTTCCTTGATCTCGAGATTGAAGCCGAGCGAGCCGCAGACCATCGCGCGGTCCGTCTCGGGTCCGATCGTGTCGATGCCCAGATCGGCCTGAACCTCGCCCCGCCGCAGCAGGTCGGTGATGCGGCCGGTCTTCGGGCTCTCCTCGCGGGTCGTGGTCGGGTAGTAGCGCAGCTTGTCGCCGATCAGTTCTCCGATCAACTCGTCCTCGCGCAGCCCCTCGATCAGGCGGCGGCCATATTCCAGCTCCGCCACCTCGCGGCAGGTATGGGTGAGGATCACCTCGTCATAGGCCTCCCACGTCTCCGGCTCCCGCAGGAGCGAGGCGAAGGGCGCGATCCCGGTGCCGGTGGAGAAGAGCCAGAGCCGCTTGCCGGGCAGGAGCGCATCATGGACCAAGGTGCCCACGGGCTTGGGCCGCAGGATGATCTGATCGCCCGGCTTGATGTGCTGAAGCCGGGAGGTCAGCGGGCCGTCCTGCACCTTGATCGAGTAGAATTCCAACTCGTCGTCCCAGGCCGGCGAGGCGATGGAATAGGCGCGCAGGATCGGCTTGGCCTTGCCCGTCTTCGGGTCCGGATCCCCCATCAGACCGATCATCACGAACTCCCCCGAGCGGAAGCGCAAGGAGGCCGGGCGGGTTACGCGGAAGGAGAACAGGTAATCCGTCCAATGCGTCACCTCGGTGACGGTCTGGGCGTCGGGCAGGACGGGCACGGCTTGGGTCGGGGTCATGTCGTTCATCGGCTTTTGCGGCGTGTGGGCCGCACCTCTATGTCGGAAACGTTCGGGTTGCTAGGCGGTCACGGCATCGCGCCGGCGGCCCAGACGGGACTGGTAGTCGTGGCCGCGCCAGTTGGCGCGCGCCAGCCACTGCGCCTCGGGCTGACGGGTGGCGAGGTCGTCGTCGATCTCCACCTCGTCGAAACCCGACCGCCGGGCCATCGCGTATTGGTCGGCGATCACATGCCCCGCCGCGCGCAGACGGCCGGTAAAGCCCGCCCGTCGCAATTGCCGCGCGATGGTGAATCCGCGCCCGTCGGCGAAGGACGGGAAGGCCACGCGGATCGCCGCCACCTCGTCGAGGCGGATGAGGAGGGGGACGAGATCGGTGTCCGGCGCGACGTCCACGGCGGAAAACCCGTCCGCAGGCAGGTCGTCGGCAGGCACGAAGGCGGCGTTCAGGTCGTCGGGCGCGAAGCCCTTATCTGTCACGATAGGCATGGAAATCCTCCTGAGCGGGTGCCGTTCAACCGGCGACGGTGGCGGCGGGCACGGGGCGCCCGTTGACGAAATGGATGCCGCATTCGGTCTTTGCCCGCCCGCGCCAGCGGCCCGAACGCGGATCCTCGCCCGGCGCCACCCGGGATGTGCAGGGTGCGCAGCCGATGGAGGGGTAGCCCATCGCCACGAGCGGGTGCCGGGGGAGGCGGTTGTTCGTCATGTAATCGGCCACGTCCGCGGGCTCCCAGTGGGCGAGGGGGTTGACCTTGAGCAGACCGCCCTCCGCCTCGAAGAAGTCCAGCGCCGCGCGGGTGCCGCCCTGGAACCGCTTGCGCCCCGTGATCCAGCCGTCGAAGCCCCGCAGCGCCAGTTCGAGCGGCCGGGTCTTGCGCAGCGCGCAACAGGCGTCGGGGTCGCGGCCGTTCAGGTCGCCCTCGGGATCGGCCTTGAACAGGTCCGCGCTGTCGGGCCGGATCACGCGCATATCCGTCAGGTTCAGCCGCTCGGCCACCTCGCGCTGATAGGTCAGCGTCTCGGGGAACAGCATTCCCGTCTCCAGGAACAGGACCGGCGCGTGGCGGTCCATGACCGACAGCATGTGAAGGAGCACGATCGATTCGGCCCCGAAGGAGGAGACCAGCGCGATCGGCCCCACATCCGGATCCCCGAGCGCGCGCGACATGACGGCCACCGCGGAATGGTGGCGGTAGCTTTCGTTCAGGCGGTCGGCACGTTCGCGCAGGCGGATCTCGGCATCAAGCGGCATCCTGAGCCTCCTCGGGATAGAGCGCGGCCTTGAACGGCGCGGGACCGAGGCGGCGATACGCGTCGAGGAACGTGTCGTCGGGCCCCTCGCGCAGATCGAGATAGGCGAGGATCAGGCGCTCGATCGCGGGTACGATCGCGTCGTAGGCAAAGCCGGGACCGGCCCGCTCACCGATCGCGGCGCGCTCGGAGCCGTCGCCGCCCAGCGTGATCTGGTAATTCTCCACCCCCGCCCGGTCGAGCCCGAGGATCCCGATATGGCCGACATGGTGATGGCCGCAGGCGTTGATGCAGCCCGAGATCTTGATCTTCAGGTGCCCCACCTCGTGCTCGATCTTGAGGGCGTCGATGCGCTCCGCGATCTGCTGGGCGACGGGGATCGAGCGCGCGGTGGCGAGGGCGCAGTAATCCATGCCGGGGCAGGCGATGATATCGCTCGCCAGCCCGACATTCGCGGTGCCGAGGCCCGCCTCGCGCAATCTAGCATGCAGGGCGGGAAGGGCGGCGCGCGGCACGTGGGGCAGGATCACGTTCTGCTCATGGCTGATGCGCAACTCTCCATAGGCATGGGCCTCTGCCAAATCGGCCATGAGGCGCATCTGCTCGGCGGTCGCGTCGCCGGGCGTCGCGCCGTGGGCTTTGAGCGAGACGGTGACGATGGCATGGTCGGCGCGCTTGTGCCCCGCGGTATTGGTGTCGACCCAGGAGCGCAGGAGGGGGTCCACGACCGGCGCGTCGGTGCTGTCGGCGAAGGCGGGCGGCGCGAACTGGGCCTTGAGGTCGTCGAGAACCTGAAGCGCCGTGCCGTCGAAGAGGGGGCGCAGTTCGGCGAAGCGTTCCTCCACCTGACGGCGGATTTCGTCGAGCCCCGTTTCGTGGACGGTGATCTTGATGCGCGCCTTGAACTTGTTGTCGCGCCGGCCCAACCGGTTGTAGACGCTGACGATCGCCTCGCAATAGGGCAGGAGATCCGCCTCGGGCAGGAAGTCCCGCACGGTCTTGCCGATCATCGGCGTCCGGCCGAGACCGCCGCCCACGAGGACCTCGAAGCCGAGCTGTCCGTCACGCTCCTTGAGGACCAGACCGATATCGTGCGCACGGGTGACGGCGCGGTCGTTCGGTGCGCCCGTGACCGCGATCTTGAACTTGCGCGGCAGGAACTGGAACTCGGGATGATCGGTGGACCACTGCCGCAGCAATTCGGCATAGGGGCGCGGATCGGCCACCTCGTCTGCGGCGGCCCCGGCGAAATGGTCGGCGGTCACGTTGCGGATCGTGTTGCCGGAGGTCTGGATCGCGTGCAGGCCCACATCCGAGAGACGGTCGAGCATGTCGGGAATGTCCACGAGCTTCGGCCAGTTGTACTGGATGTTCTGGCGCGTGGTGAAATGGCCATAGCCCTTGTCCCACCGCTGCGCGAGATCGGCCAGCACACGCATCTGGTCGGACGACAGCGTGCCGTAGGGGATCGCCACACGCAGCATGTAGGCGTGCAGTTGCAGATAGACGCCGTTCATCAGGCGCAGCGGCTTGAACTCATCCTCGGTGAGCGAACCGTCGAGACGGCGCGCGACCTGGGCGCGGAATTGGGCGTTGCGCTCGGCGAGGAAGGCGCGGTCGAAATCGTCGTAACGGTACATCACTGGACCTCGTGGGCTTTGCCGTGGGCGTAGTTCGAGGGGCCGGTGGCGCGGAACCCCTCGCGGAAGTGAACCGGCTCGGGGCGGCCGTCGGGGCCGGGCCGGGCATCGGCGAGATAGGCGCCGACGACGCGGAGCGGTTGCGCCTCGGCGAGGGCCAGACGGTCGTTCGCGTGCTCGGCCTCGGTCAGAAGCTCGGCCGCGGAATGGTCGGGGGACCAGTCGCCGGCGGCGGTCAGGTAGACCACGTCCCCCTCGCGCAGCAGGTTGGCGGTGACGACCTTGGGGGTGAAGGGACGGTTGCGGCTCACAGCGCGATCTCCTCGTTGCGGATGGCCGCCATCGCGGCGCGGGGGGCGAGGCCATAGAGCAGGACGGCCGGGCCGGTCGCGTCCGCCACGATGTCGGGCAGGGTGGCGAGCGTGGCGGCGTGCACGCGCTGATCGGGGCGGGAGGCGTTCTCGACCACGGTGACGGGCGTGGCGCGCGACGCGCCGTGCATCATCAGTCGGCCCTGCATCCAGCGTGCGGCGCGCTTGCCCATGTAGATCGCGGCGACCTGACCGGGCGCGGCGAGCGCGGCCCAGTCGTGATCGGCGAAACCCTTCATGTCGTGCCCCGTCAGCAGGCGGATGGCGGCATTGCGGCCGCGCTGCGTCAGGCTCTGGCCGATGGAGGCGACGGCGGCGGAGGCGGCGGTGATGCCCGGCACGATCGTCCAGGCGATTTCGGCGGCGTCGAGCGCGGCGATCTCTTCGTCGAGGCGTCCGAACACGGCCGGGTCGCCGCCCTTGAGCCGGACGACGTGGTGGCCATCCTGCGCGTGCCGCACCATCAGCGCGTTGATGTCGTCCTGCGTCATGGAGGGGCCGAAGCCTTCCTTGCCGGCATCGACCAGAATCGCCTCGCGGCGGGCGAGTTCGAGGATTTCGGGCGCGACGAGGCGGTCGTGGATCACCACATCGGCGGCGTCGAGCGCGCGGCGGGCCTTGAGCGTCAGAAGCTCCGGATCGCCGGGGCCCGCGCCGACGAGGTCGACATGGCCGGGGCGGGCCTCGGCGGCCAGATGGGTCTCCAGCAGGTTGCCGAGCGCGGTGCGGGCGGCGTCTTCGCCCGTCGCCGCGGCGCGGGGGCCGACGCTCTCGTAGTAGTCCCCCCAGAAGCGGCGGCGCGGATTACCCATGGGTAATTTCATCGCAAGTCCCCGGAATCCCTTGGCAACCCGCGCGAGCATCCCGAGATCCTTGGGCAGGCGCGCCTCGAGGTCGGCCTTGATCCGGCGGGCGAGGACGGGGGCCGTACCCTCGGTGCCGATGGCGACGACGACGGGGTCCCGATCCACGATGGCCGGGGTGATGAACTGGCTGTCGGCGAGGTTGTCGACGATGTTGACCAGTGCCCCGTCGGCGGTGGCGAGCCGGAGCGCGCGGGCATCCAACGCGGCATCCTCATGCGCGCCGTAGGCGATGACGCAGCACAGCGCGTCGCCCGGCTCCTGCGCGCGGCGCAGAAGCTTCAGGCGGCCTTGGGTGGCCCAATCCTCGATCTCGGGGGCGAAGGTTTCGGCGACGACGGTGATATGCGCAGTCGTCTTGAGCAGCAGCCGCAGTTTGGCCACCGCCGCGTCGCCACCGCCCGCCACGAGAACGCGGCGACCATCGAGGGTGAGGAAGACGGGAAAGTGATTCATGGCGGCGCGCTCCGGTAATCTGTCCCCTGATATAGAACATCGTTCTGGATCTTTGGCAGGGGGGCGGCGATAACAGGAACATTCCTGTCCCGTGAGCCTGCGTGGCGGGACATTGTTCCAAGCCACAGGAGAAAGCCGAATGGCCGCCCGTCTTGACGATCTCGACCGGAAAATCCTCCGCGCCCTGCAATCGGATGCGGGGCAATCGCTGGACGAGATCGCGCGAAAGGTGGGGTCGTCCAAGACGCCCGTGTGGAATCGCGTCCGCAAGATGCGCGAAGCGGGGGTGATGGGGCCGCCGCAGGTTGTGGTCGATCCGGATGCGCTGGGGCTGGAGGCGTGTTTTTTCGTCCTGATCCGCACCAGCGAACATGAGACGGAGTGGCAGGCCCGCTTCCTCGCCGCCCTGAAGGCCCGGCCGGAGGTTCAGGAGGCGCACCGGCTGGCGGGGGAGATCGACTATATCCTGAAGGTGCGGGTGGCCAATGCGCGGGCCTATGACGAGTTCTATCAGGCGCTGATTTCGGAGGTGCGGGTGTTCAACGTCACCGCGCTCCTGTCGATGGAGGAGATCAAGTCGAGCCTCGCCCTGCCGATCTGAGCGGCCGGGCGGGGATCAGAGCGCGCGCGGCGTCGTGAAATCCAGACAGCGGCCGGGGATGCCGTTGTCGATCACGGTGCAGGCCCCGGTCGGATAGCGGCCGAAGTCTGGATCGTTCGGCGGCGTCACGCAAGCCATCCCCGCCGCCTGTCCGATGCCGGGGCTGTGCGCGACGATGAGCAGGCATTCCGCGTCCGAATCCTTTGCGAGATCGAGGATCGTGCCGGCCCCCGAGAGGTAGAGATCGGCGCGGTATTCCGTCGGTGTCTCGGGCAGCGCGAGCCCCTCCAGCGTCTGCCGCGTGCGGGTCGCGTCGGAGCACAGCACGTGGGTTGGCAGGTAGCCGCGCGAGCGCAGCCAATCCCCGAGCGCGGTGGCCGCATGTCGGCCGCGTTCGTTGAGCGGACGCTCGTGGTCGTCCTGATCGGGATCCGTCCAATCCGATTTCGCGTGGCGCAGGAGGATGAGTTTCACTGTTGCCGTTCCTTCATCGGGGTGGGCCGGGGGCGGCGCCCGGGGGGGGCGAAGCCGGTCATGCGGGCGCCGCGTTACCCGCCGGTATGGGACATGTGGCGGGTGACCTGTCCGCCGATCGTCTGGCGCGAATAGTCGAAATCGTGGCCCTTGGGCTTGCGCGCGATCGCGGCGCGGATCGCCTCCTCCAGGCTCGCATCCGCCTCCGAGGCGCGCAGCGGCGCGCGCAGGTCGGCCATGTCCTCCTGCCCGAGGCACATGTAGAGTTCGCCCGTGCAGGTGACGCGGACGCGGTTGCAGCTTTCGCAGAAATTATGCGTCAGCGGGGTGATGAAGCCGATCTGCTGGCCCGTCTCCTCCAGCCGCACGTAACGGGCGGGCCCGCCGGTGCGATGCGCCAGTTCGGTGAGGGTGTAGCGCTCCGCCAACCGGGCGCGCAGGTCCTTGAGCGGCCAATATTGATCGAGGCGCTGGACCTCTCCCATGTCGCCCATCGGCATGACCTCGATGAAGGTGAGGTCCATGTCCTCGCGCGCGCACCACTCCGCAAGGTCGAAGAGTTCGGCCTCATTGAAGCCCCTGAGCGCGACGGTGTTGATCTTGATCCGCAGCCCCGCGTTACGGGCGGCGTCGATCCCGCGCATCACCTTGTCGAGGCTGCCCCAGCGGGTGATCGCCCGGAACTTGTCGGCGTCCAGCGTGTCGAGCGAGACGTTGATCCGCCGCACGCCCGCATCGTGGAGCGGCCGGGCGAAGCGTTCGAGCTGGCTGCCGTTGGTGGTCAGCGTCAGCTCGTCCAGGCCGCGTTCGCCGGGGGCGCGGTCCAAATGGCGCGACATGCTTTCGAAGAAGGTCATGATGCCCTTGCGGACCAGCGGTTCTCCGCCGGTGATGCGCAGCTTTCGCACCCCCATCCGCACGAAGGCGGTGCAGAGGCGGTCCAGCTCCTCAAGCGTCAGAAGCTCTTTCTTGGGCAGGAAGGTCATGTGTTCCGCCATGCAATACGTGCAGCGGAAGTCGCAGCGATCGGTGACCGAGACGCGCAGATAGTCGATCGCACGCGCGAACGGGTCGATGAGCGGGGCAAAACTTTTCATGACCTTACGCTATGCGTCGGGGCGGTGCGCTACAAGTGGGGCTGACAGCCGCAGATGGTGCGTTAAGCTGAGCCGCATCGCAGTGAAGGGGATCATCATGCCGCGCCACGTCATCATCGTCACGGGACTGGCCGTCCTGCTGGCGGGTTGTTCCGATCTGCCGACCTCGGGTCGCGACGATGTCCGCCGTCCGGTTCAGAGGCCGGCGCAGGCCGCCCCCGCGCCGGCGCCACGGCCGGTTCTGACGGGCCCGGCCACGCAGGCCGCCGCGCTCGACACGGTGAGCGAGGCGCAGAAGTCGGCGGCCCGCGCGGCGGCGGCGACCGCGCCTGCGGGCGGGGAGCTGGGCGTGGCGACGGTATCGCTGGGCAATCCGACCGATCCGGGCCTCTGGGTCAAGACGGACCTCGTGTCGTCCGAGATGCCCGGCACGGTCCGCACCGGTTCGGGCGAGGCCATTGCCGTGACGCTGCGCCCGCTGGGCGGGACGGGGGGCGCGCAGATTTCGCTCTCGGCGGCGCAGGCGCTGGGCCTGCCGCTGGCGGGGCTGCATCCGGTGACGCTGGCGCGGGCAGGGTGATCGCGGCGGACGCGGCGGCGCGGCGCACGATTGCGCGCCTCGATGCGTGGGATGCGATGCGCGCGTCCTTCGCGTGGGACATCCCGGCCGGGTTCGACATTGCGGCGGGATGTTGCGACAGCTGGGCCGAGGCGGAGCCGGACCGGACCGCGATCGTCGATCTGTCGGAAGGGCGCCGGGTCTGGACCTATGGCGAGTTGAAGGCCGCATCCGACGCGATGGCGGGCGATCTGGCGCGCGCCGGGGTCGGGCGGGGCGACCGGGTGGCGATCCTGCTGCCGCAGCGGGCGGAGGTCATGGTCGCGCATTTCGCGGCGATGAAGCTCGGGGCCGTGTCGCTGCCGCTCTTCACGCTGTTCGGTCCGGAGGCGCTGGATTACCGGCTGCGCGATTCGGCGGCGCGGGCGGTGATCGGGGATGCGGGCGGGTTGGCGAAGCTTGAGGGCCTCGACCTTCCGGACCTCACCCTCCGGCTCGATGTGGATGCGTGGGTGCCGGGCGCGCCGGTCGAACGGGTCGCGGTGGGTCCCGAGGATCCGGCGATGATGATCTACACCTCCGGCACGACCGGAGAGCCGAAGGGTGTGCTGCATGCCCACCGGTTCCTGATGGGACATCTGCCCTGTCTTGAGACGGCGTTCGCCGGCTTCCCGGTTTCGGGCGACGTCGGGTGGACGCCGGCGGACTGGGCGTGGATCGGGGGTCTGATGGACCTCGCGATGCCCTGCCTGTGGTTCGGGGTCCCCCTCGTGGCGAAGCGGCTGGCCAAGTTCGAGCCGGAGATGGCGTGGCGGCTGATGGCGGAGGAGCGGGTGAGTGTCGCGTTCCTGCCGCCGACCGCGCTGCGGATGTTGCGGCGAAGCGCGCCGCCGCCGGGCCTTGCGCTGCGGGCGGTCATATCGGGCGGCGAGGCGCTGGGTGCCGATCTGATCGGCTGGGGGCGCGACACCCTCGGCGTTCCGATCAACGAGATCTACGGCCAGACCGAGTGCAACCTCGTGATGGCGCGATGTGCCGGGACGCAGTCGGGCGGGGAAGGGACGCTGGGCCGGGCGGTGCCGGGTGTGGATGTCGAGGTTCTGGACGAGACGGGCCGCGCGGTGGCCGACGGGGAGGTCGGGGAGATCTGCGCGCGCGGCTCTCCGGCGGCATTCCTGCGATACTGGAACAAGCCGGAGGAAACGGCGCAGAAGTGGCGCGACGGCTGGTTGCGGACGGGCGATCTGGGGCGGCGCGAGGGGGCGGTGATCGTCTACGTGGCGCGGGATGACGACGTCATCAACTCCGCCGGCTACCGAATCGGGCCGGTGGAGGTGGAGACGTGCCTCAACGCCCATCCGGGGGTGGTGAATTGCGCGGTGGTCGGTCTGCCCGATCCCGTGCGCGGCACGGCGGTAACGGCCTTCGTCGTGGCGGAGGCGGAGGCGGGGTCGGCGGAGATGGAAGCGGAGTTGATCGACTGGGTCCGCACGCGTCTGTCGCCGCATATGGCGCCGCGCGCGGTCCGCTTCGTCGAGGCCCTGCCGATGACGGCGACGGGCAAGGTCATGCGGCGGGCCTTGCGGGACGCGTAGTATCGCACGCGCCCCGGCCCGCGGCCCCGTTCAGGCCGCAGGCAGCCGCCGCTCCACGATTTCCGCCCACCAGGAGCAGCCGGCGGGGATCGCCTCGTCGGTGAAATCGTACTCGGGGTGATGGACGGGCGCGGTGTCGCCGTTGCCCACGAGGATGTAGGCGCCGGGGCGTTCCTCCAGCATGAAGGCGAAATCCTCGCCGCCCATCACGAGGGGGGCCTCGTCGCAGATGCCCGATACGGCGCGGGCCACCTCGGCGGCGAACTCGGTCTGCTCCTCGTGGTTGACCATGACCGGATAGTTGCGCTGGTAATCCACCTGCGCCGTGCCGCCGAAGGTCGCGGCGATGCCCGCGGAGATCTCGCCGATGCGCTTTTCGGCGAGGTCGCGCATCTCGGGCGACATGGTGCGGACGGTTCCCTTGAGCTGCACCCGCTGGGGGATGACGTTGAACGCCTTGGACGACGATTCCATCGAGGTGACGGAGACCACGATCTGATCGACCGGATCGGCGTTGCGCGAGACGATGCTTTGCAGCGCGGTGATCAGGTGGGCGGCCATCAGCCCGGTATCGACGACCTCGTGCGGCTTGGCGGCGTGGCCGCCCTTGCCCTCGAGTTCGATGCTGAACACGTCGGTCGCGGCGAAGAACGCGCCGGGGCGGATTGCGAAGCTGCCGACCGGGCGGCCGGGCCAGTTGTGCATTCCGTAGACCTCCTGGATGTTCCAGCGGTCCATCATGCCGTCGTCGCACATCTCCTTGCCGCCGCCGCCGCCTTCTTCGGCGGGCTGGAAGATCAGCACGACGGTGCCGTCGAAATTGCGCGTCTCGGCGAGGTACTTGCCCGCGCCGAGCAGCATGGACGTGTGGCCGTCATGGCCGCAGGCATGCATCGCGCCGTCGGTCTTGCTGGCCCAGGGCCGGCCGGTCTGCTCGTGGATCGGCAGCGCGTCCATGTCGGCGCGCAGGCCGATGACCTTGCCCGAATCCGTCTTGCCCCGGATCACGCCGACGACGCCGGTGCGGCCGATCCCCTCGACCACCTCGTCGCAGCCGAAGGCGCGCAGCTTTTCGGCCACGAGCCCGGAGGTGCGGTGCGTGTCGAACAGGATCTCGGGGTTTTCGTGCAGGTCGCGCCGCCATTCGGTGATTTCGGGCAGCAATTCGGCAAAGCGGTTCTTGACGGGCATCCTGGTTCCTCCGGTTGACGGTGCGCGCGGAGAACACACCCTCCGGGCCGGGGCCGCAAGGGGTCAGTCCTCGTCCCGCGCCACCCTGCCGTCCAGGTGCAGATCGGTGCGCAGCGGCGCCTCGAACCCGGCGGCGCGCAAGGCACCATCCACCGCAAGCCGCACGTCGGACGCGACGCGGATCACGGTGGCCTCGTCGGGGTCGGTCCACCAGCGCACGCGGACCAGCTTGGCGAGGTCGCCCACATCCTGCCCCTGCGCGTCGGGGGCGGGATCGGCGGCCACACCCTCCACCCGGCGCGCGGCGTGCCGGGCGATCTCGACGGCACGCGGCCAGTCGTCGGCGAGGCGGACTGGAAAGTCCTGCTGCGAGCGGCGTTTGTCGAAGGCGGTGTTGACGATGACCGCCGAGGTATAGACCTCCGCGTTCGGGATCACGACGCGGCGGCCGTCATAGGTTCGGATCTTGGTGGCGCGGGTCTCAATATGCTCGACCGTGCCCTCGTAGTCGCCGTTGACGATCTGGTCGCCCACCCGGAACGGCTGCCGGATCAGGATGAGGATGCCCGCCAGCATGTTCTGCAGGATGTCCTTGAAGGCGAAGCCGATGGCGACCGACCCGATGCCCAGCCCCGCGATCAGGTCGATCGGCTCGATCGACGGCGCCACGACGGTGAGCGCCAGCATCGCGCCGGCGATCCAGATCGACCATTTGGCGAGGCTGCCGGTGACGCGGCCGAGATCGTCGCGCTCCGGCCCCCAGGCGGTGTGCCGGATTGTCCACGCGGCGGCCATGCCGAGGATCACGAAGACCGCCAGCAGCCCGAGCGCGACGGCGAAATTGGGCAGCAGCCGCACGAAGCCTTCGACCCAAGCGTCGAGCTTGCCGATGATCAGGTCGGGGTCGGCCGAGATCTCCTCGGCGCCGTCGCCCTCCACCCCGTCAGACCAGCGTTTCGACGACCCGCCGCATCAGGGCCTCGCCGCGCTGGAACTGCTCCGTGGCGATCCACTCGTCGGGCTGGTGGGCCTGCGCGATGTCGCCGGGGCCGCAGACGACGGCGGAATAGCCGCGGTCCTGGAACTGGCCGGCCTCGGTGCCGTAGGTGACGACATGGGTGCCGTTGTCGCCCGTCAACTGCCGGATCAGCGCCTCGGCCACGCCGTCGGTCTCCGGGCGCAGGCCGGGCACACCGAGATTGCGCGACCAGGTGACGCCGGCCTCGGGATGGCGGGCGCGCAGCTGGCCGTCGAGCTGCGTCAGGAACGCGTCGAGCGCCGCCTCGTGGCGGGCCACGTCGTCGCCCGCGGGCACGCGAAAGCCCAGCTTGAAGGTGCAGTCCTTGGCCGTGATGTTATGCGCCGTGCCGCCCTGGATCGTGCCGACATGGGTCGTGGCATGCGGCGGGTCGAAGGTGGCCGAGATTGGGTCCGGCGTCGCGGCCCGGCATTCGGCGTTGTGGTCGTTGACCCATTGCAGGACGCGCCCCGCCTCGTGGATCGCGCTGACCCCCTCGGGGAGCTTGGAGGAATGGACCTCGTAGCCGTGGACGTGGATATCGGTGATGGTCGAGGCGTTGTGCCCGGTGACGGGGCGCAGCATCGAAGGCTCACCGATGATGGCGGCGGCGGCGCGGGGCAGGTGCCTGAGCATGTCGTCGATCATCGGCGGCGCGCCGATGCAGCCGACCTCCTCGTCGTAGCTGAGCGCGATCTGCAGCGGGCGGGTCACGCCGATGGCGAGCGCGTGCGGCACCATGGCGAGCGCGATGGCATCGAACCCCTTCATGTCGCAGGTGCCGCGGCCGTAGAGGCGGCCGTTCGCCTCGGTCACGGCGAAGGGGTCGAAGCTCCAGTTCTGGCCATCCACGGGCACGACATCGGTATGACCCGACAGGACCACGCCGCCTTCGACCTCGGGCCCGGCATTGGCATAGAGCGCGGCCTTCCTTCCGGTCGCGTCGTAGACCCGCCGCGCGGCGACGCCATGCGAGGCGAGGTATTCCTCGACCCAGTCGATAAGATCGAGATTGGAATCCCGGCTGACGGTCGGAAAGGCCACGAGCCGGTCCAGAATCTCGCGGGCGGTGAGGGTCATTGGCTTTGGCATCGCGGTGCTCCTTCGTCTCATGGGTGCTGCGCCGGAGGGCGAAGGTCAAGCTGGGCGCCCGGAAAAGAGGCGCTCGTCAAGATTTGCCCGCGAAAGAGGCACAACTCTTGCGGGAGGAGGATCATCTGCTAGCGTAGGCGCGAACCGGGCACGAACGACCCGGCGGGGAAACGACGGGGGTGGCGAATGCCGGCAGGCGACGCCAGACCGGTGCTGGAGGTCCGCGACCTTCGCACCGTATTTCAGACGCGCGGCGGCGAGGTGCATGCCGTCAACTCGGTGAGCTTCGATGTGAAGCCGGGGGAGTTGCTCGGCGTCGTGGGAGAGAGCGGGTCCGGCAAGTCCGTGACCATGATGTCGCTGGTCGGTCTGTTGCCGATGCCGCCCGCCGAGGTGCGCGGGGGCGAGGTGCTTCTCGACGGGGAGGATCTGCTCAAGGTCAGCCCGGCGCGGCTGCGCGACGTGCGCGGCGGCGAGGTCGGGTTCATCTTTCAGGACCCGATGACGTCGCTCAACCCGGTCTTCACCGTCGGTTTCCAGATCATCGAGCCGATCCGCCGTCACATGGGGCTCAACAAGCGTCAGGCGCGCGAACGGGCGGTCGAGCTGCTGGAGCTGGTGGGGATACCCGGCGCGCGCGGGCGGCTGTCGGATTATCCGCACCAGTTTTCGGGCGGCATGCGGCAGCGGGTGATGATTGCCATCGCGCTGGCCTGCGACCCGAAGGTGCTGATCGCGGACGAGCCGACGACGGCGCTCGACGTCACGATCCAGGCCCAGATCCTCGAGATCGTGGAGGATCTGCGTGCCCGTCTCGGCATGGCGATCGTCTGGATCACGCACGATCTGGGCGTCGTCGCCGGCATCGCCGACCGCGTCATGGTGATGTATGGCGGGCAGGTGGTGGAGCATGCGCCGGTCCATCCGCTCTTCAACGATCCGCGTCACCCTTACACCCGCGCGCTGCTCCGGACGATTCCGACGGTGACGGGGGCGCGGGCCGACAAGCTTCAGGTGATCGAGGGGCAGCCGCCGATGCTGGGCGCGGCGCCGTCGGCCTGTCCGTTCCGCGACCGCTGTCCGCTGGCCTTCGACCGGTGCCATGCGGAGAACCCGCTGCGCGAGGTGGTGGCGCCGAACCACGACGTCGCCTGCTTCCATCCGCTTGCCCATACGGCCAAGGAGGCGGTGGCATGAACGCGCAGCGTCCGCTGGTCGAGGTGCGCGACCTGAAGATGCACTTCCCGATCCATTCCGGCCTGCTCCGGCGTCAGACGGGCGCGGTGAAGGCCGTCGATGGGGTGACCTTTGATATCTACGAGGGCGAGACGCTGGGTCTCGTGGGAGAGTCGGGCTGCGGCAAGTCCACCTGCGGGCGGGCGGTGCTGCGGCTCTACGACCTGACGTCGGGCGAGGTCGTGGTGGACGGACGCGCCATCGGGACCGAAAGCCAAGGCAGTCTGCGCCGGATGCGGACAACGATGCAGATGGTGTTCCAGGATCCGCAGGCCTGTCTGAACCCCCGCATGACCGTCGGCGCCATCATCGGCGAGCCGCTGGACGAGCATACCGACTGGCCGCGCAAGAAGAAGCGCGCGCGTGTCGAGGAGCTGATGGATCAGGTCGGGCTCAACCGCGCGTTCCTGAACCGCTATCCGCACGAATTCTCCGGCGGGCAGCGGCAGCGGATCGGCATTGCCCGCGCGCTGGCGCTCAAGCCCAAGTTCATCGTCTGCGACGAGCCGATCGCCGCGCTCGACGTGTCGATCCAGGCGCAGGTGGTGAACCTTCTGGAGGAGCTGCAGGACGAGCTGGGGCTGACCTACCTGTTCATCAGCCATGACCTGTCGATGGTGCGCCATATCGCCGACCGGGTGGCCGTGATGTATCTGGGCAAGGTGGTCGAGCTGGCGCCGCGGGATGCGCTGTATGACGAGCCGCTGCATCCTTACACGGAGGCGCTGCTTTCGGCGGTGCCGGAGCCGGACCCGGCCATGGCGGGACGCAAGCGCGAGCGCATCGTGCTCAAGGGGGACGTGCCGAGCCCCGCAAACCCGCCGGCGGGCTGCAACTTCTGCACCCGCTGCCCGAAGGTGATGGAGGTCTGCCACCGGATCGACCCGGCCTTCCGCGAGGTACGGCCGGGCCATTTCGCGGCGTGCCACCTGAACGACCCCCGATATGGCCCCGAACACAGCGAGAGCGCGGAGCCAACCGCGCCCGAAGCGACACGCACTCAACACGGAGGAACCCGATGAAACTCTCACACGCCCTGATGGCGTCCGCGGCGGCCCTGGTGCCGGCCACGGCGCTGGCCGAAGCCCATATGGGCGAGCGCGGCCGCGACGGCGAGGTCAACATCATCTACTGGCAGGCGCCCTCGACCCTGAACCCGTTCCTGTCGGGCGGCACCAAGGATGTCGAGGCGGCGAGCCTGATCGTCGAGCCGCTGGCCCGTTTCGACGAAACCGGTGCGATCCAGCCCTGGCTGGCCACGGAGGTTCCCACCGTCGAGAATGGCGGCGTCTCCGAGGATCTCAAGCAGATCACGTGGAAGCTGCGCGATGACGTCGTGTGGTCGGACGGCACGCCCTTCACGGCCGAAGACGTCAAGTTCACCTACGAATACTGCACCCACCCCGAAGGCGGCTGTGCGCAGATCACAAAGTTTGAAGGCATCGAAAGCGTCGAGACCCCGGACGAACATACCGTCGTCGTCAACTTCGCCGAGCCGAAGCCCTATCCCTATACCGCCTTCACCGGCGGAGAGAGCCCGATCCTGCAGAAGGCCCAGTTCGAGAATTGCGTCGGCGCGGCCGCGTCGTCCTGCACCGAGGAGAACTTCAACCCGATCGGCACCGGCCCCTTCGTCGTGGACGAGTTCCGCACGAACGACGTGATCTCGCTCTCGGCCAACCCCAACTTTCGTGAGGAAGGCAAGCCGGCCTTCGCCAGCGTGAACTTCAAGGGCGGCGGCGATGCCGATGCGGCCGGTCGCGCGGTGATGCAGACGGGCGAGTTCGATTACGCCTGGAACCTGCAGCTTGCCCCCGACGTGATCGCGCGGATGGAAGCGGGCGGGCAGGGTCAGGCCGTCGCGGGTTTCGGCCCGCTGCTCGAGCGTATCATGCTCAACAACACCAACCCCGATCCGTCCCTGCCTCCGGAGGAGCGTTCGGTCATCCGTCCGCATCCGTTCCTCGGTGAGCCGGCGGTCTATAACGCGATGTCGATGGCGATCGACCGGCCGCTTCTGGTCGAGATCGGCTATGGGCAGGCAGGCCGCGTGACCTGCAACTGGGTGCCCGCCCCGGAGATTTATTCCTCCACCTCAATGACCTGCGACGAGCAGGACCTCGAAGGCGCCAAGCAGATGCTGGAGCAGGCCGGCTGGGTCGATACCGACGGCGACGGCGTGCGCGAGAAGGACGGCGTGGAACTGCGCATCCTCTACCAGAGCTCGACCAACGCCGTGCGTCAGGACTTCCAGGCGCTGATCAAGGAATGGTGGGAGGAGATCGGCTTCGCGGTCGAGCTTCGCAACGTCAACTCGTCGGTCTTCTTCGGCGGCGATGCGGGGTCGCCCGACACGTTCCAGAAGTTCTATGCCGATGTCGAGATGTACGCCAACACCTTCAACGGCACCGATCCGCAGGCCTATCTGGCCAACGGCCTGTGCGACAAGGCTCCGCGGCCCGAGACCCAGTGGCAGGGCGAGAACATCTCCCGCTTCTGCATGGAGGAGTATGACGCGCTCTGGAACGAGCTGGCGGAAACCGCAGATCCGCTGGCCCGCCAGTCGATCGCCAAGGCGCTCAACGACATGTACGTCCAGAACGGCGGGATGATCCCGCTGGTTCACCGCGGCCGTCTGTCGGCGCACGCCAACGACCTGGGCGGCGTCAAGCTGAACGTCTGGGACAGCGAGTTGTGGAACGCCGCCGACTGGTACCGCATCAGCGAATGATCCGAAGCCGGGGGCGGCGTCCGCGCCGTCCCCGATCCCGCCGCGCCCCCGCGGTGGGTTTCCACTCGCCCCGACCGATGGTCGGCGGGACCGGTGGAAACCCACCACGACCTGCCACGCCACCCCCGCAACAGGATGGCCCATGCTGACCTTCACGATCCGGCGATTGCTCTTCGCGATCCCGACGCTTCTGTTCATCGCGCTGGTGATCTTCCTTCTGCTGGAGCTGGCGCCCGGCGACCCCATGGCGAACGTGCCGCTGACCGTGCCCTCCGAGGTGAAGGAGCAGATGCGTGTCGCTCTGGGCCTGGGCGAGCCGATGCATATCCGCTTCTGGAAGTGGATCATCCAGTTCTTCTGGATCGAGCCGCTCAACGTCTTCGACGCGCTGTTCGGGACCGGCTTCGCCGAGGGCAAGCTGCGGATCATCTCCTGGCAGAACCGCGCGCCGGTCTTCATCGCCATCGCGGAGCGCATTCCCCAGACACTCTGGGTGGTTGGCACGGCCTATGTCGTCGCCATCCTGATCGCGATCCCGGTGGGCATCTATTCGGCCTATCGCCAGTATTCGATCTTCGATCAGGCGGGGACGTTCGTGACGATGGTGGGCTTTTCGGTCCCGCCCTTCTTCTCGGGGGTTCTCGTGATCCTCATCTTCGCGGTGCAGCTGCGGTGGTTCCCGTCGATCTACGACACGACGCTGGAGGTGAATTCCTGGGAGGCGTTCGGGATGCAGGTCCGGCAGATGTTCCTGCCGGTGATGGTCCTCGCGCTGCAGATCACGTCGCAGCTGTCGCGCTTCATGCGGGCCTCGATGCTCGACAACCTCAACCAGGACTATGTCCGCACCGCCCGCGCCAAGGGCCTCCGCGAAAATACGGTCGTGCTGGTCCACGTGCTGCGCAACTCGATGATCCCGGTGGTCACGGTCATCGCGCTCGGCGTGCCGTCGATCTTCGGCGGTGCGATCATCACCGAGCAGGTGTTCAAGGTGAACGGGATCGGGCAACTCCTGATCACCGCGATCCAGGCCAACGACCTGCCGATGGTGCAGACGCTGACCTTCATCTTCGCGGTGCTGATCGTGCTGTTCAACCTGATCGCCGACGTCCTTTACGGGATGCTCGACCCGAGGATTCGCTATGACTGAACACGACGCCCGCGCGCCGGGCACCGCCATCGGCTCCGAATTCGGTACGGTCGCCGCATCCGCCCCCGTCGCCGGGGCAGAGCCGATCCTGATGACCCGCGCGCGCAGCCAGTGGTGGGACGTCTGGGACCAATTCAGCAGCCACAAGGGCGCGCTGGCGGGGGCGGCGGTGTTCCTTGCCATCGTGCTGATGGTCGTGATCGGCCCGATGATCTGGCCGCTCGACCCGACCGAGACGGATATCCGTTCGCGCAATCAGGGCATCAGCCTCGTGCATCCGCTGGGCACCGATCAACTCGGCCGGGACATCTTCGCACGGGTGATGCAGGGCGGACGGATCTCTCTGGCCGTGGGGCTGACGGCGATGGCGCTGAGCCTCGTGCTAGGGACGCTGATCGGCGTGATGGCGGGGTATTTCCGGCGGCTCGACGGGCCGCTGATGCGGTTCACGGACCTGTTCCTCGCGCTGCCGCTGCTGCCGCTCCTTCTGGTCATGGTGCTCTTGTTCCGGGAGCCTCTGACGGCCGCTTTCGGGATCGAGACCGGGATATTCATCCTCATCGTCTCCGCCATCGGGATCACGTCGTGGATGCAGACCGCGCGGATCGTGCGGGGCGACGTGCTTGCGTTGAAAGAGCGGGAGTTCGTGCTGGCCGCGCGCGCCACCGGGACGCCGTCGCGCCGGATCGTGACGCGCCATGTCCTGCCGAACATCCTCTCGCCGATCATGGTTTCCGCGACGCTGGGCATCGCCACGGCAATTATCACGGAATCGGCGCTGTCCTTCCTCGGCCTCGGGTTTCCGCCCGACTTTCCAACATGGGGCCGGCTTTTGAACGACGGGGTGTCCTATCTGGAGCTCTATCCCGGACGCGCCTTCTGGCCGGGCCTCGCGATCAGCCTCGTGGTCCTGTCGATCAACTATGTGGGTGACGGCCTGCGCGATGCTTTGGACCCGCGAATCCGGGGGCGCTGAGGGGGCGGGACGGCGCGGCTCTCAGCCCGCTTTCGCAATCCCCACGCCGATCATGCTGTCGCGCGTGACCAGCGCCGCAAGCGCCGCCTCGTCCATGCCGGACGTCCCCTCGGGGCGTGCGGGCACCACGATATAGCGCATGTCGGCGGTCGAGTCGTGCACGCGCACGGTCACGTCGGCGGGCAGGTCGAGGCCGAATTCCGACAGGACACGCCGCGGCTCGCGGACGGTGCGGCTGCGATAGGCGCGCGACTTGTACCAGTCGGGCGGCAGGCCCAGCAGGTTGCGCGGGTAGCAGGAGCAGAGCGTGCAGACGACGACGTTGTGGATGCTGTCGGTGTTCTCGACCGCGATCAGGCGCATCGGCCCGACATCGAACCCCATCTCCGCGCAGGCCGCCGACCCATCAGTTAGCAGGCGGTCGCGGAAGGCGGGATCGGTCCAGGCCCGAGCGACGAGCGCGGCGCCTTGCGCGGGGGAGCGGGCATCCATGGCGTCGATCTGGTTCTGGACCTCGGCGGCGGTGACGATCTCCTTCTCGATCATCAATTCGCGGATCGCGATCTCCATGACCTGCCAATCGGTGAGGCCGGTATCCTGATCGGGCCGGTAAGGGTGGCCCGACGGGCTGAGGTGGTCGTGGTGGTCGTGCGGCATCAAAGCGGCTCCAGCCAATGAGCGTAGATCTCGGCGTCGAGCGTGTCGTCCGGCGTCTCAGTGGACGGCCACAGATCGCCCATGCGAAAGCGGACGCGGTAGAGGGGCAGACGGGCGGCGGCATGCCCGTAGGCGAGTTGTTCGGGGTTGGGGAACGGGCCGAGGGCGCGCTCCACGATGCCGATCCGGCCGCGCAGGTAGCCCGGCGTGCGCACGTGACCCGGCGGGCGCATGGCGCGGACGCGGACCGAGGTGCCGGGGGCGAGGTTATCCATCCGCCGCCTCGGCATAGGTGGTGCCACGGGCGCGAACTGCCTCCATCCGCTCGCCGAGCTCGGCGACGGAGTAAATCCCGGTCTCCAGCATGTTCTGGTTCAGCGCGGCGACCCATCGTTCGTAATAGGTCAAGGTTTCGAACGCCTCCTCGCCCATATCCTCAAGCACGCGGCGCAGGCCGTCGACGGTGAAGACGCCCTTGAGGCCGGCGAGGATGACCAGCGCATCAACCCGCTTTTCCCAAAGGGCGAAGTCGTGGTCGTCGCCGGGCACCGGGCCGGCGACATCCCCGCCCATGTCGTGCCAGCGGTTGCCCGGGCTGTCGCTCATCGCGCCGCCTCCAGCGCTTCGATCTGCGGGCGCAGCTTGTCGAGCGGGTAGCCCGCCCGTGCCGTCGCCGCGAGGATGTCGTCGGTCGGGATCTGTCCCGCAGAGGCCAGCGCCCAGAGCACCGTGGACCGCGTGCCCGAGGCGCAATAGGCCACGACCTTGCCGTCTGCGTTGTCGATGGCCTCGGCCTGCTCCTCCACCGCCTCCATCGTCAGAGCGGGCATCGTGACTGGATTGAAGACAAAGGCGATCCCGGCTGCTTCGGCCGCCTGCTGCATCGCCGCCGCGCGTTGCGACGGCGGTACCTCCGCATCCGGGCGGTTGCAGATCAGCGTGGTCACCCCGTCCGCGGCAAGCGCGGCCATATCCTCGGGGTCAAGTTGCGGCGCGGCGTAGGTCGTCTCGTCAAGCTGGCGAAGGTCCATCATGCATGCTCACGGGTCGTTTCCGGGCGCAGGATGCCCGCGGGACCGGCGAAGGTAAAGCGACCGTTATCTGCGGGCGACGACGATCGACCGTCCGGCTTGCCGCGCGGAGCCGCGCTCCCTAAGCTTCGGCAAGCGATGCGGGGGAGGCGTCATGGGCTGGAAGGAAGAATGGGAGCGCGCGGCGCGGGATCCGGAAGGGTTCTGGATGGAGCAGGCGCAGGCGATCGATTGGGAGGTCGCGCCGACGCAGGCGCTCTGCGACCAGGGCGGGCCGGTGCAGGAATGGTTCTGCGACGCGCAGGTCAACGGGTGCTGGAACGCGGTGGACCGTCATGTCGCCGCCGGCCACGGAGAGCGGCTGGCGCTGATCCATGACAGCCCGGTCACCGGGTCGGTCACGCGGATCACCTATGCGGAGCTTCAGGACCGTGTGGCGAGGTTGGCCGGCGCGATGGCGGCGCGGGGCGTGGGCGTGGGCGACCGGGTGATCATCTACATGCCGATGGTACCCGAGGCGGTCGAGGCGATGCTGGCCTGTGCGCGGATCGGGGCCATCCATTCGGTCGTGTTCGGCGGTTTCGCGGCGCATGAGCTGGCCGTGCGGATCGACGACGCGCGTCCGAAGGCGGTGCTGGCCGGTTCCTGCGGGATCGAGCCGTCGCGGGTGGTGGCCTACAAGCCGCTGCTCGACGATGCGCTGGCGCAGGCGGAACACGCGCCCGATTTCTGTCTGATCCTGCAGCGCGAGCAGGCGCGCGCCGAGATGGGCCCGCGCGATGTCGATTGGCACGAGGCCGTCGCGGCGGCGGAGCCGGTGGATTGCATCCCGGTGCGGGGCGATCACCCGGCCTATATCCTCTATACATCCGGCACGACCGGCGCGCCCAAGGGCGTCGTGCGGCCGACGGCGGGGCATCTCGTGGCGCTCGACTGGACGATGGCCAACATCTACGATGCCAAGCCGGGCGAGGTTTTCTGGGCCGCGTCGGACGTGGGCTGGGTCGTGGGCCACAGCTACATCTGTTACGCGCCGCTCATCCACGGCTGCACCAGCGTCGTATTCGAGGGCAAGCCTGTCGGCACGCCCGATGCGTCCACCTTCTGGCGGGTGATCGCCGATCACGACGTCGTCAGCTTCTTCACCGCGCCCACGGCATTCCGGGCGGTGCGGCGCGAGGATCCGGAGGCGAAGCAGATGGCGGGCCACGACCTGTCGAAGCTGCGCAACATCTTCCTCGCCGGGGAACGGGCCGATCCGGACACGGTGGAGTGGATCGGAAAGGTGACGGGCAAGCCGGTGATCGACCATTGGTGGCAGACCGAGACCGGTTTCCCGATTGCCGCCAACCCCGTCTCGCTGGAGCGGCTGCCGATCAAGATCGGATCGCCTTCGGTGCCGATGCCCGGCTGGAACGTGCGGGTGCTCGACGAGGGGGGACAGGAACTGCCGCCCGGGACGCTGGGCGCGATCGTGGTGAAGCTGCCGCTGCCGCCGGGCACGTTCCCGACGCTGTGGAATGCGCCGGAGCGGTTCCGGACAAGCTACCTCGATGCGTTTCCGGGCTATTACGCGACGGGCGATGCGGGGATGCTGGACGAGGACGGCTACCTCTGGATCATGGCGCGGACGGACGATGTCATCAACGTCGCCGGTCACCGCCTGTCGACCGGCGCGATGGAGGAGGTTCTGGCGACCCATCCCGACGTGGCGGAATGCGCGGTCATCGGCGCGGCCGATCCGTTGAAGGGGCAGGTGCCGATGGGGTTCCTGTGCCTGACCAAGGGTGTCGACCGACCCGAGGCGGAGGTGGTCGCGGAATGCGTGGCCCTCGTGCGCGACCAGATCGGGCCGGTCGCGGCGTTCAAGGCGGCGATGGTCGTCGACCGCCTTCCCAAGACCCGGTCGGGTAAGATCCTGCGCGCCACGATGGCCAAGATCGCGGATGGCGAGACGTGGAAGATGCCGGCCACGATCGATGACCCGGTCGTCCTCGACGAGATCGGGGTGGCGCTCGGCCGGCTCGGCTATCCGCGTTGAACGACGGGCATCGGCACCTCGCGCATGACATCCGGTCCGCGCTTTCGGATGTGTCGGGAGGGTTGCGCCTGATCGGACGCGAAGACCTGCCCGGCCGCGCGCGGATGCAGCTCGATCGGGCGATGGCGGCTTCGGATTTGCTCATCGAACTGATCGGCGAGCTGCTTCAGGACACGGCGCGGGCCCCGGAGCGGCCGGACGAAGCGCTGGACCTGCGCGTATTCCTTCAGGACGAGGCGCGGCGCTGGCGCGGTGCGGCGGCGGATGCGGGCATCGGGGTGGACCTGCATTGCCCGTCCGACCTGCCGCGGACGGCCCGGCTCGACCTGCTGCAACTGCGCCGTATCCTTGCCAACCTGATGAGCAACGCGGTCTGTCATTCCGGCGGATCGTCGGTCGTTCTCGCAGCAGAAGTTCACGGCGACGGAACGCTGGCCTTCTGCGTCACCGATGACGGGGGCGGGTTTCCGCCCGAATTGCTGGCGCAGACGCGCGACCTGTTTGCCGGGCGGGGCGAGGGCGGGGCCGACGGTCTGGGCCTGCATATCGCCGCTGCTCATGCGCGCGCCATGGGGGCGGCTCTCCTCGTGGAGAACCTTCGGGAGACGGAGGGGGGGCAGGGCGCGCGGGTCACCCTGACCGTGCCGCGTTCGGTTTGGGACGGGGAGGCCGCACTGCGCGAGGTGCCGAGCCTGACCGGCAGCCGCATCCTCGTGGCCGAGGATTCCGATACCGTGCGGACCCTGATCGAGGCGATCCTCCGAGGCTTCGGGGCCGAATGCAGGATGGCGCGCGACGGGATCGAGGCGTTGAACTGGCTCGCGCGGGAGCGGTTCGATCTTGCGCTGATCGACGTGGAGATGCCGACGCTCGGCGGGCTTGAGGTGCTTCGGGCGGAGCGGCTGCGTCAGGCGCGCGGCGTGGCGCCGCCGACCGCGCTGGTGGCGCTGACCGCGCATGCGCTGCGCGATTGCCGCGACGAGATCACGGAGGCCGGAGCCGAGGGCATCCTGACCAAGCCGATCGGAAACGCGAACGAGTTCGGCAAGGCGGTGCGGCATTACCTCGACGCCGCGCCGGATTCCGAGGCTTGGCGCCCCGAGGCGGCGCCGGCCTTGTCGGCGGTCACCCTGTCCGATCTGATGGCGACAGCCGGGCCGGAGACGGGGGCGGACCTTCTTTCCGGTATCCGCAGCGATCTGGCCGACGTGACGCAGCGGATGCAGGCCGCTGTCGCCAAGGCGGAACCGGCGGCGATCCGGAACGAGGCCCACGTTCTATTGTCGCTGGCCGCCGCGATCGGTGCCCTGCCGACGCAGGAGGCGGCCCGGCGTGTCAACGTAATGCCGCCCGATGCGCCGGACGAGGCAATCGTCGAAGCGGCACAGAAATGTCTCGAACGGCTGGAGACGCTGCGCGCCTTCCTCGACGAAGCGAATTAGGCGGAGGCAGGCTGGCGCAGCACCGTCTCTACCTGCGCGCCGGTTTCCAGCGTCCGGTGGACGGGACAGCGGTCGGCGATCTCCCGCAGCCGGTCGCGCTGCGCATCGTCCAGCGGGCCGTCCAGCGTGATCTCCCGGCGGAAGCGGTCGATCCGCTCCGTCCCCGGCGACGGGGCGTCCTGCGCATGCATGCGGTCATGCGTGACATCGACGAAGATGCCCGAAAGAGGCCAGCCCTTGCGCCGCGCATACATCCGCAACGTCATCGACGTGCATGCACCGAGCGCTGCGGCCATAAGCTGATAGGGGGACGGGCCGCGATCGGTTCCGCCATAGGATTCCGGCTCGTCCGCGACCAGATGATGCTTGCCGCCCCCGGAGATCACATCCTGCGCGAACCCCGCCGGATCCGCTTCGGTCACGCGGGTCACGCCTTCCGGGGCGCCCACGGGCGGCGCGGGACGGGGCAGGTCGATGTAGCGCCCCACCCAGGCCGCGATGACCTCGGCGACGTATTCCGCGTCGGCGGCCCGGCTGACGAGGTGGTCGGCATCGTCGAGAGTCACGAAGCTCTTGGGATGCATCGCGGCGAGGAAAATCCGTGTGGCGTTGTCGATGCTCACCAGCGCGTCGCGCGGGGCGTGAAGGACCAGGAGGGCGGGTTTCAGCGAGGCGATCGCGTCGCGCATCCCTGTGTCGGAGACGTCCTCGACGAAGCCCTGACCGATCCGGATCTTGCGACCGGCGAGCGTCACTTCCGCAACGCCGTTGCGTGCGATGTCGTCAAGGGCGCCTTCGAAGTTGTGGGTCACATGCTCCGGATCGAAGGGTGCGGCGATGGTGGCCACGGCCCGCGCCGTCGGAACCTCGTGCGCCGCGCGCAGAACGGCTGCGCCCCCGAGCGAATGGCCGACAAGCAGATCGACCGGCAGCCCGCGCGCCTTCAACGCATCCGCGGCGTGGACGATGTCGGCGACGTTGGACGAGAAGGACGTGTTCTCGAACTCCCCGCCGGAATGGCCCAGCCCGGTGAAATCGAAGCGCAGGACGGCAAAGCCCATTCCCGCCAGCCGTGCGGCGATGCGGCGGGCGGCGGCGATATCCTTGCCGCAGGTAAAGCAATGCGCAAACAGCGCAGTCGCCACATGCGGCCCATCGGGCAGGTCCAGCCGGGCGGCGAGGTCATGGCCGTCATGGCCGCGGAAGGTGAAGCGTTCGGTGGGCATCGGATCATCCTGTCTGTTGCAGCCAAGATGGGCCCGGCGGGGCGGTCGGGACAAGGTGCCGAACCCTGGCGTCACGCGGGCGTGACCCGGCGCGAAGTGCGCGGCATCCGTCGTCCGGTCCGCGGGGGGGCGTCAGCGCAACCGAGGCCGGGCGCGCATCAGCGGCATCAGGTCGCCCATATCGGGGCCCGCGTCGCGGCCCGTCAGCGCGGCGCGCAGCGGTTTGAACAGCGCCTTGCCCTTGCGGCCCGACGCCTCCTTGACCGCCGAGGTCCAGGTGGACCAGCTCTCCGCGGTCCAGGGCATGTCCGGAAGGCGCGTCAGCGCATCCTCCACGAAGGCCCGGTCCTCCTCGCCGATCTCCGGCTCGGCACCTTCGGTCATCAGGCGCCACCAATCCGCGATTTCGGCGCGGCTGCCGATATTGTCGCGCACGACGTTCCAGACACGCGCCCGCTCCGTCTCGGGCACGCCGATCGCGGCGAGGTCGTCTTCGACAGCCGAAAGCGGCAGGGATTGCAGGTGGTTCGCCGTCATCGGCCGCAGGTCGGCCACGTCGAACTTGGTCGGGGCCGAACCGAATTGCGACAGGTCGAAACCTTCGACGATCTCGTCGAGCGAGCTGCGCAGCTCCACCGGCTGGCTGGAGCCGAGGCGCGCCATCAGCGACAGGAGCGCCATCGGTTCGATCCCCGAGGCGCGCAGGTCGCGCAGGGACAGGGTGCCCAGCCGCTTCGACAGGCTCTCGCCCTGCGGACCGGTCAGGAGGGAATGGTGCGCGAAGGCCGGTGGCGTTCCGCCGAGCGCGTCGATGATCTGGATCTGCGTGGCGGTGTTGGTGACGTGATCGGAGCCACGCACCACATCCGTCACGCCCATCTCGGTGTCGTCCACAACCGAGGCGAGCGTGTAGAGCACCTGGCCGTCGCCCCGGATCAGCACCGGATCGGAAACCGAGGCCGCATCGATCGACAGCTCGCCGAGGATGCCGTCATTCCACTCGATCCGCTCCTGATCTAGCTTGAAGCGCCAGTGGCCGCCCCGCTCGGCGCGCAGACGGTCGCGGTCGGCATCCGACAGTTCCAGTGCGGCGCGGTCGTAGACGGGCGGGCGGCCCATGTTAAGCTGCTTCTTGCGCTTGAGGTCCAGCTCCGTCGGCGTCTCGAACGCTTCGTAGAGACGGCCATCCGCGCGCATCTTGTCCGCCGCCGCCGCATAGCGGTCGAGGCGCAGGGATTGCCGTTCCTCACGGTCCCAAGTCAGGCCAAGCCATTCGAGATCCTCGCGGATCGCATCGGCATATTCATCGCGGGACCGGTCCGGGTCGGTATCGTCGAGCCGCAGGATGAACGTGCCGCCCGCCTTGCGCGCGATGATCCAGTTCATCAGCGCCGTTCGCAGGTTCCCCACATGGATGTGCCCCGTGGGCGAGGGGGCGAAGCGAGTGACGGTCTTGGTGTCGGGCATCGGAAAGCTCCTTTGCCGGGCGATGTGCCACCGGGACCGGGGCGAGGCAAGGCTTGGGACCTGGTTCTCGTTGGTCGCGGGGTCTGCGCTAGGTTCGTAGGCGTATTTTATGGAAGTTGCCTTGGGAGACGTCATCTATTGCGACACGCGTATCTCCGCGGCGTTTCCTGTCCTCGGAACTGTCCGTTGCGCGCGCCGCTGCACATGCGGATGAACCGGGCCGGCCGACTGCTCGGGGTGTCGCACTGGGCGACATGGGGGGCATGGACTCCCAGACCTTTGCGCAAGCTAGCCAAGAGGCGTTCCTTCCGACCTGCGTCGCGCAGTTCGTCTTCCCGCCCGCGCTGGTCGCCATTGAGGATGAGCTGGTCCTGTTCGACACGGGGCTCGATGCGGCGGGCATGAGTCGCGCGATCAATGCGGCGGGGCACGCGCCGTGCGATGTGACGCCCGTCGTCATCAACCATGTGCATCCAGATCGTGTACGCGACTTGATCTGCGACGGCTCCCCCACCTTTGCAAACGCCGGACACATGACCGGGCGGCCGGAATTCGATTGCCGGGCCGCAATCGTGCCAAAAGCCTGCGAGGCGAACGTGGTGCCGATTTCCAGTCGCCTCGCGCTTTTCGAGGTATTTCTGGCCAGAAGAGGGCGGGCGCGGGCCACGTGCGTCAGTTCGTGAGAGGCGGCTTCGTGTCCGGTAGGTCGTTCGCTCGGTTGTCGTATCGTTGTTCGGCGGGCGTGTCGGCCGCCGGGGCAGGGGTTGCATCCGAGAGCGGCGGACGCCAATCAGGAGCGGATCCTTGCACCCAGGACCGGAGGCTTCGATGAGCGATCTGCGTGATGCCGCGCTTGCTGTGCGCGAAAACGCCTATGCGCCTTATTCCGGCTTTTTGGTGGGAGCCGCAATCCGCACGGCTTCGGGCGCGATCCATCGCGGCTGCAATGTCGAGAACGCCGCCTATCCCGAGGGCACCTGTGCCGAGGCGGGCGCCATCGCCGCCATGATTGCCGCGGGTGAGACACGGCTGGCCGAGGTCTATGTCGTGGCTGGATCGCCCAGCCCCGTTCCGCCCTGCGGTGGTTGCCGTCAGAAGCTGGCGGAGTTCGGTGCGGGCGATGTGCCGGTGACGATCGCGACCGCCTCGGGGGAGGAGATGCGCACGACGATCGCCGCCCTGCTGCCGGGTGCGTTCGATGCGGGGCATATGGCGTGATCAGTCCGCGCGATACGCTGGCCCGCCTGCGTCGGGGCGAGGCGCCGGGGCCGAAGCGGCTGTCCGACTTCGCCGAGGGGCTGGCCGAGGGGTCTGTTTCGGATGCTCAAGCCGGAGCCTTTGCCATGGGGATCTGCCACACGCCGCTGACGCCCGCCGGCCGCGCGGCCCTGACCCGCGCGATGCGCGACGGAGGCGAGGTGCTGGAATGGGACCTGCCGGGACCGGTCATCGACAAGCACTCGACCGGCGGCGTCGGCGATTGCGTGTCGCTGGTTCTCGCGCCGGCGCTGGCGGCCTGCGGGGCTTACGTGCCGATGATCTCGGGGCGTGGTCTGGGCCATACGGGCGGGACGCTCGACAAGCTGTCGGCCATTCCGGGCCTGCGCGTCGAGATGCAGACCGACGAGTTGCAGGACGTCGTGCGCAGGGTCGGCTGCGCGATTGTCGGGGCCACGGCGGATATCGCGCCGGCCGATCGCCGCCTCTATGCGGTGCGCGACGTCACCGGGACGGTCGAGAGCCTCGATCTGATCGTGGCATCGATCCTGTCGAAGAAGCTTGCCGAGGGGATCGAGGCGCTGGTGCTCGACGTCAAGACCGGCTCCGGCGCCTTCATGGCGGATCCGGAGGCGGCGCGCGCGTTGGCCGCCGCGCTGGTCGAGACGGGGCAGGCGAACGGGGTGATGACCTCGGCCATTCTGACCGACATGAGCCAGCCTGCCGCGACCGCCGCAGGCAACGCGCTGGAGGTCATTGCCGCGATGGAGGCTTTGACGGAGCCGCGCGCGCGGCGCTCCCTGCGGCTCGTGACGCTGGCCCGGGCGCTCGGGGGCGAGGCGCTTGCGCTGGCGGGGATGGTTGCGGATGCCGACGAGGGCTCCGCCCGGATCGAAATGGCGCTGACCTCCGGCGCCGCGGCGGAGGTGTTCGGACGTATGATCGCGGCGCAGGGCGGGCCGACGGATTTTCCCGAACGCTGGCGCGACAGGTTGCCGGCCGCGCCGGTCGTGGCGGAATTGCGCGCCGACCGGCCGGGGGTCATGGCGCGGATCGATGCGCGGGCGCTGGGCGAGATCGTGGTCGATCTTGGCGGCGGGCGGCGGCGCGAGGATGACCGCATCGACCCGACCGTCGGTCTCAGCCACCTTGCGCAGCTTGGCGCGGTGATCACCGAAGGCCAGCCGCTTGCCCGTGTCCATGCCGCCGACGGCGAGGCGGCCGCGGAAGCGGCGGAGCGTGTCGCGCATGCGATGGAGATGGAGAGTGGCGCCGTCACGCCGCCCCAACTGGTTCAGGAGACGCTCCGATGAATACCACGCCGCGCCGCACCTTCGTCGTCGTTCTCGACTCCGTCGGATGCGGTGGCGCGCCGGATGCCGAGGCGTTCGGCGATGCCGGAGCCAACACGCTCGGACATATCGCGCAGGCCTGCGCCGCGGGCCTTGCGGAGGAGGGGCGGTCGGGGTCGCTTCGCCTGCCGCATCTCGACGCGCTGGGGCTGGGTGCGGCGATCCGGTTGGCGTCGGGCGCGGCGACACCGGGGCTCGACGCGACGCCGAAGGGGCTCTGGGGCGCCGCGACGGAGATCAGCCTCGGCAAGGATACGCCTTCGGGCCATTGGGAGCTGGCGGGCCTGCCGGTGCCTTGGGAATGGCACTACTTCCCGAAGACGGAGCCCTGCTTTTCGCCCGATCTGGTGGCCAAAGTCTGCGCCGCCGCGGGCACGGAGGGCATCTTGGGGAACCGGCACGCGTCGGGCACGCTCATCATCGAGGAGGAGGCGGAGGCGCATCTGCGGACCGGTTGGCCGATCTGCTACACCTCCGTCGACAGCGTATTCCAGATCGCCGCGCATGAAGAGCGCTTCGGGCTCGACCGTCTGCTTGCGCTTTGCGAGGCGGTCGCGCCGACGTTGCATGCGATGAAGGTGGGCCGCGTCATTGCGCGCCCCTTCGTGGGCTCGGACGGGAACTGGACCCGCACGTCGAACCGCCGCGATTTCGCGATCACGCCCCCCGCGCCGACGATGCTGGATGCGGCGCAGGAGGCGGGGCGCAAGGTGCACGGGATCGGCAAGATCGGGGACATCTTCTCGATGAAGGGGATCGATACGTCGGCGAAGGGGCCGGACGACATGCTGATGCGGCATCTGGCCGACGCGGTGCGCGACATGCCCGACGGCTCGCTCACCTTTGCCAATTTCGTGGAGTTCGACAGCATTCACGGTCACCGCCGCGACGTGTCGGGCTATGCGCGGCACCTGGAATGGTTCGACGCCGCGCTGCCGCCAATCCTCGAGGTGATGCGGCCCGGCGATCTGATGATCTTCACCGCCGATCACGGAAACGATCCGACATGGCGGGGGTCCGACCACACGCGGGAACGGGTGCCGGTGCTCTGCGCCGGAATGGCGGGCGAAGCGGGGCTGCTGGCCTTCGCGGATGTCGGCGCGTCGGTCTGCGCATATCTGGGGCTGGCGCCGGTCGGGCCGGGGCGGAGCTTCCTGTGACCTGGTCGCCCAAGATCGAGTTGCACCTGCATCTGGAGGGCGGTGCGCCATCCGCCCTGATCCGCAAGATGGCAGCCGAAAAGGGTGTCGATCAGGTCGGCCTGTTCGATGCCGCCGGGGCCTATGCGTATGAGGATTTTCCGGGCTTTCTGGCCGCCTACGAGGTCGCGACGCAGGTGCTGCGCGAGCCGGAGGATTACGAGCGGCTAACCCGTGCGGTGCTGGAGCAATCGGCGGCCCACGGCGTGATCTATACCGAAGCCTTCCTCAGCCCCGACTTCTGCGGCGGGCGGGATGTGGGCGCGTGGCGGGATTACCTCGCCGCGATCGAAGCCGGGGCGGCACAGGTGCCCGGGATCGAGATGCGCGGCGTCGTCACCGCGATCCGCCATTTCGGGCCGGAGAAGGCGCTGGAGACCGCCCGTTGCGCCGTCGAGACCGCGGGGGATTTCGTCACCGGGTTCGGTCTGGCGGGGAACGAGGGGCTGCTTCATCCGCGGGACTTCGCCCCTGCCTTCGACATGGCGCACGAGGCCGGGCTCGGTTTGACGGCGCATGCGGGTGAATTCGGCGGGCCGGAAAGCGTGCGCGCCGTGCTCGACGACCTGCGCGTGACGAGAATCGGCCACGGTGTGCGGGCGATCGAGGATCCCGCGCTGGTTCGGCGGCTGGCGGAGGAGGGGATCGTGCTCGAGGTCAATCCCGGCTCGAACGTGGCGCTCGGGGTCTATGCCGACATCGCGTCCCACCCGATCGAGACCCTGCGCGAACGGGGCGTGAAGGTGACGGTCTCGACGGACGATCCGCCCTTCTTCCATACAGACATGGATGCCGAATATGCTGCCCTCGCCCGTGCCTTCGCCTGGGACGATGCCACCTTCCGTGAGATCAACCGCAACGCTGCGGAGGCGGCCTTCTGCGACGCCGCAACGCGCAGGATGCTTCTCGACCGACTTGATGAGGCCTGAATGGACCACCTGACCATCGTCACGCACCCGCTGGTGCAGCACAAGCTGACGCTGATGCGCGACCGCGACACTTCGACGGCCGTGTTCCGCCAGCTTCTGCGCGAGATCAGTCAGCTTCTGGCCTACGAGGTCACGCGCGAGCTTCCGATGACGACCAAGCGGATCGACACACCGGTCCAGCCGATGGACGCGCCGACACTGGCGGGACGCAAGATGGCGCTGGTCTCGATCCTGCGTGCGGGGAACGGGCTGCTGGACGGTATCCTCGAACTGGTCCCCTCGGCGCGCGTGGGTTTTGTCGGCCTCTACCGCGACGAGGAAACGCTGCAACCTGTGCAGTACTACTTCAAGGCGCCGGAGCAGCTTGAGGACCGGCTGGTGATCGCGGTCGATCCCATGCTCGCCACCGGCAATTCGTCCGCGGCGGCGGTCGATTTGCTCAAGGCCAAGGGCGCGACGAACATCCGCTTTCTCTGCCTGCTCGCCGCGCCAGAGGGGGTAGCGCGGATGAAGGAGGCGCATCCCGATGTGCCCATCGTGACCGCCGCCCTCGACGAGCGTCTCAACGAGAACGGCTATATCGTGCCCGGCCTCGGGGATGCCGGCGACCGGATGTTCGGCACAAAATAAGCGCGTGGCGCGCAGTTTCGCCAAACGTATCCGGTCAGTATGGGGACACCCCGACCGCGCATGGCGTCGAGGTCGGGGTGGCCGGCAGCCTTAGATCGACGCCCAGTCGATGAAACGTACCGGTCGGGGCTTTCGCTGGATCGGTGCGGGGGCTGGGGTGGCGGGTTGCTGAGGCTGGGATGGCTGGATCATCGGAACGGTCCGGAAGCGGATGAAGATGCCTTCCTATCGCAGGAAATCATGAACGATTCTTGACTGAATTGAGGTGGAAATACGGCCTCGCTCCGAGGGAGGAGAAGAGCGAGGCCGATCCGGTTCTGCGAAGCGGCGGGCCGGGAGGAGGATAACCGTGCCGCTTCGATAAGCTTGTTCTGTATCTGCAATGCACCGCGATCAATGCTGCGGTTGCAACATTCCGGAGTGACCACCGGAATTGTTGCGAAATGCCTGCTTTCTGCGCATCCAAGATCGTCGGATCAGCGGCGCCGGAATGAACGTAGGCGTCTGGCTGATTACTCCGCCGCCCGCAGGGGCGGACGGAAGGGCTCGTTCGCGAGAGCGTCTTCGGCCTCGGCGCCATTTGGCCGAGCGGGACCGACCCCCGACATCTCCTCCTCCGTCCACAGCAGGAGGGGGTTGCGCACTTGGCGCACCTGGCGCCGCAGGGCCCAGTCCTCGGCGTAGCGGCTGCTACGCCCCATGCCGAGGCGGCCGAGCAGACGACCGAGCGCCTGGACGTAGGCCGCGACCCAGACCCGCCCAGCCAGCATCGCGGGTGTGAAGATCAAGGTCAGTACCGTGGCCACGCCCAGCCCCCAGACCACGGCGGTCGCGAGCTGCGTCCACCACAGGGCCGTCGGCGATCCGATCGAATATCCCCCGCCGATAAAGTCGAGCGACAGGCCGAACATCATCGGCGCGAGGCCCGCCATCGTCGTCAAAGTCGTCAGCAGAACGGGTCGGATGCGGTCCTCGGCGGTGCGGGTGATCGCCTCCAGCTGCGGCATGTATTGGCTGTATTCTTGATAGGTGTCGATCAGCACGATGTTGTTGTTCACCACGATTCCTGCGAGCGCGACGATGCCGGTTCCTGTCATGATGATTGAGAAGGCCTGATCCATGACCAGCATTCCGATCAGAACGCCTGTCGTCGACAGAACCACGGCGAGAAGGACCAGGATCGAGTTGTACACCGAATTGAACTGCGCCAGCAGGATGATAAACATCAGCATGAGCGCCCCCATGAATGCGGTCTGCAGGAAGGCCTGGCTCTCGGCCTGCTCCTCCTGATCGCCGGTCCATTCCCAGCCCACGGACTCGGGCAGGTAATCGCCCGCCTCGATCACTTCGGTCAGCACGGCGATCCGCTCGTTCGCGGTGACGGGGATGGCGGTGTCGTCCGACCCCTCCGCCTCGGCCGCCGGCACGAGCCCCTGCACCGCCCCATCGGCATCGGTCAGCTTGACGAGATCGCCGGCCACGTCGGCCTTGATATCGAAGAACCGCTCCCCGTCGATGCGGTCGATCTGCGCGAGTTGCGGGACAGGCTTGCGCGTGATGAAGTTCGCCAGCGGGATCAGGCCGTCGATAGTCCGCACCTTTAGCGAATCGAGAGTCGACAGAACGCGGTCTTCCTCCGGCAGGCGCACACGGATGTCGATCTCGTCGTCGGAGCTGGGCACGCGCATCGTGTCGAGCAGGATGCCGCGCGTGACGAGCTGCACCATCGCGCCGACCGTCGCGACGTCGGCGCCGAAACGTCCGGCTTTCTCGACATCGACGTCGATCTCCCAGTCGATGCCGGGCAGGGGCAGGCTGTTCTCCACGTCGATGAGACCGGGCGTGGCCTCGAAGACATCGGTCATCCTGGCCGTCGCCGCCAGAAGCTCCTCCCAATCGTCGCCGCGCAGGCGCAGATGGACCGGCTTGCCCGAGGTGGGGCCGCGATCCTGGGCCGACAGATCGACCTGGATCCCCGGCAGGTCGCGCAGACGGGCCAGGACGTTCTCGGCAATCTCGTCACCATCGAAGGCCGGATCGACGCGTTGCGTGGTCACCGTGATGCCGAACATATCGAACCACGGCACGGCGACGGTCGGCCGCTCCTCCCAAGGCACCATCTCGATCTGGACCTGCCCGATCGTGTCGCCGGGCGCGCCGCCGCCGCTCGGCCCGCTGGTGTTCAGGCCGCCATCGCCGGCGAAGGCGAAGGCCGACTGGATGCCCGGCGTCTCGAGCACGATGCGTTCCGCCCGGGCGAGGAGCGCATCCTTCTCCTGCAGCGAAAGATTGCCGCGCGCGCGGACATAGATGTTCGCCTGCTCAAGCTCGCTTTCGACGAAGAATTCCACACCGTTGTTGTGCGCCGCGAAGGTCGTGAAGGTCGCGACGACCGCGAAGCCGACGGCGACCACGGCCACGACCGGCCCGACCGGGTTGCCGACGATCAGGTTGACCAGACGTCCGAAGGCCGACCGCCGATAACCCGAGCGGACCCGGCGTTCGCGCCGCGCGAACGTCACCGAGCCGAGCGTGGTGGAAAGCAGCCCCGCGGCGGCCACGAAGAGGAGCGGGCCGAAAACCGGCGCTGCGGGTGCCCCGTCCGGCAGCAGATAGCGCGGGTTGAGCGTCTGAAGGATGGCCACGATCATCAACCAAGCCGATGCGAAGGTGAACGCGGCCCGCACCCACCACGGGAAATGCCGGCGAAGCCAGCCGGACCCGGTCGCGAACAGGCGGCTGATCCGGCCGGCCACACCGCCGAGCACCGGCAGATAGACCAGCGCCACGACCAGCGAGGCGGACAGGACGAAGATCAGCGTCACGGGCAGGTTGCCCATGAACTCCCCCGCGACGCCGGGCCAGAACAGCATCGGCAGAAACGCGCAAAGCGTCGTCGCCGTGGACGAGATGACCGGCCAGAACATCCGCTTGGCAGCCTCGGTATAGGCGCGCATCGGACCCGTGCCCTCCTGGATGCGCTTGTCGGCATATTCGACGACGACGATTGCGCCATCCACCAGCATCCCGACCGCAAGGATCAGCCCGAACATCACGATGTTCGAGATGGTGATCCCGACGACCGCCATGATCGCGAAGCTGAGCAGGAACGAGGTCGGGATGGCGAAACCCACCAGAAGGGCCGAGCGCGTGCCAAGCGCGGCCAGAACCACGATCATCACCAGTGCGATGGCGGTGAGGACCGATCCCTCGAGCTGACTGACCATCGAGCGGACGGTCCGCGACTGGTCCAGCGTGACCTGCACGTTCACCGCCTGGCGCAATTCCTCGGGCCAGGATGCGACCTCGGCCGCGACCTCCTCGCGCACGTCCTGCGCAGTCTCGATGATGTTGAAGCCCTTCCGCTTGATGACCTGTAGGGCGACCGTCGTCTCGCCATTGTAGCGTGCCGTGCCCTCGCGGTCCTCGAAGGTCAGGTTGATCGTCGCAAGGTCGCCCAGCGTGATGATCCGGTCACCGTCGGTCTTGACCGGCAGTTCATAGACATCTTGCGGCCCGTCGAACGATGCCGGGATCTTGACAGGAAACGCGCCCGACGCGGTTTCGACCGATCCGGTCGCCACGAGCAGGTTGTTGTTGGTGATGACGTTCGAAAGCTCTCCGGCCGTGACGTTGTAGGCCTCGAGCGCGAGCGGGTCGATCAGCACCTCCAGCATCTCGTCGCGGTGACCGGCGAGACCGGCCTCGAGGATCGGCGGCATCGCCTCCAGGCGGTCCTGCAGGTCGCTGGCCAGCCGCAAGAGCGTCCGCTCGGGCGCCGTGCCCGACAGCGACACGATGAGGATCGGGAACTCGGAGAAGTTGATTTCCTCGATCAGGTATTGCTCCGCCCCGGCGGGAAACTCGGCCTCGGCCTGGCTCATCTTGTCGCGCACGTCGGCGATCGTGGCGGACTTGTTCCAGCCGAACTCGAATTCGAGGAACAGGCCCGCGAACCCTTCCGCCGCGGTGGCCGTCATCTCCTTGAGGCCGTCGAGCTCCTTCAGGCGGGTCTCCATCGGCTTGACGAGCAGCTTTTCCGCATCGGAGGCGGAGATGCCGGGGAAGGGGACCGAGACGAAGATGCCCGGGATGTCGATGTCGGGCTCGCCCTCCTTGGGAAGCGAGATGTAGGCCGCCGTGCCCGCCACGATGGACAGGACCACGAAGGCCAGAACCATCCGGGCCCGCGATGCGGCCCAGTCGATGATTCCGGTCATTGGCCGATCTCCGACTGGTAGGTGACGCGCACCGGAACGCCGGCGGTGACGTATTCCTGCCCGACTGTGATGATCGCGACATTCTCCGGCAGTCCACCCAGCAGGACGCCATCCACCGTGTCGCGGATCAGCTCGACGGGTGCGAACCCGGCGATGCCGTCGTCGACCACGCGGACGCCGAGCCGCCCGTCATCGTCCAGCGTCAGCGCCGAGGCCGGCACCAGATGCGCCTCCGTCGGTTCGGTCGCGATGATGATCTCGGCGGTCTGGCCGTCGCGGATCGAAAGATCGGCGTTCGGCACGGTCACATCGACGCGGAAGGTCCGGGTCAACTCGTCTGCGGCGCGGCTGACGAACGTCACTTCGCCCACGACTTCCCGACCGGACGCGAGTTGCGCCCGCGCGGCGGCCCCGACGCGGACATCGTCGACCTGCGCTTCCGGCAGATATCCCACGAGCCGGATCGGATCGAGTTGCACGATCGTCGCGCATTCGCCCTGACCCTGAGAAAGCAACCGGCCAATTTCTGCCGTGTCCGTCTCCAGCAGGCCGGAAAACGGCGCCTTGATCGTCAGTTTTCTGATCATGAGGCGCGCACGTTCGACGGCGGCCGCCGCGGCCTCGATCCCGGCCTGCGCCGACTCGATGCCTGCCTGCGTTGTCTCCAGCCCGACCTGCGCCGATGTCACCGACGCCTCCGCCGCGCGGAGTGCCGCTTCGGTACCGGCGAGACGGGATTGCGAGGCGAAGCCCTCCTCCGAGAGGCGGGAGGCGGCGTTCTGGTTGATCCGGGCCTCGTCGCGCAGCGCCTGCGCCTCCGCCAGCCGCGCCTCGGCCTCGGGTACGCGGGCCTGCGCTTCGGGAACGCGCGCGCGGGCCTCCGCGAGACGGGCCTCCGCCTCGCTCAGATCGGCGAAGGACGTGCCGGGATCGAGCTCGCACAAAACCTGTCCCTCCTCGACGAGCGCGCCCCGCCGAATCGGCTTGGAAATCACGGTGCCGCTGGTTTCGGCGGTCAACGTGACCTCGCGCGCCGCCTCGGTCTGACCGCGCACCATGATGGCGTCGGGTACGTCCTGGGCCTGCGACCGCAAGGCGACGACGTGAACCGCGCCCTTGTCGGCCGCCTGGGTGGTGGCGATCGCGCGCGGCCCCGTATCGGCCGGAACGTCCTCGGCCGCGGCCGCGGCGAGGGCGGGCGCGTCCATATCACCCGTCAGCATCGCGGCCCGCTCGAACAGGACTTCGCGCTGAAGCACCACGAAGAACAGCGCGACGCAAACCAGTATCGCGGTCAGAACGGGGAAAAAGCGCATGATCTCTGGCCTTTCGGGCGGCACGGCGGAGGCGGCCCAACCCAGTGGACCGAAAACTGAACCGAGTGGTTCACTTTGTAGTCACTGCAAAGCAGCAAAACAAGTCCCCAGTACGCGGTCGAGGTAAACGCCAGATGGCGAATTTTCAACGCGCGGCCAAGCCCTCGCGCATGTCGAACCGTCGATGATCCGCCTTTGCGGCTTGGCCCCTGTCGGGGTCTGGGCTAAGACCCAGCCGCGACCGATCCGGAGGGAGCTGGAATGTCCAACAGCGAGAGTTTCATCGAAGAGGTGAACGAAGAGGTCCGCCGCGATCGGCTCTATGGGTTGATGCGCCGTTGGGGCTGGGTGCCGGTTCTGGCGGTGCTGCTGCTTGTCGGCGGAGCGATCTGGTCGGAATGGTCGGCTTCGCGCGAGGCGGCGCGGGCGCAGGCCTTCGGCGATGCGGTGCTGGCTGCGCTGAGCGCGGACGATCTGGCGGCGCGGCGCGATGCGCTGGCCGGGATCACGCCGGCCGAGCCGTCGCAGGCGGCCGTACTGTCGTTTCTTGAGGCGACGGCGGCGCTGAATGCCGGCAACGGCGATACGGAAGCCGCGCGCGCGGAACTGCTGGCCTTGGCCAACCAGCCCGGCATCGACGCGAATTACCGGCATCTTGCGCTCATGAAGGTGGTGCTGGCCGGGGGCACCGGCGATGCGGCGCGCGACGGCGCGATCCTCGACGAACTCGCCGCGCCCGGCGCGCCCTACCGCACCCTCGCGGTGGAGCAGCAGGCGCTCCGCGCTCTCGCGGCCGGAGACCGGGCCACCGCGCTGACGCTCCTGCGCGCGCTGACGGAGGATGCGGAGACGACGCCGGCCTTGCGTCGCCGTGCGCAGCAGTTGATTGTCGCCCTCGGGGAAGAAGTCGCGCCGGCTTGATCGCCATGCCGACGCGAGAGGATGGAGCCCGAATGGGCCGGACGGGGGCAGATTTCATGAGATTGATCGCCAGCATCGCGATCGCCGGAACGCTTGTCCTTGCCGGTTGCAGCGAGCCCGAAGTGATCCTGTCGGGCGAACGGATTCCCGTGCGGGCGGGCAATGCCGGCGGCATCGGCGTGCTCGATGCGGCCTCCGGAGAGAATGCGGGCCGCGCCGGCATCCCCGCCCTGTCCCTTCCGCCGCCGCGGCGCCTGCCGGACTGGACCATGCGGGTCGGCAACCTGACGAACGATCCGGGTCACGCGACCCTGTCGCCGGCGCCCGCACGCGTCTGGTCGGCCGATATCGGTGCCGGCAGCGCTTTGCGCCGGCGCATCACCGCCGATCCCGTCTCCGACGGAAGCCGCATCTTCACCCTCGATGCCTTGGCCAGCATCTCGGCGACGTCGGTGACGGGCGCGACGCTCTGGTCGCGCAGTCTGGTCCCCGGATCGGAGCGCGCGGGCGAGGCGTCGGGCGGCGGTCTCGCGGCGGTCGGCGGCGTCGTCTACGTTTCGACCGGCTTCGGCGAGTTGCACGCGCTCGATGCGGCGACGGGGCGCACGTTCTGGATCCAGCGCGTCGACGCACCGATCACCACGCCCAAGGTGGCGGATGGGATCGTATATCTGGTCAGCCGCGACGGCCGCGCCTTCGCCCTCGACGCATCCGACGGACGTATTCGATGGGAGGTCGCGACCGCTCCCGCCGCGACGGTCATGGCCACCGCGCCGGCACCGGCCGTTACCGCCCGCACGGTGATCTTTCCCTTCGGTTCCGGCGATCTGGTGGCGACGCTGCGCGAATCCGGCCTGCGTGTCTGGGGCACCTCGATTTCGGGCGTGCGCCGTGGCGTGGCCTATAACGAGGTGGGCGACATCACCGGGGATCCGGTCGTCTCGGATGGCGTCGTCTATGCCGGCACTTCCGCCGGGAGGATAATCGCGGTCGCCGCCGCCTCGGGGGAGCGGCTTTGGACGACGAACGATGGTGCCGTGTCACCCATGGTCGTGGCGGGCGGATCCGTCTTCGCCGTCTCCGACAGGGCACAGCTTCTGCGGATCGACGCGCGGACGGGCGACGTGATCTGGCGTCAGGATTTGCCGTTCTACCGCAACACGCGCGTCTCCCGGCGCGAAGGGATACATGCCCATTACGGACCCGTCCTGGCGGGTGGGCGGCTTTGGGTCGCCTCGTCGGATGGTGTGTTGCGGGGGTTCGACCCGACGACCGGTGTCGCGGTCGCGCAGGCGGAAATTCCCGGCGGCGCGGCTTCGCGGCCGATCGCCTTCGGCGACGCGCTCTACGTCACGGGGCGCGACGGAGAGTTGCACGCTTTCCGTTGACGGGCCGATGCGCTAGGTCGCGTTTCTGACACCGGAGCGGCCCATGTTTACCCTCGCAATCGTCGGACGGCCCAACGTAGGCAAGTCCACCCTGTTCAACCGTCTCGTCGGCAAGCGCTTGGCGCTGGTCGACGACCAGCCGGGCGTGACGCGCGATCTGCGCGAGGGGCAGGCCCGATTGGGCGACCTTCGATTTACCGTGATCGACACGGCGGGGCTGGAGGAGGCGACGGACGATTCGCTTCAGGGGCGGATGCGTCGCCTGACCGAACGTGCCGTCGACATGGCCGATGCGGCGCTGTTCCTCATCGACGCCCGCACGGGCATTACGCCGACCGACGAAGTTTTCGCCGACATTCTGCGCCGCAAGGGGCGCCCGGTCCTGCTGGGCGCGAACAAGGCCGAAGGGGTCAAGGCGGAGGCGGGGCTTCTCGAAGCCTACGGGTTGGGCCTTGGCGATCCGATCGGTCTTTCCGCCGAGCACGGGGAAGGCATGGCCGACCTCGCTGCCGTTCTCCGCCCCCTGATCGACGTCAAGACCGAGGCCGCCGAGGAAGCCGAGACCGACGTGAGCGTCGGCGAGGACGGTGCCGAGGAGGAAGCGGATTGGGCGCCGACGACCAAGCGGCCCCTCAAGATCGCGGTCGTGGGGCGGCCGAATGCGGGGAAATCCACCCTCATCAATCGCATCATCGGAGACGAGCGCCTGCTGACCGGGCCCGAGGCCGGGATCACGCGCGACTCTATCTCGCTCGATTTCGAATGGGATGGAACGCCGGCGCGGCTGTTCGACACGGCCGGAATGCGCAAGCGCGCCAAGGTCGTGGAGAAGCTGGAGAAGCTTTCCGTCAGCGACGGCTTGCGCGCGGTGAAATTCGCGGAGGTGGTCGTCGTCCTCCTCGACGCGGAAATCCCGTTCGAGACGCAGGATCTCCGCATCGCCGACCTTGCGGAGCGCGAGGGCCGGGCGGTCGTGGTGGCGGTGAACAAGTGGGACCTTGAGGAGGACCGGCAGGAGAAGCTTGCCATACTCAAGGAGAGCTTCGAGCGGCTTCTGCCGCAATTGCGCGGCGCGCCCCTCGTGACGGTTTCGGCCAAGACGGGGCGAGGCCTCGACAGGTTGCACGCCGCGATCGTGAAGGCGCACGAGGTCTGGAACCGCCGCGTGACCACGGCGCAGCTCAACCGTTGGCTTTCGGGGATGCTGGAGCAGCATCCGCCCCCCGCGCCGCAGGGCCGCCGCATCAAGATGCGCTACATGACGCAGGCCAAGACCCGGCCCCCCGCGTTCGTGGTCATGTGCTCGCATCCCGAGGCGGTGCCGGACAGCTATTCACGCTATCTCGTCAACGGGCTGCGGGTCGATTTCGACATGCCGGGAACGCCGATCCGACTGTATCTGCGCGGACAGGGCGACGCGAATCCCTACAAGGGCCGCAAACGCGCGCAGCCTTCGCGCCTGCGAAAGCACGTGGAGGGGCGCCGGCCCGATTGAGACATGAGGGATGGTCATCAGGGAGCGAGGCCGGAACGTATCGCGTTGTCGGCTTCGTTACTCTCTGAGTGTTCAGGGCGGCAAAGCGGCATATAGCTGGATGAGTGGCCCAATGGGCTTAACCGCGTCGCTCGCTGACCTGATGTTTAGAATCACGATGACTCAGCTTCATCGTCATGAACTGATCTGCCGCAACATTGCGAAAGTCTTCAGGAAAACCGACCGGCACGCCCCGCCGACAAAGACGGAGCGGCCAAGCCGTAAGATCAGCCGTTGGCTTCGCGGATCTTGTCCGCCGCTTCCTTGTCGAAGGCGACGCCCTGCTTTTCGAACATCGTGTCGAGCTCACCCGAAAGTGTCATCTCCGTGATGATGTCGCAGCCGCCGACGAACTCGCCTTTTATGTAAAGCTGCGGGATGGTCGGCCAGTCGGAGTAGTCCTTGATCCCCTGGCGGATGTCGGCATCGTCCAGAACGTTCACGTCCCGATAATCCACGCCCATGTAATTCAGGACACCCGCCACGCGGCTGGAGAAGCCGCATTGCGGCATTGCCTTGGTCCCCTTCATGAACAGGACCACGTCGCCGCCCTTCACGATTTCGTCGATCTGCGTCTTTGCGTCAGCCATGGCCATCGCTCCTTTGTATTCCATTTGTTTGATGATCGCGCCGTGCCGCCCTGCGGGGCACGAAGGCACGGGCATATTCCTGCGGATCCCGGGGGACGCGGGTCGCTGATTGACTGCCGCCGCCCAAGCCGGAGAAGTATTCGCTCTGGACCTCGGTATATCCCGATCCCGGCCGCACGCCGCGCGGTCGTCCGCCATTATCCTGGCGCGCCTCGGCACGCATTATCCAGATCGCGCGGGCGATCAGGATCCCGAGAATCACGAGCGCGAGCAGCGCGGCGAGGTAACTCATCCCGGTGCCCGTGTGGTCAGCGCAAGGGCGTGCAATTCGCCGTTCTCGCCGTCCATTCTGCCGCGAAGGGCGGCATAGACGGCGCGCTGCTGCGCGACGCGGGACTGGCCCGCGAAGGACGGGTCCACCACTTCCGCGGCGTAGTGGTTCCCGTCGCCCGCCAGATCGGTGATCGTGATCTGCGCCTCCGGAAAGCTCTCCCGGATCAACGCTTCGATTTCGTGCGCCTGCATGGCCATGATGCCTCGGCTCCCTGCAATGTTGACCTTTAGCTAGGCATGTCAGGGTCGGGCGGCAAGCCGTCTTACCCGAACGCCGTTTCGAACGTACCGCGATAGAGCGCCGACAGATCGGCCATCGGTGCGGCGGAGCCGCCCAGCTTGACCATGTCGCCGGTGAACTGCCCGACCATCGTCAGGGGCATGCCCGCCTGGCCGGCCGCGACCATGAGCGCCTCGGCCGCGTCGAAGGAGCAGGCGATGAGATACCGTCCCTGATCCTCGCCGAACAGCGCCTCGATCCCGTTGACATCCAGCGTCACGCCGATCCCGTTCGCCTCGGCCAGCGTGAAGGCCGCGAGGGCGAGGCCGCCGTCCGAGAGATCGGTGCAGGCCCAGATGTTGTCGAGGTTGTCGAGGATGAACTCTCCGCGCGCTCGTTCCGCCTCCAGATCAACCGTCGGGGCGTCCCCGTCATCGCGGTCGAAATGCTCCGCCAGAAGCGCAGATCGGCCCAGATGCGTGCCCGGCTCCCCGAGCAGCAGCGCGATGAGCCCCTGCGAGACGTCCCACGCGATCCGCCTATCGAGATCCTCGATCAACCCGACCGCGCCGATGGTCGGCGTCGGGTCGATCCCGCTCCCGTCCGTCTCGTTGTAGAGGCTGACGTTGCCCGACACGATCGGCATATCGAGGGCGCGGCAGGCTTGGCCGATGCCATCCAGCGCACCCACGAATTGGCCCATGATCGCGGGCTTCTCGGGATTGCCGAAGTTGAGGTTGTCGGTCGTCGCCAGTGGCCGCGCGCCTTTGGCAACCAGATTGCGATAGGCCTCGGCAACGGCCTGCTTGCCGCCCTCGACCGGATTCGCCGCCACGTAGCGGGGCGTCACGTCGGCGGTGAAGGCGAGGCCGCGATTGGTGCCGTGAATGCGGATTACCCCGCCGTCGAGACCGGGCAGCGCGACGGAATCGCCCATCACCTGCGTGTCGTATTGCTGAACGACCCAGTCGCGGGCGCAGTAATTCGGCGAGCCGATCAGGCTGCGAAGGGCGTCGATCGGATCGGCCGCGGGGATCGGCGCCAGAATCGCCGGCGGCGGCGTCTCCTCCCACGGGCGGTCGTATTCCGGAGCCGAGGAGGCCAGCGTCGAAAGCGGCAGGTCCGCACGGACTTCGCCGCCATGCACGACGACGAAGCGGTCCTCGGCGATGGTCTCGCCGACGACGGCGAAGTCGAGGTCCCACTTCTCGAACACGGCGCGGGCCTCGGCCTCCTTGGCGGGGTCGAGGACCATGAGCATCCGCTCCTGGCTTTCCGACAGCATCATCTCATAGGCGGTCATCGCCGTTTCGCGCACCGGAACCGCATCGAGGTCGAGCCGGATGCCGAGCTTGCCCTTGTCGCCCATCTCTACCGCCGAGCAGGTGAGGCCTGCGGCGCCCATGTCCTGAATCGAAACGACCGCGCCGGTCGCCATCAATTCCAGCGTCGCCTCCATCAACCGCTTCTCGGTGAACGGGTCGCCGACCTGCACGGTGGGGCGCTTGTCCTCGATCGTGTCGTCGAACTCCGCGCTTGCCATGGTCGCGCCGCCGACGCCGTCGCGCCCCGTCTTGGCGCCAAGGTAGACGACGGGCCGGCCCACGCCGGACGCCGCCGAATAGAAGATCGAGTCGGCCCGCGCGATACCCGCGGCAAAGGCGTTGACGAGGCAGTTGCCGTCATAGCTGGCGTGAAAGCGCACCTCGCCGCCAAGGGTGGGCACGCCGAAGGCGTTGGCGTAGCCTCCGATCCCCTCGACCACGCCATGAACCAGTTGCCGCGTCTTCGGGTGATCCGGCCGGCCGAAGCTGAGCGCGTTCATCGCCGCCACGGGCCGTGCGCCCATCGTGAAGACGTCGCGCAGGATGCCGCCCATGCCGGTCGATGCGCCCTGGTAGGGCTCGATGTAGGAGGGGTGGTTGTGGCTCTCCATCTTGAAGACGACGGCCAGTTCGTGCCCGTCGGCATCCGGCCCGATCGCGACGACACCGGCATTCTCCCCCGGTCCGCAGATGACTTGCGGCCCTTCGGTGGGAAGGGTCCGCAGCCATTTCTTCGACGACTTGTAGGAGCAATGCTCGTTCCACATGGCCGAGAAGATGCCGAGTTCAGTGAACGACGGCTCTCGACCGATGATACCGAGAATCCTCTCGTATTCTTCGGGCTTCAGGCCGTGGGCGGCGATCAGGTCAGGTGTAATGGCGGGTTCTGTCATGGCCGGCTCCGCTTGATGCCCGCTTGTTTAGGCGAGCTTGCGGCAGAGTTCCACGCCTCCTTTTGCCCTGTGATCGGTCCGGGACATCGGATCAATCAGGAAGCGCCGCCGCAAATGTGCCGAGCCCCGTGAACCGGCGCTCGAATTCGAGGCCGAGCGAGGCGGCGGCCGCCTCGGCCCGGGCGGTCAGGTCGGGATCGTCCGTCTGGGCCAGATAGACGAGGCGCCGGTAATGCCCGAAATAGGCGTCCCGCAATTCCGGATGGCGGTCGAGGCCCAGCGGGCGCGTCACGAACGCGTCGAACTGCCGGGCGAGGAAATCTGTCAGATAGAACGCGTCGATCTCGTCGCGACCGGAAAATGCCTCCACCCCTTCGAAGAACGCGTAGCAATGCGGCCCGGCGATCATCTCGATTTCGCGTTCGGCGCAAAGGGCGGCAAGTCCGCCGCCGGTCCCGCAATCGGCATAGGCGACGAAGGCGCGGTCGTACCCCCCCGCACGCGCATCGAGCGCCGCCGCCACGGCGGGTACGATCCGCTCGGGATGATTGTGCAGGATCGCAGGCAGGCAATGCAGATCGATGTGATCGAACCCGTTCGCCCTCCGGATTGCCAGGATTTCGTGGGCCAGCGCGCCGCACGAGATGACGAGCACGCGACCGCGGCCGGAGGCGTCCAACCCCTCCCGCGTCAGCGTAAGGTCGTCGACCTGCGTCACCGCAACCGGACGGCGGTGCCGTAGGCCACGACCTCGGAGGCGGCATGCGCGATGTTCGACGTCTCCAACCGCACGGCGAGCACGGCATCCGCGCCGCATTCGCGAGCGGCCTCGGCCATGCGGTCGATCGCCTGCTCGCGCGCGCCGGCCAGAAGCGCGGCATATTCCCGCACTTCTCCCCCCACGAGGTTTCGCAGAGACGCGACGATGTCCGAGCCGACATGCTTGGCCCGCACCGTCGATCCCTTCACGAGTCCGAAGCATTCGGCGACCTCGCGGCCCGGCACCTGATCGGTGGTCACGATGATCATGCGCTCACTCCATCCTGTCGTAATGGTCGTCATCGCGGCTGCGAATCCGGTCGGCGACCACGCGCCAGATCACGTAGGCGAGGAGGGAGGCCGGGAGGAGGAGCGCCAATCCGAACGGAAACGAAGCGCTGGCCGCGACCAGAGCCCCCAGCCAGACCGTCGCCATGGCGGCGAGCACGACGATCACGAGGATCAGGACGAGGCGGTCGAGGGGCATGGAATTCTCCTGCTATTCGCATCCAATATGAGCAAAACGACGCTGTTTGCCAATGGATAGCGCGAACGATGGCTCGACAGGACGAGCGGCTTGCGGCAGCGTCAAGGACGGGAGGATGTGTCATGAAGATCGTCGTGATGGGCGTGACCTCGACCGGCAAGACCGAGATCGGCCGGCGTCTTGCCTATGCGCTCGACGGGCGCTTCGTGGACGGCGATGACCTCCATCCGAATCACAACGTCGACAAGATGGCGCGGGGCGAGCCGCTGAACGATGCCGACCGGCTGCCGTGGCTCGACCAGATCGGCGAGGTCCTGAAGCAGGCGGATGACACAATCGTGGTCGCCTGTTCCGCGCTGAAGCGGTCCTACCGCGACCGGATCCGCGATGCGGCGGGTGAGGTGACCTTCGTCCACCTTACGGGACCCAAGGAGGTGATCGCCGAACGCATGCGGCAAAGGAAGGGCCATTTCATGCCTGCCTCCCTCCTCGACAGCCAACTTCGGACGCTGGAGGAACCGGGGCCGGGGGAGGTGGTGCTGAAGGGAGACATAACCTTGCCTGCGGCCAAGCTGACGGCGTGCATTCTCGACGGATTGCACGCAGCCAACGTCTAGGCGCGGCGCATCTCGGCGCGCCGCTTCCACCTTGCCGACGTGGCGGCCCCTTACATCGGCTCGAGGTTCAGGACCGCGCAGGCGACCCGGCTGCCGGCGTCGCCGGAGGGCTGGCTGGTGTAATCGTCCGCCCCCTCGTGGATGATGAAGGCCGCCCCGTCCGAGTCGCGGAGATGCTCCTCGACGGAAATGCGGGAATTGAACACCTCGACGGCGAGCACCTGTTCATCCTGGACCAGCGCATTCGGCATGTCGCCCGGATGCGGACCACCCTCGACCAGCCCGTGCTCCATTCCGCCTGCGATGTGGCCGCCGGCCGACGTGAAGTCGCCCACGCATTCGCCGGTCTCGTGGAAGTGGATCGCGTGGGGGCCGGGGGTCAGGCCGGTTGCCTGAACGCTGACGCGCACGATGCCGGAGGCGGTCTCGAACGCGGAGATCGAGCCGATGATCTCGCCATCGCGGTTCTGGATGTCACCGGTCACGCGCGCGCCGACATGGTTGTCGGACAGGGCAGGGGTCGCGAGGGCGGCGAAGGCGAGGGGCAGGATGGCGGCACGCATGGCATTCTCCTTTGAACATGTTCGGGAGTGCAACGCCCGACATCGCCATCCGGTTGCCATGGGTCGTGCCGTTCGACCATCCGGCCGCCGAAGGGCGACCGGAATTGGCAGGAGTGACCATTGGAAACCGCGTCAGCCGGCCGCCATCTGGTTATGCTTGCGCGCCATCCATTCCTTCGCCGTCTCGACCGCGACGGCGGCGTCGCGGCAATAGGCATCCGCTCCGATGGCCCGCCCGAACTCCTCGTTCAGCGGCGCGCCCCCGACCAGCACGATGTAGTCCTCGCGGATGCCCTCGGCGGTCAGCGTGTCGATGACGGTCTTCATGTAGGGCATCGTCGTCGTCAGCAGGGCCGACATGCCGAGGATGTCCGCCTTCTCGCGCCGCAGCGCCTCCAGATACGACTCGACGGCATTGTTGATGCCGAGATCGACGACCTCGAACCCTGCGCCCTCCATCATCATCGAGACGAGGTTCTTGCCGATGTCGTGGATGTCGCCCTTGACCGTCCCGATCACCATCTTGCCCACGCGCGGCGCGTCGGTTTCCGCCAGAAGCGGCTTCAGTATCGCCATGCCGCCCTTCATCGCGTTGGCCGCCAGAAGCACCTCGGGCACGAACAGGATCCCGTCGCGGAAATCGTGTCCGACGATCGTCATGCCGCCGACGAGCGCCTTGGTCAGGATGTCGTAGGGCTGCCATCCACGCTCCAGCAGGATGTTCACCGCCTCCACGATCTCGTCCTTCAGGCCGTCATAGAGGTCGTCGAACATCTGCTGGACGAGTTCGTCGTCGCTGAGTTCGGAGAGGATGATTTCTTCGTCGTCGGACATTGGGACCTCCAGTTCCTTCTCGAATCGTTAGAGCCGCCGGTCGGTTCCGGTCGGCGCGGAAAACGACGTCAGCGGCGCTTGGGGCGACGCGGCTTGCTTCGGGTTAACAAGTGTTCTACCTATGTTCTAGTTTTCGCGCCCCGTTCCGGAACAGGAGAGCATATGGGCTACGAGAGGCAAATCGACGCGGATGGCCCGCTTTCGCGCGAGGTCGCGGGCCGCGGCGCACTGTCGAATGCGGCGGGCCGCTACGAGGCCGTGGCGCGCGAGGTGGCCATGCCCGACCATGCGCGGACCGAGACGCGCGACGAGATGATCGGGCGCGTCATCTCCACCAACCGCTCGCCCGATCTGGGCTTCGACCGGTCGGTGAACCCCTATCGCGGGTGCGAACACGGCTGCATCTACTGCTATGCGCGGCCGACGCATGCGTGGCTTGGAATGTCGCCGGGGCTGGACTTCGAGACGAAGCTGATCGCTCGGCCCAATGCGGCCGAGGCGCTGCGCCGCGAATTGCGGGCCAAGGATTACGTGCCCAAGATGCTCGCCATCGGCACCAACACCGATCCCTACCAACCTATCGAGCGCGACCGCCGCATCATGCGCGGACTGCTCGAGGTGTTGCGCGATCACGCGCATCCGGTCGCCATCACCACCAAGGGTGCGATGGTCGAGCGGGACATCGACATCCTGTCCGAAATGGGCCCGGGGCTGTGCCGCGTCGGACTGTCGGTGACGACGCTCGACGCGGAGCTTGCGCGGCGGCTGGAGCCGCGCGTGCCGTCGCCCCTGCGCCGTCTGCGCGCGATCGAGCGGCTGGCCGAGGCGGGCGTGCAGGTGCGCGTCATGATCTCGCCCGTCATCCCCGGCCTGACGGATCACGAGATCGAGGCCGTTCTGCGCGCCGCCGCCGATGCGGGTGCCGTCGCGGCCAGCATGATCCCCCTGCGGCTGCCGCTGGAGGTCGCGCCGCTGTTCGAGGAGTGGCTGCGCGCGCATTATCCCGACCGGGCTCGCCGCGTCCTGAACCGCGTGCGCGAGTTCCATGGTGGCAAGCTCTACGACGCCGGCTTCGGTCAGCGGATGCGCGGTCGCGGCGTCCATGCCGACCTGCTGCAGACGCGGTTCGCGCGGGCCTGCCGCGAGACCGGCCTCGCCGAGCGTCTGCCCCCGCTGCGAACCGACCTGTTCCGCGTGCCGGGATCGCAGATGTCGCTGTTCTGACGCGGGAGTTGACGCAGGGCACATGGGCAGACGCCTCCGGCGAAATTGCTTGCGGGGATCGGACGCCGGATCAGGCCTGCGGCCGGCGCCGACGGCTGGCGGAGCGGTCGCGCGTCGGTGCCCGCCCGTCCAGCCCGTCGCTGTCGGAAGAGAACCCGCCAAGCTTCGCCGAAACCTCGGCCAGATCGGGCGCGGGCCCCTTCTCCGCACTCTCCAGCGCCGCGCGCATGGCCCGCAGATGCTCCGGCGTCGTCCCGCAGCATCCGCCGATGATCGTGGCCCCCGCGTTCCGCGCCATCACCGCGTATTCCGCCATCAATTCCGGCGTGCCGTTGTAGTGGATGTGCCCGTCCTGGTATTTCGGGATGCCCGCATTGCCCTTGGCGATCAGCGGGCGCGACGCCTCGCCGAACCCCATCAGCGTGCGGACAAGGTCCGACGCGCCGACACCGCAATTCGCGCCATAGGCCACGGGCGGGTTCGGCAGTTTTTCCACGAGCCGGGTCATCGCCTCGGCGGTCGTGCCCATCATGGTGCGGCCGGCGGTGTCGAAGCTCATCGTCACGCACCACGGCATTTCGGCGCGCGCCGCGGCCTCGGCGGCGGCGCGCAACTCCTCGGGCGCGGAGATCGTCTCGACCCAGAGCACGTCGGCTCCGCCCTCGCGCAATCCCTCGGCTTGATCCTGAAAGATTGCGACCGCTTCCTCGTGTGTAAGGGGGCCCATCGGGGCCATGATCTCTCCGGTCGGGCCCATCGACCCGGCCACGATCACCGGCCGGCCCGCCGCGTCCGCTATCTCCCGGCCGATCTCCGCGCCCCGGCGGCTGAGTTCGCGGGCCCGGTCCTGCGCATCGTGCAGCTTCAGCCGCGCCGCGTTGGCGCCGAAGGTATTCGTCAGGAACAGGTCCGATCCCGCATCCATCGCGCCGGAATGAAGCGCGCGGATCTTGTCCACCTCGGTCTCGTTCCAGAATTCGGGTGCGTCGCCCGATTGCAGACCCATGTTGAACAGCGTCGTTCCGGTCGCCCCGTCGGCAAGGATCCAGTCGCGCTCGGCGAGCAGGGCGGTCAAGGCATCAGGCATGGAACCCTCCAGTCATCCGCTTCCGTCTGTCGCAGGCGGGCACGGGGCGCAAACTCATAATCATCATAAGAAACATGAACGCCCCGCATGTGCGGGGCGTCCGGTGCGTCAGAAGCCGCCGAAACTACAGGGATTCCTTCATCACCTGTTCCTTGGCCTCGATCATCAGCGCATCCATCTTGGCGCGAACCTCGGCCGCCGGGACCTTTTCGCCCAGATCGCCCACGACCTTGCGCATCACGTCGTCGTCGCCCGCTTCCTGGAAATCGGACTTCACGACCTCCCGGGCATAGGCGGCGCGGTCGTCGCCTTCCTTGCCCAGAAGGTCGCCGGCCCACTCGCCGAGCAGCCGGTTGCGCCGCGCCTCCACCTTGAACTGAAGCTCGGCGTCGTGGGCGAACTTGCTCTCGAAGCTCTTCTTGCGGTCGTCGAAGCTGGACATGGGCGTCTCCCGGTTCGGATTGCGTTCATACCTGATATGTGCGGCTCCGACCCGTCAGGCAAGCGCGAAGGCACGTGCGCGGCGCGCTTGCGGGATATCGGCGAAGGGCATATGTCCCGCGTCACACACGATCCGCCCCCAACATCCGAGGACATTATGGCCCGTCGCACGAAGGTCTACGAAGGCAAGGCCAAGATCCTCTACGAGGGTCCGGAGCCGGACACGCTGGTTCAGTACTTCAAGGACGACGCCACCGCCTTCAATGCCGAAAAGCGGGAGGTGATCGACGGCAAGGGCGTGCTCAACAACCGCCTGTCGGAATTCTTCATGGTCGGTCTCGGCCAGATCGGCGTACCGACGCATTTCATCAAGCGTCTCAACATGCGCGAGCAGCTGATCCGCGCCTGCGAGATCATCCCGCTGGAGATCGTGGTGCGTAACGTCGCCGCAGGCTCCATGTCCAAGCGGCTGGGCATCGAGGAGGGGACGCCCCTGCCGCGCCCGATCATCGAGTTCTGCCTCAAGGACGACAAGCTGGGCGACCCGCTCGTGACCGAAGAGCACATCATTGCCTTCAACTGGGCCAGCCAGCAGGATCTCGACGATATCGTCGCGCTCAGCCTGCGGGTGAACGACTTCCTGTCGGGCTGCATGCTGGCCGTCGGCATCAAGCTGGTGGATTTCAAGATCGAGGTCGGCCGCGTCTGGGACGGTGATTTCCAGCGTCTGATCCTCGCCGACGAGATCAGCCCTGATTCCTGCCGCCTGTGGGACATCGAGACCGGCAAGAAGCTCGACAAGGACGTGTTCCGCCGGGATCTCGGCTCGCTCACGGATGCCTATACGGAGGTCGCGCGGCGTCTGGGCGTCATGCCCGCGAATTCCGCGCCGGCGACCAAGCCGCATCTGATAAACTGACGGGATCGTCCCGGGAATTCCACATTCGCGCCGCGTTGCGGTCGCCATGCGCACCCATCCTGCTGTCTGAAGACAGATGAGGATGTGGTGCGATGCTGCATGTGACCGATCTTTCCCACGCGGCCGATACGGCCGTCATCGCCGCCAACGAGGCGTCGCGCCAGATCCTGCGCAGGCAGGGAGACGATTGCGTCTCCGCCCGCCGCGTCGATTTCGGCTTCCGCCGCCGGCGCCTCTTTGCCGCGCGCCCCGACCAGTTGCGCTCCGATCTGGAGGAGCTGGGCTTCGTCGTCCTGCCCGGCGGCGCGCGGACCCGGGCGGAGGGCGATCTGATCCTCACGATCCAGGCCAGCCCCTACGCGGCCGATTTCGACCGTCTCGACAGCGCGGCCGCGCGCATGGCGGCGCGGGCGGGATGGACCTCCACCGGCTGGTCCGCGGCGGTGCGCGAAGCCGTCTGACGCTTGCACCACACGCGGCCGGGCGGTAGCGACACGGCGGAATGCTGGCGGGAGAGTGTGATGAAGGTCCGGGTCGAGGTGATGTTGAAGGATGGCGTGCTGGACCCGCAGGGCGAGGCGGTGCGCCATGCTCTCGGCACGATGGGGTTCGCGGGGGTCGAGAGCGTCCGGCAGGGCAAGCTCATCGAGATGGATGTCGCCGAGGGCACGACGGATGCCGAGGTCAAGGCGATGTGCGAGCGGCTTCTGGCGAACACGGTGATCGAAAGCTACCGCATCGAGATGTGAGGCGCGCCGGCGGCTTCGTCCCTCGTGCCCGATGGCCGCCCGACGCCCGTTGCCGCGTCTTGCCAAATGCGCCGCGCTCGGCCTTCCTGCGCTGCGAGGGAGAGACCACCATGCGCGCCGCCATACTTCGTGAATACCGCCAGCCGCTCGTCATCGAGGACGTGCCCGAACCCGAATGTCCGCCCGATGGCGTCGTTCTGCGCGTCGCGGCCTGCGGGGTCTGCCGGTCGGACTGGCACGGCTGGGTGGGAGAGCATCCGCGGGTGAAGCCGGGCCAGATCGGCGGCCATGAATATTGCGGCGAGGTGGTCGAGGCGGGGCCGGACGCGACGTTCCGCGTGGGCGATCGGGTGATCGCGCCGTTCATTCTGTCTTGTGGTGCCTGTCCGGAATGCCGCTCGGGGCATCAGACGACCTGCCTCGACCAGCGGCTGCCGGGTTTCGCCGAGCCGGGCGCGTTCGCTCAATACGTGGCCGTCCCGCGGGATCACAACCTCGCCCACCTGCCCGAACAGGTCTCCCCGGCCCTTGCCGCGGGGCTCGGCTGTCGCGTCACGACCGCTTGGCACGCGCTGACGGGTCGGGCCGCGCTTGCGGGGGGCGAGTGGCTTGCGGTGCATGGAACCGGCGGCGTCGGCTTGTCGGCCGCGCTTCTGGGGCGGGCATTGGGGGCGCGGGTCGTGGTGGTCGACGTGGTGCGCGAGAAGCTGGACCACGCGCTCGGTCTCGGGATCGATGCGGCGGTTCTGGCGGGCGAGGATACGGCCTACCAGATCCGCGAGATCACTGGCGGGGGCGCCCATGTCTCGGTCGAGGCGCTCGGCATCCCGGCCACGGTCAACGCCTCGCTGGGGTGCCTGCGCCCGCGGGGACGGCATGTGCAGATCGGGATGCCCGTCGGGCACACCGCCCGGATGGAGGTGGACATGAGCGCCGTCTATCAGGGCAATCTCGCGCTCTACGGCACGCGCGGGATGCCATCTTGGCGCTATCCGTCGCTGCTTGCCTTGATCACGTCGGGGGCGGTCGATATGTCCCCGCTTGTCGCGCGGGAGGTGCGGTTGCAGGACGTGTCGGCGGAACTTGCGGCCTTTGACGGGCCGACGCCGCCGGGCGTGGCGGTGGTCACGGATTTCGCGGGTTGACGATTACCCATGGGTAATTGCTGCAAGGGGCTGAAATCATGAAGGACTTTTTTCGATGAAAGCCGCAATCCTCGTCTTCCCCGGATCCAATTGCGACCGCGATCTGGCCGTCGCCTTCCGCGGCGCGGGCTTCGACGTCACGATGGTCTGGCACAAGGAGACGACGCTGCCCGACGGAATCGATGTCGTCGGCGTGCCGGGCGGATTTTCCTATGGCGACTACCTGCGCTGCGGGGCGATCGCCGCGCGCTCTCCGATCGCGGGGGCGCTGGCGGATCATGCGGTGCGGGGCGGCTATGTCTTCGGGCCCTGCAACGGATTCCAGATCCTGTGCGAGACGGGAATGCTGCCGGGCGCGCTGCTGCGCAATGCCGGGTTGAAATATATCTGCCGGACGGTCGCGCTGAGGGTCGAGGAGACCGAGAGCGCCTTCACCGCCGCCTACAAGCAGGGGCAGGTCATCGACATCCCGATCGCACATCACGACGGCAACTACACCGCCGATCCCGAGACGCTCCGCCGCCTTGAGGGGGAGGGGCGCGTCGCGTTCCGCTATGTTGTCACGCCCAATGGGGCGGCGGATGGCATTGCGGGCATCCTGTCGGAAAACCGCCGCGTTCTGGGCATGATGCCGCATCCGGAGCGCGCCTGCGACGCGATGCAGGGGGGCACCGACGGGGCCGCGCTGTTCAAGGGGCTGGCGCAGGCGCTCGTCGCGGCCTGAGACGCGGATTGGAAAGCGCCGACTTGCCGAACGGGCCGCGACGCCTTGAGCAGGGCGTGGGGCGCGGCTAGACGGGAACATGGCCTTTCGCGACTTCCTTCCCTGGCGACGTCCTTCCGAGGCGGATCCGGACGCCCCGGCGGACATGATGCGCCCGTCTTCGGCGGGCGCTCCCGGCGGTGGCGCGGAGGAGGAGGTGCTGCCGCGCCTGTCATGGACGGTGCGCGTGGTGATCGTCGCGATCATTGTCGCCGCCCTCATCGCGATCTGGATCGCCAACGCCCTCCTGACCGACCGGTTCGTCGAGACGACGCGGGACCGTGCGCAACTGCGCCAGTCGCTCTATGCTGGGGCGATCCTGTCGGAGTTGCAGCGCAATTCGGTGGTGCCGCTGCTGCTGTCGCGCGATCCAACGCTGATCCAGGCGCTCAATGCGCGGGATTTCTCGACCTCGAGCCAGCGGCTCATCTCCTACGTGGACGAGATTGGCGCCGCCTCCATCCGGCTTCTGGACATGGACGGGCGAATCGTGGCCGCCACCGACCGGGAGCAATTGGGCGAGGTTCATCGCAACGCGCCGTTCTTCACCGAGGCGCAGAACACGACCGACACCGTCTTCACCATCTATCCCAACGAGACGGGCGCCTACGAGGCCAGCTTCAGCCGCGTCGTGCAGGACGGGCCGCGACAGCTCGGTGTCCTGCAGGTGCAGGTGAACCTGGCGCAGTTCGAGAGCCGCTGGCGCGGGACCACGGCCGCCGTGGCGGTGACGGATGCGGGCGGGAACGTCATTCTCTCGACCGAGCCGCGTTGGCGTGGGCTGACGCTGGACGCGGCGCTGGACTCGATCTCCGTGCCGTCGGCGTTGCAGCGGGCTTTGGCCTCGGCCGGGGCGTTCGGGATCGACGATGTGGACGGGCGGTTCTATCAGGGCGCCGCGGTGATCCAGCTGGAGACGCGGGTGCCGTTCCGCGGCTGGCGGCTGGTCAGCTTCACCAGCTACGATTCGGTGCGCGAGCGGGTGAACGGCGTGCTCGCGTTGATCATCATGGGGTTCGCGCTGCTGCTGGCGCTGGGGTTCTATCTGCTCAATCGCCGCACCACGCTGCGTTCGCTGTTGGCGCAGCGGGAATCGAACCAGTTGCGCCGCCTGAACGAGCGGTTGGGCCGCGAGATCGCCGAGCGCAAGCGGGTCGAGGAGGAGTTGCAGGAGACCGAACAGAGCCTCGCGCAATCCTCCAAGCTGGCCGCACTGGGCGAGATGTCGGCGGCGGTGAGCCACGAGCTGAACCAGCCGCTCGCCGCGATGAAGACCTACCTCGCCGGGGCGAAACTGCTGCTGCAGCGGCGGCGCAGCGACGAGGCGCTGTCGTCGTTCCAGCGAATCGACGACCTGATCGACCGCATGGGCGCGATCACCCGGCAGCTGAAATCCTATGCCCGCAAGGGGGGCGACGCGTTCCAGCCCGTCGATGTCCGCGAGGCGCTTTCGGCGGCGCTGACGCTGATGGAGCCGCAATTGCGCCAGGAGCGGGTGCATCTGAGCCAGATCGTGCCGGAAGAGCCGGTCATGGTCTTGGCCGACAGGCTTCGGCTGGAGCAGGTCGTCATCAACCTCGTGCGCAACGCGCTGGACGCGATGGGCGACGTGGACGATCCCGAGCTCGACATCCTGCTGACGGCGGGCGAGGAGGTCGTGCTGGCCGTGCGGGACACCGGCCACGGGATCGACGCGCCTGAGCAGCTCTTCGAGCCGTTCTATACCACGAAGAAGCCGGGCGAGGGGGTCGGGCTCGGCCTCGCCATTTCCTCGGGAATCGTTAACGATCTCGGTGGGCGGCTGACCGCGCGAAACGCGCATCAGGGCGGGGCCGTGTTCGAGGTCCGCCTGCCGCCATTGAATAGGACGCTTGATGCCGCGGAATGATGCGGCAAATCCAGGGAGGCTGTCATGGCCGCACAGACGAAAATCGCCATCGTCGACGACGAGCAGGACATGCGCCAGTCGATCAGCCAGTGGCTGGCGCTGTCGGGATTCGCGACGCAGACCTATGCCTCCGCCGAGGATGCGCTCAAGAAGATCACGCCCGAATTCGACGGCGTCGTCATCAGCGACATCCGGATGCCCGGCATGGACGGCATGGCCTTCCTCAAGCGGCTGATGAGCCAGGATTCGTCGCTGCCGGTCATCATGATCACCGGCCATGGCGACGTGCCGATGGCGGTGGAGGCGATGCAGCTGGGCGCCTACGACTTCATGGAAAAGCCCTTCAACCCGGATCGTCTGACCGATCTGGCGAAGCGCGCGGCGCAGGCGCGCAAGTTGACGCTCGACAACCGGGCGCTGCGCCGGGAATTGTCGGACGGCACGGTCCTGATGCGCAAGCTGATCGGAACCTCACCGGCGATGGAGCGGCTGCGTGAGGACATCCTCGATCTGGGGCAGGCCGATACGCATGTCCTGATCGACGGGGAGACCGGCACCGGCAAGACGCTCGTGGCGCATGCGCTGCATGCCGTCGGCCCGCGTCAGGGCAAGACCTTCGCGATGACCTCCTGCGCGGCTCTGGGCGAGGAGGAGCTGGGCGCCAAGCTGTTCGGGCCGGTGACGGAGGGGGGCCTGCCTCTGGTGGAGGAGGCGCGGGGCGGAACCCTCGTGCTGGAGGATATCGAGGCGCTGCCGCTGGCGCTTCAGGCGCGGCTCCTGACCTTCATCAACGAACAGGGCACGCCCGCGGAGACGCGGATCGTGGCGATCCACAACGGGTCCGACCCGGAAAAGTCGCTGGAGGATTCGCTGCGCTCGGACCTGTTCTTCCGGCTGGCGGCGATGAAGCTGGTCCTGCCGGCGCTGCGTAACCGCGGGGAGGACGTGCTGACGCTGTTCACCCATTTCGCCGAATCCTTCGGGGAGGAATACGGCGCCGCGCCGCCGCAGCTTTCCGCGCAGGAGGCGGCGCAGCTTCTTCAGGCGCCGTGGCCGGGCAACGTCCGCCAGCTCATCAACCTGGCGGAACGGGCCGTGCTGCAGCAGCGGCGCGGCACGGGGTCGATCGCGTCGCTTCTGATGTCCGACACCCAGGAGCAGGGCGAGACGGTGCAGGTGACGACCGAGGGCAAGCCGCTCAAGGAATATGTCGAGGCGTTCGAGCGGATGCTGATCGACAACACGATGCGCCGCCACCGCGGCTCCATCGCCGGCGTGATGGAGGAGTTGAGCCTGCCGCGCCGGACGCTGAACGAGAAAATGGCGAAATACGGGCTCAGCCGGGGGAACTACCTCTAGGCGCTGGGCGCTTAACGGACACATCCGGTCGGGAGCGGGTGGATCGACCCCAAATCACGGGGCCGAGATGCGGCCGCACTGCGGCCTTGAGTGCTGCTTCCGCCATTGCCTTCTCGACATTTCTGTAACACAACGGTCGTACGGTCCTGCCCCCGGACGCTCGGGCGGTGGAACCGGTAGGGAATTCTTCCCCGTGCCGTCCGGACCATGCAGATCGGTCCACGCATCGGGGGAAGCATGACGGGCGACCCCAGGTCGTCCGCGACGGGTGACCGGACTTTCTCCGGCCCATGAACAGGCCGGGCGACGCATGACGATCCCGGCCGGAGTGAGACGCGCGATGCCGCAGGGATGGATAGAAGAAACGGGATCGCGGCCAAGCCGCCCCGTCGCGCTGCCTCCCGCGGATCACGCCCCATCAAGACGACAGGCCCGGCGCGCACCCCCAGGGGCGCGGCTGCGCCGTCGCGGAAAGACATATGGCGAAGAAAATGCTGATCGACGCCACCCACCCGGAAGAGACCCGGGTCGTGGTGGCAGACGGAAACAAGGTTGAGGAGTTCGACTTCGAGAGCCTGAACAAGCGACAGCTTGCGGGCAATATCTACCTGGCCAAGGTGACGCGCGTCGAGCCGTCGCTTCAGGCGGCGTTCGTGGATTACGGCGGGAACCGGCACGGCTTCCTGGCTTTCTCCGAGATCCACCCCGATTATTACCAGATCCCCAAGGCCGATCGCGATGCGATCATGGCCGAGGAGCGCGCATATGCCGAGGCGCAGGCCGCCGCAGAGGATGCCGCGGGCGCCAAGGCATCGGACGATGCCGGCTCCGACGACGATGCCGAGAGCAACGGTGAGGAGGGGGCGGAGACGCCGAAGAAATCCCGGTCCCGCAGCCGGTCGCGGTCGCGGTCGCGCAAGAAGGCCGAGACGGGCGATGACGCCAATGGCGGTTCGGGCGATGACGCCAACATGGATCAGGACGGCGCGCCGGATGACGCCGCCGGAACGCAGGTCGACACGCAGGACGATACGAAGCCGCCCGCCAAGCAGGTGATCGCCGAGGACAGGACGGATGCGCCGGACGTGGTGAGTGGCCAGTCGGCAGAATTGTCCGAGGCCGCCGCCGACATGGCCAAGGCCGAGAACGACGATGACGACGACGGCACCGTCCGCACCATCGCCGAGGATACCGGTCTGGAGGACGATGCGGTCGTTCAGGGCGACGCACCCGGAGAGGCCAAGCCCGAACCCGCCGGCATGGAGGCGATCGAGCCCGAGGGCGAAACCGCCGACGAGGGGGGGAAGCCGAAGAAATCCCGCTCCCGCTCGCGCAGCCGCAAGAAGAAGGACGAGCCCGAGAGCCCGTCCGACACGCCGGCCGCCGAGAAGGACGAGAACGTCGAGGTCGTGACCGACGACGATTCCCCCGAGGATATCCGCCCGCCGCGCCCGCCGCGGCCCAAGGCGCGCAAGTACAAGATCCAGGAGGTGGTGAAGGTCCGGCAGATCATGCTGGTCCAGGTCGTCAAGGAGGAGCGGGGCAACAAGGGCGCCGCGCTGACGACGTATCTGTCGCTGGCGGGACGCTACTGCGTGCTCATGCCCAACACGGCGCGGGGCGGCGGCATCAGCCGCAAGATCACCAACGCCGCCGACCGCAAGAAGCTCAAGGAGATCGCCTCCGAGATCGACGTGCCGCAGGGCGCGGGCCTGATCGTGCGCACCGCCGGGGCGAAGCGCACCAAGACGGAGATCAAGCGCGACTACGAGTACCTGCAGCGCCAATGGGAGCAGGTGCGCGAGCTGACGCTGAAATCCATCGCGCCTGCGCCGATCTACGAGGAGGGCAACCTCATCCACCGCTCGATCCGCGACTATTACAGCCGCGATATCGACGAGGTGATCGTCGACGGCGAGGCCGGTTACCGGCAGGCCAAGGACTACATGAAGCTGATCATGCCGTCGCACGCCAAGAACGTTAAGCTGCATGACGGGGGCGGTCAGCCGCTCTTCGCCAAGCACGGCGTCGAGAGCTATCTCGACTCGATGTTCAATCCGACGGTGCAGCTCAAGTCCGGCGGATACATTGTTATCGGCATCACCGAGGCGCTGGTCGCGGTCGACGTGAACTCGGGCAAGGCCACCAAGGAAGGCTCGATCGAGGAGACGGCGCTCAAGACCAACCTGGAGGCCGCCGACGAGGTGGCGCGTCAGGCCAAGCTGCGCGATCTTGCCGGTCTGATCGTCATCGACTTCATCGACATGGATGAGCGTCGCAACAATGCCGCCGTCGAAAAGCGGCTGAAGGATGCGCTCAAGAACGACCGAGCCCGTATCCAAGTCGGTCGCATCTCTGGCTTCGGCCTTCTGGAGATGTCGCGTCAGCGGCTGCGTCCGGGGATGCTCGAGGCGACGACGCAGGAATGCCCGCATTGCCACGGCACGGGCCTGATCCGGTCCGATGACTCGGTCGCGTTGCAGATTTTGCGCGCGCTCGAGGAGGAGGGCACGCGGAAGCGGTCGCGCGAGGTCAAGGTGACCGTACCCGTCGAGGTGGGCAACTACCTGATGAACGACAAGCGCGAGCATCTGGCCACGATCGAGACGCGCTACGGCATGGCGATCCGTGTGTTGGCCGATCCGAAGATGGTCGCGCCGGATTTTGCGATCGAGAAGTTCAAGACCGCCACCCGAGTGATCCCGAAGGCCACCAATGTCGTCGGCATGGACACGTCCTGGACCCCGGAAGAGCCGGAGGACGAGCCGGACGAGGAAGAGGCCGAGATCGAGACCGAGGCTGGTTCCGAAGCGGAAGCGGATACCGGCGCCGACGAGAAGGGGGAGGCGAATGTCTCCGACGATCGCGGTCCGGATGACGAGGAGGAGCGCCCGAAGAAGAAGCGCCGCCGCCGCTCGCGCCGCCGCAAGTCGGGCGGGGGCAACGGCGACGAGGAGAACGGGTCAGACCAGGCCGCGAAGGACGGCGACGAGGCCAAGCCGGAACCCGCGCAGGCGGAGACCGCCGGGTCCGACGATGCGTCGGAGGCGAAGGCGGCCGAGACCGCCGACGTGCAGACGGACACTGAGGAGCCGAAGCCCAAGTCGCGGACGCGCTCGCGCAGCCGTGCGAAGGCAAAGGCGACGGAGGATGCGACGGCCGAGACGCCCCCAGTCGAGGCGCCCGCGACGGAAGCACCTGCAGAGGTGCCTTCGACTGAGACGCCTGCCGAGGCTGCAGAGGCCCCCGAGCCCGAGGCGCCGAAGAAGCGGCGGGCCCGCGCCAAGGCGCCTGCTCCGGTGACGGGGCCGTCCGATGCGGTGACCGATGCCGCCGAAGCGGCCGATGCGGCGCAGGACGTACCCGAGGCCGAGGCCCGGATGCAGCCGGCGCCCGAACCCGAGGCGTCCGAGCCGGAGCCCGCGCCCGAACCTGCGGCGCCCGCCAACGAGCCGTCGGCGGAAATCCAGTCCGAGGCGCCGGCCCGGCCAAAGCGCAAGGGCTGGTGGTCGTTCGGAAGCTGAACGCGAGGGGGCCTTCGGGCCCCCTTTTGCCGAGGGCCGCCGAGCCGGTTCCGGATTCGGTTCGCTGAGCGTTGGGGCTCTCGTAGTTCAAGCGAGCATCTCGGCCGGGTTGTTTGGCGAGCGGCAGATAGGTCATGAATCTGTGTCGGCGCCGCATAATAGCCGGTGCAGGCGAAATTGGGGCAGCCGCACCAGAGTAGGTTGAAGAACAACAGGGTCTTGTGGCGCGGGATGTGGGCATCGATCTTCTGCGTGCCGAAAGCTGCTCGGCCGGCAGGGCAAATCGGGCTGCCCTTGCACAGTACCCTTGGCACGACCCGCCGCCCGCAATCGTTGACGAGGTGCATGCAGAGCGTGCTGTGCAGTAGGCCTGACGGGTCTCTTTCGTCGCCGCAGTTCGGTTTTTTCAGCTGGCGACGGGACTGTGGCCGATGAGGCATCAAGGCGGAACGCGATCTGGCTAGAAGGTGCTTGGCCAGTCAAGTGGAGGGTCATGCCGCAACGCCTGTTGGGCTGCGGTGACTGCATGTGCGGCGAGCTTGATCGGCAAGACCGGCGGCTTCATCGAAACTCCGATGCTAGCGTGATACGCCATCACGCGGCAGCATGCGGAGAAACCATCTGTCGCTATGGACATGCCGTTGCCGGGGCCGGAGCCAGAACCGGAGGCAGGGTGTGCGTAGGCTGTCCACGTGCCTGATCTGCGGCGCAGAAGCGTCGGCGGTGGCTTGCCGGGAACTCTATTCTAGCGAGACAGGAAACCCGCAGTGCCGCGAGGGATCCAGCGCCGACGGCGAGGGAACCGAGGGGCGCGTAAGTCGTTGCGGCGCAACGAGCAGGTGCCTGACGTGGGTAGACGTGGGCTGGAAGGCTTGAAGCCGTCCGAGCGGGGTTACATGCTTCAACCGACCGCAGGTCGATCTTGGGCGCACGGATTTCCGGGGCGGCGCACCGGCCACAGAACAAGGCGTTATACCGACGGCATCATCCGCTGACCTTCGCCCAATCTCGGGAGGTTATCGAGGCGACCCGCTCCGGGATTGCGATGAGCGCGTTCCACGCCTCGCAGCAGGCGCCGACGATGGCGTCGTAGCTCTCGAAGACGCGGTTCGCGAGGTGGTTCTGGCGGAGAAATTGCCAGATGTTTTCGACCGGGTTCAGCTCGGGGCTGTAGGGCGGAAGCGTCAGTAGGGTGATGTTCGCCGGCACGACGAGCTCCCTGGAGCTGTGCCAGCCGGCGCCGTCAACGACGAGGATGGCGTGCGCGCCGGGCGAAACGTGCCGGGCGATCTCGGCGAGGTGGTCGCTCATCGCACCTGTGTTGGCGTAGGGCATGACAAGCGCGGCGCCGGTCGCGCGGGCCGGGCAGACGGCTTCTTTGGCTGCCGCCCGTGATGCAAGTAGCTTTTGACCCTTTTGACGTGTGATCGAGTGCGAACTTCTTTAAGGCCTCGATGTGCGGCACTTCCAGAAGCCGCGGGCCGATATGGTGATCTGCGGAGCGGGGCCA
>NZ_CYPR01000045.1 GCF_001408515.1 Jannaschia seosinensis | reverse complement strand
GGTGCAGGGGTGTGCGGGGCTTCACGGCCGTCCTGCCTGGCAGAGCGAGTCACCCTGACCTCGAGCTCCACTTCGGTGCGCGCCGTATCAAGGGCGGCGAGCTTCTCGTGGTGGCTTCGCCCTATCCAGCCACTGGCGCGCACATCCTGCGGCAGTACAAGAAGCGCTGGCTCATCGAGTGCCTGTTCGCCGACAGCAAGACGCGGGGGCTGAACCTGGAGGACACCCGCCTGACGCTCGCGTCCAAGTTGTCTCTGCTCATCGCCATAACCGCTATTGCCATCGCCCTCATCTGCCGTGCTGCAGCCCAGCTCATGGGACACAAATACCCCGCCCGGAAGAAGCACGGATACTGCTCGAAATCCTGGTTCCGGACCGGCTTCGATGAGGTCCGACGATGGATGCGGTCCGGTCCCGAAACGCCTCTCGTCGCCCGAAATCTCGTCGTCCCGAGACGGCTGCGGGTGGGAGTCGTGTAGTCTGATCAAATGGGAATGCCAGGATGCATGACCCGCTCTCAGCAGAATTTCCAGACCGCAGGTTGCTCTATCAGACGTATTCGCCGACCTTTCGGTCAGCATTCACCGGAAGTCCTGATGGATCAAAGGGACGCAGCATTTCAGCATGACGATTCCATCTAGTAAGCCGGTGGCTATCACGCGATCGCTTCAAGTTCCTCCTTCGTCAGATTACCCGGCACGATTGTGATCGGCACCGGAAGCGTTCCGGCGGATTTGGCGAGTTGAGTGACCAGCGGCCCCGGTCCCTTTCCCTCCGGGCTCGCCCCGAGAACCAGCACGCCGATCTGTGGATCATCCGAGACCTGCGCGAGGATCTCCGTGACCGGCTCGCCTTCACGGATCACGAGGTTCGGGTTGAGGCCGTGCTTGTCGCGCATCCATTTTGCGAACACCTCGAAATGCGCCACGATCCTGTCCCGCGCCTCTTCGCGCATGATGTCGCCGACGCCGATCCAGTGGTTGAACTCGTCGGGGAGGATCACCGACAGGACCTCCACGTCGGCGCCGGTATGTTCGGCCCGCAGCGCAGCAAAGCGCATCGCGTTGAGGCATTCGCGGCTGTCATCGAGGACGACAAGGAACTTCCGCATGTGAACTCCGGCGTTGATTTCTGCAGCGATCAGCTTTGCGCGCGGAGCGAGGGTCTGTCCACCATATCGATGCCCGCCCGCAGAACCCGCCCGCCGAGCCACGTGGCGAAGGCGGTGGCCGCCTGAAGCGCCGTCAGCCAGATCAGGACCAGCGCCCCGGCCGCCCCTCGGCTCAACCGAACCGTGGCGCGAAAGGCGCGTGACTTGCCGAGAACGGCCATCACGCGCGGCGTGCGCGGTCCCGCGGCCTCGGCCACGCGGGCCAGGCGGGTCGCGTCTTCGGGCGTGTCGACCAAGCGCATCAGCCGCAGCGTCGCGGCCGTGGAGGTCGCCGTCCGCACCGTCCCCAGATCGGCCGCGACGGTGCGCAGGACAGGCCGCGCCGCGGCATCATTCATGTCAAGAAGTCGCGCCATGCCCGGCGTGATCGACCCCATGCGCCGCGCCGTCCGCAACATTCCGGCGCCCGCCTTGACCGTTAGGCTGGACCCTCCCGAGAGAACAACCGCTCCCGTCGCGCCGAGACCCACCAAGGCCAGTCCGGCGTCGAGCCGGTCGATCTCCTCCTCGTCCCACCACGCGGTCCCGGCGCGGCGCAGCGCGTTGAGATCGCCGAGGGGCGACATCTCGAACGGTACGGCACAACTGCCTAGCATCGTCAGCGAGGGACACGTCGCGGTCTCCGCCATGCAGGCGGCGCAGGTCTTTGCCGCCGCCAGCCAACTCTCTCGAGCCTCGAGCAGAGCCTTTGCAGCCGAAACGTCCACCGCCCGATCCAGATCGCGGGCGAGCGTCACGAGCATCGCCGTCCGGTCGAGATCTTCGGCTTGGACGGCCTTGTCCAACTCCGCGGCGACCCACTCCGCATCGGCGCGGCTCCGTACCATCCGCTCCAGCGTTAGGGTCAGTTCCGCTTGCGACCGCTCCACAAAGGGGGCGGCGAAAGGATTGGACGAGAGGGCCCAGACCGTCGCCCCCAGCGTCAGCGCAAGGGGCAGAAGGCGCAGCAACCGCCACCTTGAACGCCGCAGTCGGGGCGGTGCCGCGGGCGGTCGCGGGCCAACCCGCCGGAGCGGCGGCTCGATCCTCGGCGTCACGCGCCCGACAAGGCCCAGTCCCAGTACATTTCGCGCACCCGCCGCGTGACCGGGCCGACCTGATACTGACGGTCGTCGAAAGCTGTCACGGGCGTCACCTTGGTCAGGTTGCCGGACAGGAAGACCTCGTCGGCATCGCGGAAATCGTCGAAGGTCAGGACCGTTTCATGGACCCTCTGACCTTCGCGCGCGAGATTGGCGATGTGACGTGCCCGCGTAATTCCGGCCAGAAACGTCCCGTTGGCGATCGGCGTGAAGATCTCGCCATCCTTGGCCATGAACACATTCGACGTCGCGCTTTCGGCAACGTTGCCCATGGCGTCGGCGGCCAGGGCGTTGCCGAACCCCTTCGATCGCGCCTCGACCAGCATTCGGGCGTTGTTGGGATAAAGGCAGCCCGCCTTCGCGTCGCAAACCGCGTCTTCGAGAACCGGTCGGCGGAACCGCGTCGTCGTCAGAGTGGTGGTGTCTGACATCGAGTGCATCGGCACCTCCTCCAGACAAATGGCAAAGCCCGTCTCCTCCTGCGAAGGGGCAACGCCGACGTCGGATCCGTGGATCGCCCAGTACATCGGCCGGATGTAAATCGCCGCATCGGGGGCAAACCCTTCCAGACCCTCGTGGATCAGGTCCACCATTCGTGCGGGATCGACCGTGGGCCGCAGCATCAGCGCTTCGGCGGAGCGGTTCACCCGGGCGCAGTGGCGATCGAGATCGGGCGTCACGCCCTCGAAGCGCCGCGCCCCGTCGAAGACGGAGCTGCCCTGCCACATTCCGTGATCGGCGGCGCGCATGATCGGCTGATCACCGTCGTGCCAGGTGCCGTCGAACCAGGTGCGGATCGTCTTGCCGAATGCCATGCCGTTCTCCCCCGATGCCATGTCCGGCGCGACGATAGGCGCGGCGCGCGGGGGCGTCCACATGTACCGCACTTGTCAGCGGTGTGCCGCGGCGTAGACAGGAGGGAGCATGATTTCCGAACGCATCGCTATTGTCCTAGGCGCGTCGGTCCGCCCCGATGGGACGCCGTCGCCGACCCTCGCCCTGCGGGTGGACCATGCCTGTGCGTTGTTCGCCCGGGGCGAAGTCGACCGCATTCTTCTGACGGGAGGTGTCGGCCGCCACGGGCCGGCCGAGGCCGAGGTGGCCGAAGCCCGCGCCCGGTCACGCGGGGTTCCCGCCGGAAGGCTTGCGGTGGAACCGCGCTCCACCTCCACGTTCGAAAACCTGACCGAGGCACTGGCGCTCTTGCCTCAAGATGCCAAGCTGGTCCTCGTGTCGAACCGTTGGCACCTGCCGCGCGCGTGCCTGATCCTGCTCATTTTGGGGCGAGACGCCCGACTTGACGGTCCCGCAGGATCCGGCTCTTGGGCATGGACCGCACGCGCCATTCTCCGTGAAATATTGGCCACGCCCGTGACGATCTGGCGGGCGTGGCGATATCGCAGGCGTATGCCCCCCGTCGAGGGCACCCGCTAGAATTCAGCCCGTCCGGTCGCAGCGCACCGTGACGTGAACCTTGCCCTTCACCGGATCCTCCCAGTTGAGCTGGATGGACTGCTGATTGCTCCCGAGACCAGCCGCAGTCCACGGCGCGGCGAACGCCACGCTGTTGTCGGACCGCCGGATCGGACCGTCGGGCGTCACTGCGACCACCGCACGGGCCGCCGCGCGGAACGGCAGCCGATCGTTCAGGTTGGACGTCCAGGTCCGACCTGCGGTATTCTGCGTGACAGACGTGACAATCGGATTTTCGAACCGATCGCGGACGGCGTGGAACGTGTTGGAACTGACGTTGACGTCCACGAACCGCGAGTAGTCCAGATCGGCATGCGTCGTGTCGACGAAATCGACCCGGTCGAGTTGCTGACCCTGAACCGTCTTGAACGAGTTCCCCATCACGGTCATCCCGTTGATGAAATGACCCGGGCCATAGGGCTTGATGTGTATCGGCGCATAGCTCGACGGGACGTTCGACGAGTAGAAGATGTTGCCGACGATCTGGAATCCGCCAAACGAGAATTCGCTCTGGAAGTCGGGGGCGGGATCGTATTCGTTCGTCCATTCGATATAGGCGTTGTCCACGTAGTTCGACGTGAACACCGTCTTGGCTTGGGCATCGGCAAAGACCATGCCGGCCGTTCGCTGCCCGAGACTCTGCGCATCGCCTTGGAAGAAGTGGTTGCCCGTCACGATGTGGCCCGCTCCGCCCATTACCGCGAAATGGCGGAACATCACGGCCCGGTTGTTGCGGATCTTCGCGTCGTTGCTGTTCACGTTGAAGCCGATCGTGTGCCGGTCCTCCACGTTGTCCGGCTGCTCGGAGGACAGGAACTGACACCGGTCGATGAGCAGACCCTGGCACCCGGTGCCGATGCTCGAGATGCCGCGATCGCGCGGACCGTTGATGAAGCAATCCTTCACGTGAAAGATCAGACCGTCCAGCGGCAGCATGATGCCCGAGGATCTGTCCGCCATCAGGAATTCGATGGCGACGAGCGAGAAGCGCTGCAGAAGCGCGAAACCGGAGAAGTCCAACGCGTATTTGAACCGGTCGAACGTGTAGGTCTGCTTACCGGGGGCGCCCCAGAGCGGGTTGCTCAGCTCGAGCGTTCCGGCCGCCTCGTCCTTGGACCTGACGTAAATCTCCCGTCCCACCCCCTGCGGCGCGGTCACGAGGGAGCCGACGGAAATCGCACCGATATTCTGCACATTGCTCAGGCGCCGCGGGTCGCCCGAATTGAACGAGGCGGAGGCGACCACGCTGTCGGTCTTGAAGGCGGCGGTGTTCTTCACCTCGATCTGCCCGTTCCGGATCGAACGCTGGTTGGCGAAGGTGTTCCTGTCATAGACCGCCGCCTGCACGTCGAGCGGCTGGGTCAGTTCCACCCGGCGGCCCATCATGTCGAGCGTGTCGTGGTCGGTGAACGCGAACAGGGCCTGGATCGCACGACGGAACCCCTCCTCCTCATCGCCGAAGGCGTCGATATAGGAGTTGAGGTCGAAGTTCTGCTTGAGGCTCAGGCGTCGCGAACGCGGCATCGTGACCCGCCCCTCGAACCGGACCGGCGCATCCATCGTGACGTGCTGGCTTAGACGGTAGACGCCCTTGGAGACGAGAACCTCGCGCCCCGCGGCCGCAGCGTCCGCGGCGGCGAAGGCGGCGCTGTCATCGGTCGACCCGTCCCCGACCGCGCCGAAATCGCGTACGTCGACCCAATCCATCATATCGCGCAGAAAGGCGCCGGTGATGTCCTCGACCTCGATGTCCTCGACCCGCACGACGCCGTCGCTGGCGCCGGTGAGGTCCAGCCCGACATGCGCATGGGCCACCTGTGCATTCCAGCCGAGGTCCACACCCCCGCGTGCGCCTGTGCCGAGGATCGCCGTGACCGTCACGACACGACCGTAATCGCGCAGCGCTACTTCCGGACCCGAAATCGGCACACCCGAGACCACATTGCCATCCGCGCGAACCGGCGTCGCCGCCGCACGCACGTTCGGCAGATTGCCCGCGACCGCCTTCACGCGGACGGTGATGCGGTAGTAGCAGCCCGGGAAGATCGGCGTCGCGCCCATGTATCGGATCCGTTGCACACCGTCGGTCTTCACAAGCTCCAGGCAGCCGCCGAAATCCTGATCCGCCGGCACGAATGCGGCGTAACCCGCGCTCGCATAGGTGTTCGACCCGGGCCGCCCGTCCTCGCGGGACCAGACGCCCAGTCCAGCCTCGAAGGGCGGCGGCGTAAGGACCAATCCGTCGGTGATCGCCTTGTTCATGTCATTCCCCTTCGCGCAGGTGGCGTGAAAACGCAAAAAGGACCGCTCCGGCCTTACGCCGGAACGATCCTCGTGATGTGTCGTGTCGCGGGATCGCCCCGCCGTGGTCGTCAGGAAGGGGAACCTCGGGTCGAGCAGTTAACGATCCGTTAACGCCAGAGGGTCACGCGCCCACCTCCGGCGTCTGCAGGAACCGTACGCCCGCGATACGCCATCCGTCGGACGTCTCGACCATCGTGTATTCCAACAGGTGCAGGCGCCCGGACACGTCTGTGATCAGGACATCCTGCGTCCAGTTTGCGCCGCGATCGTCGGCACCGAGATATTCCACCGAGTCTGGCTGCCAGACCATCGGATAGCCCCTGCGGACCATCTGGCCGAATCGCTGCGCATCGCCGAAAAGCCGCCTGATATTGGGCGCGGCATAATTGAAGGCGCCGGCGGAATCGTCGGCGCGGAACCGCTCGATCTGCTGCCCAATCGTGCCGCGAATCTCGCTTTCGTCGGCCTGTGCCGCGCCGGCCATCAAGGCCGCCGCAAGGATGAAACGCTTCAACATCATCCAACTTCCCCTGTTGAGGAAGAGGCTAGCCAACAAGCGCCGCGAGGCGAATGACAGCTTGCCTCACCCCGCGGCCAACTCTCCTGCCATCGCCCGGTCGATCAGGTCCGCCGTCTCCGTCACGCCGTAAAGCGCGATGAACCCGCCGAATCGCGGGCCCTGATCGGCGCCGAGCAGCACTTGATAGAGCGCCCTGAACCAGTCGCGCATCGGGTCGAACCGCTCCCGCCCCACATCGTAGACCAGCCCCTGCAGCGCCTCGTCCGTCGCCGGGCCGTTCCAGGCGCGCAGTTCGTCACGCAACGCCTCAAGCGCCTCGCGTTCCTTGCCGGTGGGCAGGCGGTAAACCTTCACCGGTTTCACGAAATCGTTGTAGTACCGCACGGCCCCGGCCGCGGCCTGATCCAGCTGCGGGTTCTTCTCCGCCGACGCGTCCGGAGCGTACCGGTTGATGAAGCCCCACAACACGTCTTTGCTTTCCGCGCCCGACACCGAGGCGATATTGAGCAGCATTGAAAACGGCACCACCATGTCCGACGCCGGCACATCGCCGCCATGGACGTGGAAGACCGGGTTGTTCACCCGCTTCTCGATATCCTGATCGGGATAGGCCCGAAGCTGCTGGTGGTATTCGTCCACCGCCTTCGGGATCACGTCGAAATGCAGCCGCTTGGCCGTCTTTGGTTTCGCGTACATGAAATAGGCCAGACTTTCGGACGGCGCGTAACGCAGCCATTCGTCCATCGAGATCCCGTTGCCCTGCGACTTTGAGATTTTCTGGCCCTTCTCGTCGAGGAACAGCTCATAGACCAAATGCTCCGGCGGCGTCCCGCCCAGCACGGAGCAGATGCGGTCGTAGATCGCCGTGTTCGTCCCGTGCTCCTTGCCGTACATCTCGAAATCGACGCCCAAAGCAGCCCAGCGCGCCCCGAAATCGGGCTTCCACTGCAGCTTCACGTTGCCGCCCGTCACCGGCAGCGTCCATTCGCGGCCGTCGGGATCGTCGAACGTCACCGTCGCTTCGCGCGCATCGACATGCTTCATCGGCACGTAAAGAACGCGTCCCGTCTCCGGATGGATCGGCAGGAAGATCGAATAGGTCTCCCGCCGCTCGTCCCGCAGCGACTTCAACATCACCTCCATCAGCGCTTCGTAACGCTCCGCACAACGCCGTAGCACATCGTCGAACCGCCCCGAGCGATAGAACTCCCGCGCCGAGATGAATTCGTACTCGAAGCCGAACGCATCGAGAAACCGCCGCAACATCGCGTTGTTGTGGTGGCCAAAGCTCTCATGCGTGCCGAACGGGTCAGGCACGCTGGTCAGCGGCTTGTGCAGGTGCTCGGCCAGCATCTCGCGCTGCGGCACGTTATCGGGGACCTTCCGCATTCCGTCGATATCGTCCGAGAAGCAGATCAGCCGCGTCGGAATATCTGAAATCGTCTCGAAGGCCCGCCGAACCATCGTCGTGCGCGCCACCTCGCCGAAGGTCCCGATATGCGGCAGGCCGGATGGGCCGTAGCCCGTCTCGAACAGCACCTCGTCCTTCTTGCCCTCGACACGTTTGAGCAGCTTGCGCGCCTCCTCGAACGGCCAGGCCTTCGAATTCATCGCTGCGTCACGCAGGTCGCTCATGGGATCGTCCTCGGATTGGGATGCGCCCACCTATTGCGGCGGCGCGGGGCGGTCAATAAATCCACACGCGAAGGAGTCGCCCATGATGACCGAGACCAGTTCCGCCCCAGCCCTTTCGCCGCAGGACGCGCTCGTGGCGCTGATGATCACCGTCTCGGCGTCGGACTCGACCATCCGGACGTCCGAGCTTCTGACGATCCAGGCCATCGTCAACCACCTGCCGATCTTCGCGGATTTCGACGAGGACCGGCTGGAGGGCATCGCGCAGACGGTCTTCGACCTTCTGGAGGAGGAAGACGGCCTCGACGCGATTTTCGGCCTGATCAAGGCGGCCCTGCCGGTCACCCATTACGAAACGGCTTATGCGCTGGGCTGCGACGTCGCCGCCGCCGACGGCACGGTGCTCCAGACCGAACTCGAGCTTCTGCGCGAAATCCGCTACGAGTTCGAGATCGACCCCCTCCACGCCGCCGCGATCGAGCGGGCGGCAAGGGCGCGTCACCTCAGGCTCTGAGCCGGCCTCATCGCGATGACGGATGTGTGATTCCCGCGCCCGAACGGTCGTTACGTCGACGACGTCTCTGTGGCGGTGCCACATGTTGCAACGGCATCTACTCGCCCTCGCACAATGCAAGAGGCGCGTAGAAAGCCAAAAAAGCGCAGCAGCCTAAGGCGCGGATATGCGAAATCTCCGCCATGACGCCGGCGGCCGGATTTACCGCCGACATTCCAGCCGCTCAAGTCAGCGCACCATCCCCACAATCTCGTAGGTCCGCTCGAGGATCGGCACCGTGATCTCTCGCGCACGTTCCGCCCCCCGGGCAAGGATCCGGTCGATCTCCGCGGGGTCGTCCATCAGGCGCGCCATCTCCGACGAGATCGGCGATAGCTTCTCCACCGCGAGATCGGCCAGTGCTTGCTTGAAATGCCCGAACATCGCGCCTTCGTGTTCGGCCAGGACCGCATCGACCGTCCGCCCCTCAAGCGCGGCATAGATGTTGACCAGATTGCGCGCATCGGGCCGCCCTTCCAGCCCCGCAACCGAACCGGGCAGCGGGTCCGGGTCGGTCTTAGCCTTGCGGAACTTCTTCGCGATCGTGTCGGCGTCGTCGGTCAGGTTGATCCGGCTTCCGTCCACGGGATCGGACTTCGACATCTTTTTCGTTCCGTCCCGCAGGCTCATCACCCGCGTTGCGGCCCCTTCGATCACCGGTTCGGTCAGCGGAAAGAAATCCACGCCGTAATCGTGGTTGAACTTGGCCGCGATGTCGCGCGTCAGCTCGATATGCTGTTTCTGGTCCTCGCCCACCGGAACATGCGTGGCGTGATAGATCAAGATGTCCGCCGCCATCAGTGCCGGATAGGCGAACAGGCCGAGGCTCGCCGCCTCGGCGTTTTTGCCCGCCTTGTCCTTCCACTGCGTCATCCGGCCCATCCAGCCCATCCGTGCCACGCAGTTGAAAACCCAGCCGAGCTGCGCGTGTTCGGGCACCTGGCTCTGGTTGATGAGGATCGACCGCTCCGGATCGATCCCGGCCGCCAGAAACCCCGCGCAAAGTTCGCGCGTGTTGTGGCGCAACGCATCCGGCTCCTGCGGCACCGTGATCGCGTGAAGATCGACCATGCAATAGATCGTCTCGTGCGTTCCGGCCTCCTGGGTGGAGACGAACTTCGTGATCGCGCCGAGGTAATTCCCGAGCGTCAATCCGCCCGAAGGCTGGATTCCGGAAAAGACGCGCGGTGTGAACTGGGCCATCGAAGCCTCCGGGGGATCAAAAGGGGGGACTGGTCTCGCGGTGGCGCATCGCTTAGCCAGCGGGGCGCATCCCGTCAACGCGAGGCAAAGCCGTGGCTCCGATCGATCCCCGCAACCAGAACCCGTTTAACACGCTGCCGCCCCTCGTCGTGGGTCTGGCGGTCGTGATTATGGGGATCGAGGTCTTGTTTCAACTTGGCACGCTGGGCCTGATTGGCGGGCGCGAGGCCGTGGGCTGGCGGCTCGGGGCACTGCAGGATTGGTCGGTGGCCGAGCCGGTCTGGGACTGGATGTGGCAAACCCGGCAGCTCCCGCCGGCGGAAATTGCCCGCCTCTTCGCCTATCCGCTGATCCACGGCAGCCTGCTTCACGCGGGTTTCGCGGCCGTCTTCGTTCTGGCTTTCGGCAACGCCATTGCGCCACTTTATCCCGGCTGGCGGTTCCTTGCGATCTTCTTCGGCGCCTCGTTCGACGGCGCGCTCGGCTATCTGATCCTCTTCGAGACGCCGCAGCCGCTCTTCGGGGCGATGCCCGGCGCCTACGGTCTGATCGGAGCATTCGCCTTCCTGACGCAGCGCGGTCTGACCCGCGCCGATCCGGCCCGTGCCTTCATGCTTCTGGGCTTCCTGCTGGCGATACAGCCGGTTTTCGGAATCCTGACCCTGCAGGGCTTCGGGTGGGTGCCGCCCTGGGGGGCCGAAATCATCGGCGCCGCGACGGGATACGCGCTCGCGCTGGTGCTGTTTCCCGGCGGGATGACCGGTCTGCGCAATCGCCTGCGTCAGCGCTGACGCCGGACCATGCCGCGCAGTTCGACCATCCGCGTCGCCCCGGTGGCCAGCGCGAAGACGAAATAGCTCAGCATCCCGAGACCGACGAGGATCGCCAGCGCCAGACCGCGCCAGCCGCCACCGAACATCGGCCCGAGGATCAGGTTGGCGGCCCAGAGAACCGCGCCCATCAGGATCGACGCCACGAGGGTCCGCCAAATCCGGGTCCGCGCCCGCATGTCCAGCTGTGCCACATCCCCCATTCCGCGCGCCCCGCGCCACAGCAGGACAACCATCGCCCAGGCCGCCACCGTCGTGCCCAGGGCCGCCGCCGGCCAGCCGATCACGCGCGACAGCCCGATCGCGATGACCGCGTTCACCACCATCGAAACCAGCGCGTAATTCAGCGGCCGGCGCGTATCTTCGCGCGCAAAGAACAGAGGCTGCAGCACTTTCTGGAGCACGAAGGCCGGCAGGCCGAGCGCGTAGATCATCAGCGCGATGGACGTGGCCGCCGTGTCGTCGACATCGAATGCCCCCCGCTCGAAAAGGACCGAGACGAGCGGCCAAGGCACCACCAGAAGCGCCACCGCCGAAGGGAGCGTCAGCAGCCACGAAAATTCGAAGGCGCGCGAATAGGCGTCGCGCTGCCCCTCCCGGTCGCCGGCACGAACCTGCCGGGCCAGCGAGGGCAGGAGCACGATCCCGATGGCGATGCCGACGACGCCGAGCGGAAGCTGATAGAGCCTGTCGGCATAGCTCAGCCAGGCGACCGCGCCCTCCACCTCGGATGCGATGCGGCGGCCGACGATCAGGTTGACCTGCACCACCCCCCCCGCCAGCGCCGCGGGCGCCGCGATCACCGCCAGCCTGCGCAAATCCGGCGTGATCCGAGGCATGCGCCGCGGCAGCAGCCGGTGTCCCGCCCGGGCCGCGGCCCACCAGACGAGCCCGAGCTGCAGCAGCCCTCCGAACGGCACGGTCCAGGCCAGAACGCGGCCATACGGGTTGACGACCTCCGTCATGTCGAAAGGCAAGAGCCCCGGAAACGCCCATGTGAAGGCAAGCGCGCCAATGAAGGTAATGTTGAGAAGCGCGGGGGCGGCGGCGGCGGCCAGAAACCGGCCGGCGGAGTTGAGGACGCCGGAGACGAGCGCGGCGAGCGATATGAACAGGATGTAGGGAAATGCGATCCGGCCGTAGATCACCGTCAGGTCGAACCGCACGTCACCGGCAAAGCCCTGCGCGATCAGCAGCACCAGCGCGGGCATGGCGATGATGGCGACCGCGGACAGGGCCGTCAGGATCACCACCATCGCCGCCACCGCATCGCGCGCGAAGGCGTCGGCCTCGCTTTGATCGACCTCCAGCTTGCGGGCATAGAGCGGCACGAACGCCATGTTGAACGCGCCCTCGGCGAAGAAGCGCCGGAACATGTTGGGGAGCGAAAAGGCGATGAAGAACGCCTCGGCCGCCGGTCCGGTCCCGAGAAACCGCGCGATCAGGATGTCGCGCGCGAAACCGAGAAGCCGGGACAGCAGCGTCCAGCTTCCTACGGTGAGGAAGCCCTTGATGAGGCGAGGGGCCATCAGGAATTCCCGTGTCGAACCCAGGGCGCGCGGCGCCGGTGTGGCCTTGTGACGCGGCGCGTCGCTCGACCCTCGCCGTCGCTTCCCGCACGGGAAGGTCGGTCACCTTCGCCGCTTCGACGGCCTCGGGCCGCGCATCGAGGGCGGAACGGTCCGCGCCGTTCAGCCGCCCATCTACCCCCAAGGTGGATGGCCGAGCGTAATGCCGAGGGAGCCAATCCGGCAGGATCCGATACTGTTCGATCCGACCTTCCGGATCGGACCGGAGGCGGAAAACCCGAACCGCGCGCCCGAATCCGTTCCCCCGCAGGTGTCAACGTCGCCGCGATGACCCGCGTCACGCGCCGGCCCTCTCGGCCGCACGGCTGACGGCGGCACGCAGCTTGCGCTCCAGAGCCTCCTGCTTGGACTTCGAGTACAGCTTCAGGCCGAAGATGTCCTTGACGTAGAAGCTGTCGACGACCTGTGCGCCGTAGGTCGCGATCACGGCCTGGCTGATCGAGATGCCGGAGGCGGCGAGAACCTGCGTCAGGTCATAGAGCAGGCCCGGCCGGTCGCGGGTGTCGACCTCGATGATCGTGTAGATTTCGGAGCCGTCATTGTCGAAGCTGATATTCGTGGGCACCTGAAACCGGCGCTCGCGCTTCTTGATCTCGCGCTTCTCGAATTCGCGCCGGGTGACGACCTCGCCCTTGAGAATCTTGTCGATCATCGTGCGCAGACGGGGCAGGCGGGCCGGCTCGTAGGGGTGGCCGTCGGCATCCTGCAGCCAGAAGACCGACGTGGCATAGCCGTCCTTGGAGGTATAGCTGCGCGCGTCCACCACATCCGCCCCCACGAGGCTCAGCGCGCCGGCGAGCCGCGAGAACACGCCCGGATGGTCCTGGCAGGCCATCAGGACGCGGGTCGCGTCGCGGTCCTCGTCGGCCTCGAGTTCAACACGCACCTCTCCGTCGGGCAGGTCCTTCAGGAGCGAGGCGAAGCGAACCTGCGCCGCCGTCGGGATCCCCTGCCAGTAGGGCCCGTAATGGCGCCCGATCTCGGCGCGCTTCTCGGCCTCCGTCCAATCGGGCAGCGCCTCGCGGAACAGCTGCTTGGCCCGGGCCTCGCGCGTTTCTCGGTTAACGTCCTCCAGCCCGTTCTCGAGCGCGGCCGCCGTGGCACGGTGCAGCGCGCGCACCATCTGCGCTTTCCAGTTGTTCCAGACGGCGGGCCCCACGCCCCGGATATCGCAGACGGTGACGACGGTCAGCAAATCCAGCCGCTCGCGGGTTTTCACCGCCTTGGCAAAGTCCCGGATCGTGCGGGGATCGGCAATGTCGCGCTTCTGCGCCATGTCCGACATGAGCAGATGGTACCGCACGAGCCATTCGACCGTCTCGACGTCCTTGGGTTTGAGCCCCAGCCGCGGCGCGACGCTGCGGGCGATCTTTGCGCCGAGGATCGAATGATCCTCGGGACGCCCCTTGCCGATATCGTGCAGCAGGAGCGCGACGTAGAGCACCCGGCGGTTGACGCCCTTCGACAGGATTTCGGTGCATAGCGGCAGCGCCTCGACCAGCTCTCCCCGCTCGATCTGCGCAAGGTTGGAGATCACCTGGATCGTATGCTCGTCCACCGTGTAGGCGTGGTAGAGGTTGAACTGCATCATCGCCACGATCGGGGCGAATTCGGGCAGGAAGGCCGACAGGATCTGCAGCTCGTTCATTCGCCGCAGCGCCCGCTCCGGACTGCCATGGCGCAGCATCAGGCCGAGGAACAGCCGCACGGCGGCCGGGTCGGCGCGCAAACGGTCGTCGATGAGGTTCCGGTTCGCCGCGATGAGGCGCATCGCGTGGGGGTGGAGGAGAAGGCCCGTCCGCAGCGCCTCGTCGAAGATGCCCAGCATGTTGATCGGCGCGGCAAGGAATGCCGCCTCGTCGGCCACGTCCAGCCGGCCCTGCAACTCGATGTAAGGAGGCCGGACCCGTTTGCGGCGCCGAAAGAAGCCCAGCAACGGCGGCTTCTTCTTCACATTGTCCGCCTCGAGCGCCACGAGCAGGATGCGCGTCAGTTCCCCTACGCGGGTCGCATGGCGGAAGTATTCCTGCATGAAGTGTTCGACCGCCCGGCGGCCGCCATGGTCGCTATAGCCCATCCGTTCGGCCACCTCGACCTGCACGTCGAAGGTCAGGTGGTCGGCCGCCCGGTTCGCGATCAGGTGCAGGTGGCAGCGGACGCACCACAAGAACCGCTCCGCAGCCTCGAAAGCCTTGAACTCCTCGGCGAGGAACACGCCCAATTCGACCAGGTGCGCCGGATCCCCCGTGCGGTAGCGGTATTTGGCGATCCAGTAGAGCGTCTGGAGGTCGCGAAGCCCGCCCTTCGCCTCCTTGACGTTGGGCTCGAGGATATAGCGCTGGCCGCCCTGCTTGCGGTGCCGCTCCGCCCGTTCCGCCAGCTTGGCCTCGATGAAATCGGGCGCCGTCCCCTCGAACAGTTCGGTCCAGAGACGGTGCGCCAGTTCGTCGGTCAGCGCGGCATTTCCGCCGACAAGCCGGCGCTCCAGAAGCGCGGTCCGGATCGTGTAATCCTCCGCGCCGAGACGCAGGCATTCCTTCACCGTCCGGGTCGCGTGGCCGACCTTCAGCTTCAGATCCCACAAGATGTAGAGCATCGATTCTACGACGCTCTCCACCCACGGCGTCACCTTCCAGGGCGTCAGGAACAGCAGGTCGACATCGGAATGCGGCGCCATCTCGCCGCGCCCGTAGCCGCCGACGCCGAGCACCGCAAAGCGTTCGCCCTCGGTCGGGTTGGGGCAGGGATGCAGGTGCCGCGTGGCGACGAGCCAGGCGCATTGCACCAGCCGGTCGGTGAGAAAGGTATAGGAATGCGTGACGCGCCGGGCCCGCGTCGGATCCGCCTCGAACCCCGCGCGGATCGCGTCGCGGCCCCGGTCGCGGGCCTCCGCCAAAATCGCGAGGGTCGCGCGGCGGGCGTCCATGGTGTCGGACGCAGCCGACAGCGCGTCGCGCAGCGCGGCCAGCACGGCCGCGTCGTCGAAGATCGCGCCGGACGTCGCGATCAGCGTCTCGTCCGGTGCGGCGGGCAGGTCCGACGGGTCGAAGACGGGCTTGCCGCCCGTTCTACGAGCCGCGGCCGAAGTTGTTCGGGGCAGGGCTGACCACCTGTATCTGTCCGTTGGAAACCTGCGCGATCGCGAGCGCGCGATCGATCGTACCGTCGCCCCGAAGGCGGAACACGCCGCCCGTGCCGGCGAAGCCTCTGTTCGACGTCAGGGTGCCACGTCCCACGGTCCTGCCGCTTCCCGCGATCGCACCGATGGCCGCGATCCCGTCATAGCCGAGATTCGCCACCGGATGCGGAGCCGCGCCATAGCGGGCGGCATAGCGGTTGCGGAACTGCGTCGCCGGACCCGGATCGGGCAGGGCGAAGTAGCCGCCCTGCAGTCCCGGCTGCTGCAGCGTCTCGGGCGGAATGTCCCAGCGGGTGAGGCCGAGGAACCGGAAATCGTCGCCGCGGATGCCGGCTTCGGTCAGAAGCTGGGCGATGACCGGTAGATCCCCGGTCGGCGTGCCGGTCAGGAAGATCGCGTTGGAATCCGTTTCCTCTGCGCGGGCGGCGATGCCGGGCACGGCGGCGGAAATGCCGGCCTGACTGAATTCGTAGGCGATGCTGTCGGTGATCTGCGCCCGGGTGCCCCGCGCGGCGTCGACGATGGCGTCGCGCGCGATCTGGCCCCCCTCATCGGATGCATGCGTCACCAGAACACGGTTGCGTCCCTGCGCCGCCGCAAAGCCGAGAACCCTGCGGGCCGTGTTCTCGAAGGTGTTCCCCAGAACCCAGACATTGCCGCCGGCGACGTCGGTGTTGTTGGAAAAGCTCAGAACAGGCACGCCGGAGCCGGCCGCGGCCACGCCAGCGGCGGCGGCATTGTCGGCATAGAGCGGCCCGAGGATCACTTGCGCACCGGCCTGCAGGGCCTGTGTGGCGGCTGCGCTTGCCCCGGCGGGCGTGCCTTGGGTGGGGTAAACCGTCAGCTGGACCACACCTTCGCCCAGATCGGCGACCGCGAGGCGCGCGGCGTTCTCGAGGCTGCGCGCGACGGTCGCGTCGGTCGCGCGCGCCGAGCCGAGCGGCACGAGAAGCGCCACCTGCGTCGGCCCCTCGGACTCCACGCCCCCGCCGCCGCCACCCGCTGGCAACGCCGCATCGCATGCAGCAAGCGCCGCCGAGGCCACGCCGACCAGAGCGGCCTTGCGCGCAAGACGCGTGAATGAGACGACACGCGCACGGATCCGGCCGCGCAGGCTGCGAGATGACATGGTCGAACACTCCCCGGGATTGCGGCCGCGACCAGCCGCGCACGTTTCGCTGGAACGCTATAGGGCCGATCGGGCGGAGTAAACGGATAGTGGAGGCGGGAGACGGCGAATGGCGGAGAATGGCGGCATCGAGGCGGGCCTGCATCTGGTCGCCGTTCCCATAGGCGCCGCGCGCGACATCACGTTGCGCGCGCTCGACCTGATCGCGGGGGCGGATGTTCTGGCGGCCGAGGATACCCGTGCCCTGCGCCGTTTGATGGAGATACACGGGGTGTCGCTGGGCGACCGGCCGCTTCTTGCCTATCACGACCACAATGGCGCGGCGGTTCGGCCCCGTCTGCTGGCCGCGCTGCGCGAAGGCCGGTCCGTGGCCTACATGTCCGAGGCGGGAACGCCCCTTATTGCCGATCCGGGCTTTCAGCTGGGCGTCGAGGCGCGCGCGGAGGGGATCGCCGTCCGCGCCGCGCCGGGAGCGAGTGCCGTTCTGGCCGCTCTCTGCGTGGCCGGCCTGCCGACCGACAGGTTTCTGTTCTGCGGGTTCCTGCCTGTGAAATCAGCCGCGCGGCGGGCCGCTTTGCGCGAGGTCTCGGAGGTTCCGGCAACGCTCGTCCTTTACGAATCTCCCAAGCGGACGGCGGCGACCTTGCGCGATGCCACCGAGGTCATGGGCGACCGCGAGGCGGCTTTGTGCCGGGAGCTGACGAAGCGGTTCGAAGAGGTGCGGCGCGGCACGCTGGCGGCGCTCGCCGAGGGGTGCGAGGCCGATCCGCCGCGTGGCGAAGTCGTCCTGGTGATCGACCGCGCCGCCCCGCGGGAGGCCGACGAGGAGACGCTCCGGGCGGCGCTGGAGACCGCACTCGCGGCCGGGTCGCTCAAATCCGCCGTAAAAGACGTTTCCGAAACGTTCAGTGTGTCGCGTAACCTCGTCTACGACTTGGCGCTGAAGATGAAGGACGGTGGATGAGCGGCACGGTTTCCTACCATTCCGGCTTCGCGGCCGAGGAATGTGTCGTGCGGCATTACACGCTTGCCGGTCACGCGGTTCTCGCTCGCCGCTGGCGCGGCAAGGGCGGAGAGATCGACGTGATCGCGCAGGATGGCGAGAACACGGTTTTTATCGAGGTCAAGAAAAGCGACACCCACGCCGCCGCCGCAGCGCGGATTTCCGACCGTCAAATCCGCCGGATTTTCGACTGCGCCAGCGAATACATGGAGACCTTGCCCGGCGGACTTCTCAGCCCGGTGCGGTTCGACGTGGCGCTCGTCGATGCGACGGGCCGGGTCGAGGTGATCGAGAACGCATTTCACGCCTGACCTCGGACCGCTGACCTTGTCGCCGATCAGATTCGCGCGGGTGCATTGCTCCCTACGTCCGCTTGCGGCAAACAAGCGGGAAACGCGCCGCGCGAGGAGAGTTCCATGACAGCCATTCGTCCCCTCAAGGTCGGCTTCCAGATGGACCCGGTCGGCGCCATCGATATCGACGCCGATTCGTCCTTCCGCCTCGCGCTCGAGGCGCAGGCACGCGGCCATTCCCTGACCTACTGGACCCCCGACAAACTTGCATTCGTCGAGGGACGCGTGGTTGCGCGGGCGCGGGATCTGGAGGTGCGCCGCGAACGGGGCAATCATGCCAGTCTGGGGGAGGCGCGGGTGATCGACCTCGCCGATCTCGATGTCATCTGGCTGCGCCAGGATCCGCCCTTCGACATGAGCTACATCACGAACACCCACATTCTGGAACGGGTCCACCCGGATACGCTGGTCGTGAACGATCCGGCTTGGGTGCGTGGATGGCCCGAGAAGCTGATGGTTCTCGACTTCCCCGATCTCATCCCGCCGACGGCAATCGCGCGGGATCTGGGGACGCTGCGCGAATTCCGCGCCCGGCACGGCGACGTCGTGCTCAAGCCGCTTTTCGGCAATGGCGGTGCGGGCGTGTTCCGGTTGACACCCGAGGACCCCAATCTCGCCTCCCTGCATGAGATGTTCTCGGGCATCAATCGCGAGCCGCTCATCATGCAGAAGTTCCTGCCCGCCGTGACGAAGGGCGACAAGCGCGTGATTCTCGTCGACGGAGAGGCGGTCGGGGCGATCAACCGCGTTCCCGCCAAGGGCGAAACCCGGTCGAACATGCATGTCGGAGGCAGGCCAGAAAAGGCGGTTCTGACGGAGCGCGACAAGGAGATCTGCGCGGCCATCGGTTCACGTCTGCGAGAGGCGGGGCAAATCTTCGTCGGCATCGACGTGATCGGCGACTGGCTGACCGAGATCAACGTCACCTCGCCGACCGGCCTGCAGGAGATGGAACGCTTCGACGGCATCAATGCGTCCGCGCTGATCTGGGAGGCGATCGAGCGCCGGGTCGGCTGAGAAGGTACGTGAACGGCCGTCACAGCGACGACGCGGTCAATCCGATCGGGCCGCGGTGGTCACGATCCGCATCCCGACCGCTTCGGCGATATGATGGCGCCGCACCATGTCCGAGCCCGCCAGATCCGCAATCGTCCGTGAGACCTTCAGAAGCCTGTTATAGCCGCGCGCCGTGAGCCGCAGGTGGTCGGTGGCGCGCTTCAGGATGTCTTCGCCATCGGCATCCGTGGCGGTCACCTCCCGCAGCAATTCCCCTGAGACATCCGCGTTCACCGTCACCTCCGGATGTGCCTCGTATCGCCTTGCCTGCCGCTCCCGTGCCGCGAGGACGCGCGCGGCGACGACATCCGATGTCTCGCCCTCGGGCAGGCGGCGCAGGTCGGCCACGTCCACGGCGGGCACGTCGAGGCGCAGGTCGAAGCGGTCCATCAGCGGGCCGGAGACCTTGCCCAGGTAATCCTCTCCGCAACGCGGCGCGCGCGAGCAGGCCTGCGCCGCGTCGAACAGCATCCCGCAGCGGCACGGATTGGCCGCCGCCACGAGCAGGAACCGGCAAGGGTAGCGGACATGGGCGTTGGCGCGCGCAATCGTGACCTCGCCCGTCTCGATGGGTTGCCGCAGCGTTTCCAGCACGCCGCGCGGGAATTCCGGGAACTCGTCCATGAACAACACGCCGTTATGGGCGAGGCTGATCTGCCCGGGCCGTGCACGCTTGCCCCCGCCTGCAATGGCCGCGACCGAAGCCGTGTGATGCGGTTCCTGAAAGGGCCGGCGATGAAGGATGCCGCCTTCGTCAAGCGTGCCGGCAAGGGAATGGATCATCGACGTCTGCAACGCCTCCATCGCCGTCAGGGGCGGCAGGATCGACGGCAGGCGTGCGGCCAGCATCGACTTGCCCGCACCGGGCGGGCCGAGAAGAAACAGGTGGTGGCGACCCGCCGCGGCAATCTCCAGCGCGCGCTTGGCCTTCTCCTGTCCGCGCACCTCGCTGAGGCACAGGCCCTTCTCCGTCGCGGCGATCCGGCCGGCGCGCGCTTCGGTCAGGGGGGCGCTCCCCGTCAGGTGGTCCATGATCGCGCGCAGGGACGGCGCGCCATAAACTTCTGCCGCGCCGACCCAAGCGGCTTCGGGCCCGCAGGATTCGGGGCAGAACAGGGCGAATTCCAGTTCGGCCGCCTTCATCGCCGCCGGCAAGGCGCCCGAGACGGGGACGAGCGTGCCGTCGAGCGACATTTCCCCAAGGCTGAGCGTGCGCGCGACCGGCTCAAGCGGCACAATTTCCAGCGCCGCCAGGAGCGACAGCGCGATCGGCAGATCAAAATGCGCACCCTCCTTGGGAATGTCGGCGGGCGACAGGTTCACGGTGACCTTCTTGGAAGGCAGGGCGATGCCCAGTTCCGACAAGGCGGTGCGGATGCGGTCCTTGGCCTCGGAAACCGCCTTGTCGGGCAGGCCGACCACGGAGAAACCGGGGAGACCGGGGGAGACGGCGCATTGCACCTCGACTGCGCGCGCCTCCAGCCCCTCGAATGCCACCGTGGTGGTGCGTGCCAGCATCTGCGCTCCCCGTATCGCAGGAATTGGTTACCGGGCGACTCTTTCCGGAAGGTTAATTCCCAAAGGTCCGCGAGAAGTGCTGTCGGCAAAAGGCACGGGTTTGCTCCCGTGCGAAAAGTCCGGCGATACAGGCTCGCGTGGCAGGGGGCGACCTGCTCTCCCCCCGAAGGCGCGCCTCTCCGGCGCCCTTCAGGGGTGGCAGTTGGCGAAGATCGGCACCGGCGCGGCCCCGGGTCTCAGGTCGATGCGGGTCAGGCCGAGCGGGTCAATTCGCTGCGCCAGCGCGCGAAACGGCGGCAGGCCCGTCGCACGCGCCCATTGCGTCAGGATCACACCCATATGGGCCACCACGATCAGGTCGCCGCGGTCCCGCGCAAGCCCGTCCAGCACGGCCTCGACCCGTGCGGCGACGCCGTTCCACGATTCACCGTTCGGCGCGCATCTGTCGCCGGGATCGTCGAAATAGGCGCGCAGGTCGGGGCTGTCGATCTCGGCGAAGGTGCGACCGTCCCAATCCCCGTAATCGAATTCCCGCAGGGCGCGCTCCGGCGGCAGGACAAGGCGGCCGCCCCGGATCGCGGCGGCGGTGTCGACCGCACGACGCAGATCGCTCGACACGATCGGGGCATGGGGCAGCGCCTCCGAAAGGCGCGAAAGCCGCGCGAGATCGGACAGGTCGGCGGCCAGGTCGGTGCGCCCCACCATGCATTTCGCGTGCGTCGGTCCGTGCCGGATCAGCCAGAGCCGCGTCACTTGAGCACCTGCGCCAGCCCCGCCGTCACCAGCACGACCCGGTCCGCAACCTCGGCCAGCCTCTGGTTGAGCGCACCCTGATCGCGCTGGAACGCCCGAGCCATGGCGTTGTCCGGCGTCACGCCGCCGCCGACGTCGTTGGACACGACTACGAAGCGGGCCGGGGCGGCGCGCATTGCGGCGATCCAGGCCTCGGCCGGCTCCCGCCAGCCGCGCTCCTCCATCATGAGGTTCGTGAGCCACATTGTCGCACAATCGATCAGGACCGTCCCCTCATCCGCCGCGGCCGCGACGCGCGCAAGGTCCAGCGGTTCCTCCACCAGCGTCCAATCCGCCCCCCGCCGCGCCGCATGCGCAGCCACTTTCCCCTGCATTTCCGTATCCCATACCCGCGCCGTTGCGACATAGTGCAATGCGCCGCCCGAACGGGCCGCCTCCCGCTCGGCCCACAGGGACTTCCCGGAGGCGGCGTGGCCGAGGGCGAGGGTGATCACGGGAATGTCAGACACGTCTGGGAACTTTTTGTCATTCGTAGGCCTTGTCGTCGCGTAATCGCATTTGAGAGCCGGTCAACCGGTCATGTGCGTTTCGTCCGATTTGGGAGACAAGAGATGGCCTTTGACTTCAGCAGCGACACGTCCCTGTCCAGGCGGGCCATGAAGGCCGAGCTTCTGGATGCGGAGACGGAACTCAAGCTCGCTTATGCCTGGCGCGATGATCGCTGCGAAGAGAGCCTGCACCGGCTCATCACGGCCTACATGCGTCTCGCGATCTCGATGGCCGCCAAGTTCCGCCGCTACGGCGCCCCGATGAACGATCTCATCCAGGAAGCCGGGCTGGGTCTGATGAAGGCCGCCGAAAAGTTCGATCCCGATCGTGGCGTGCGGTTTTCGACCTACGCGGTCTGGTGGATCAAGGCCTCGATCCAGGATTACGTCATGCGGAACTGGTCGATGGTCCGCACCGGCTCGACCAGCAGCCAGAAGTCACTGTTCTTCAACCTGCGTCGCGTTCAGGCCCGGCTGGAGCGCGAAGCCGCCGCCGAGGGCATCACCCTCGACCGGCAGGCCATGCGCGAGAAGATCGCGGCCGAGGTCGGCGTGCCCCTGCGCGATGTGGAGATGATGGAGGGCCGGCTCGGCGGGTCCGACTTCAGCCTCAACGCCACCCAATCCGCAGACGAGGACGGACGCGAATGGATCGACGCGCTCGAAGACGAGAGCGAGCAGGCCGACGCGACCGTGGAGTTCAAGCACGACACGGCGATGCTGCGCGAATGGCTGCTCAACGCGCTTTCCGCCCTCAACGAGCGGGAGCGGTTCATCGTCCGCGAGCGCAAGCTGCGCGAAGACCCGCGCACGCTGGAGAGCCTCGGCAACGAATTGTCCCTCTCCAAGGAGCGGGTGCGTCAGCTCGAGGCCGCGGCTTTCAACAAGATGCGCAAGGCCTTGGAAAAGGAAAGCCGCGAGGTGATGGGCTTCCTCGGTTGATCCTTCGGGCTCTTGCAATCTTTGCGACGATCGGGCCGGCGGCAGCGCAAAATCTGCCGCCGGCCGACGTTTACGTGATCGGCGAGATCCACGGCAATCCAGCGCATCACGCCACGCAGGCCCGCCTCGTGGCGCATATCGCCCCCCGCGCCCTCGTCTTCGAACAGCTATCCGGCGCACAGGCCGACCGCATCAGTCCCGACGCGCGGCGGAATGCGGCGACGCTCGGCCCGCTTCTCGACTGGGACGAGAGCGGCTGGCCGGACATCGCGCTCTATGCCCCGATCATGGCGGCCGCCGATGCCCCGATCCTCGGCGCCGCCGGTGAGGCGGGCGATCTGTCGGCTTACGACCTCGACACGGCCCTGCCGGCGGCAGAGCAACAGGAGCGCGAGGCGCTGCAGGCGGCGGCCCATTGCGACGCGCTGCCCACCGACCTTCTGCCGGACTTCGTTGCCCGCCAGCGTGCCATCGACGCCCAATTCGCGGCCCGTACGCTCGACGCGCTGGATCGATACGGGGCGCCCGTCGTCCTGATCACGGGCAACGGCCATGCCCGCACGGATTGGGGCGTTCCCGCCGCCATTGCGCGGGTGCGGCCCGACCTGCGGGTCGTGGCGATCGTTCAGGGCGAGGGCGAACCGACCGTGCCGGGCGACATCGTGCTACAGGCCGACGCCCCCCCGCGCGACGATCCCTGCGCGGCCTTTCGCTAGGCGGAACGCTCGCCTAGACAGATGGGCGAAGGGGATGCGCGATGCTCGAAGCCAAGAGAATCCTGCTCATCGTTGGCGGCGGCATCGCGGCCTTCCGTGCGCTTGAGCTGATCCGTCGCCTGCGGGAGCGGGGGGCCTCGGTCACGCCGGTCCTGACATCTGCGGCGGAGCAATTCGTCACGCCGCTCTCGGTCTCGGCGCTGGCGGCGGCAAAGGTCTACCGCGATCTGTTCGACCTGACCGACGAAGCGGAAATGGGTCATATCGAGCTCAGCCGGGCGGCCGACCTCGTGGTGGTCTGCCCCGCGACGGCGAACCTGATGGGCCGCATGGCGGCGGGGCTGGCCGACGACTTGGCGACGACACTGCTGATGGCCACGGACAAGCGGGTGATGCTGGTTCCCGCGATGAACGTGCGGATGTGGCAACATCCTGCGACACAGCGCAACCTTGCGACGCTGCGGGACGACGGCATCCTGACGGTCGGCCCCGTCGAAGGCGCCATGGCCTGCGGCGAGTTCGGGCCCGGTCGCATGGCCGACGTGCCCGACGTGGTCGCCGCGATCGAGGGAGTCTTCGCCACGGGGCCGCTTTCCGGCCGCCATATCCTCGTCACATCCGGCCCCACGCATGAAGCGATCGACCCGGTGCGCTACATCGCCAACCGCTCCTCCGGCGCGCAGGGGACGGCGATCGCGGCTGCCCTGCGCGATCTGGGCGCGCGCGTGACATTCGTGACGGGCCCGGCCGAAGTGCCGCCGCCGCCGGGCGTCGATGTGGTGCGCGTGATCAGTGCGGCGCAGATGGCCGCCGCCGTCGATGACGCTTTTCCCGCCGATGCCGCCGTGATGGCCGCGGCGGTGGCCGACTGGCGCGTCGAAAACGCCAGCGGGTCGAAGATGAAGAAGGACGGCACCGGCGCCGCTCCACAGATCGCCTTTGCCGAAAACCGCGACATCCTGGCGACAATTTCCCGCGCCGCAAACCGCCCCGCGCTCGTCGTAGGCTTCGCCGCCGAAACCGACGACGTCGTGGCCAATGCCACGGCCAAGCGCCAGCGCAAGGGCTGTGACTGGATCGTGGCCAACGACGTCTCGCCCGGCACCGGCATCATGGGCGGAACCGAGAACGCCGTGACCCTCATCACCGAAACCGGCGCGGAGCCTTGGCCGCGCCTGTCCAAGGCCGAAACCGCGCGCCGGCTGGCCGACCGTATCGCCGCACATCTGACGGAGACGATGGCATGAGCGTCACGATCGAGGTGACGCGTGCGGAGGGCGCCGACCCGGACCTGCCGCTTCCGGCCTACGAGACGCCGGGCGCGGCCGGTGCCGACCTGCGGGCCGATACCGGGGGCGAGGTGGTGACATTGCGACCGGGCTGCCGGGCGCTGATCGCCACGGGGCTGCATATCGCCGTGCCGAGCGGCTACGAGATGCAGATCCGCCCCCGCTCGGGCCTCGCGCTGAAGCACGGCGTGACTCTCGCCAATGCTCCCGGCACGATCGACAGCGATTATCGCGGCCCGCTCGGCGTAATCCTCGTCAATCTCGGTGACGCGCCCTTCGATGTGACGCATGGGATGCGGATCGCGCAGGCCGTCGTGGCCCCCGTGGTGCAGGCCTCGTTCGCGCCGGTCGCGACGCTCGCCGGGACGGCGCGCGGCACGGGCGGATTCGGCTCCACCGGAACCGGGGCGGTAACGCCCGAGGATGGTGCATGATCCTCGTTGTTATCCTCGGCGCGGCGATCTGGGGGTTGGGCGCGTGGATGAAGGTACCGGCGCAGGCGCGCCTCCTGATGCTCGCGCTCCTCTACGTCGCCATTCTGTTCATTCAGTTCGCGTTGCCCGAGGGACATCCCTTGCGCGAAGAACTGGGCGGCGGGCCGGGGCAATGGCTGGTGCTCGGCGGGCTGGTCCTGGCGTTCCTTGTCTACCGCGCCGGTCTCGGACGGGTGCGCGACCGGGCGCGCGAGGTCGAGGCGGCGCGCGATGAGACGGAACTCGCCCAGGCGCCCGCGCGGCAGGGGGCGTTCAGCGATGTCGAACTCGAACGCTACGCCCGTCACATCGTCCTGCGCGAGGTCGGCGGCCCGGGACAGAGGCGCCTGAAGGAGGCCTGCATCCTTGTGGTCGGGGCGGGCGGGCTCGGCTCGCCGGTCCTGCTCTACCTCGGGGCGGCCGGTCTGGGCACGATCGGGATCATCGACGACGACATTGTCAGCCTGTCGAACCTCCAGCGTCAGGTGATCCATACCGATGCGCGCAGCGGACAGCCCAAGGTGTTCTCCGCCGAGGCCGGTCTGCGCGCGATCAACCCCCATGTGACGGTGCGGCCCTACAACCGCCGCCTGACGGCGGACATCGCGCCGGACCTCTTCGCCGATTACGACCTGATCCTCGATGGCTCGGACAGCTTCGCCACCCGTCAGATTGTCAACGAAGCGGCGGTCGCCGCGGGCAAACCGGTCGTCGCCGGGGCCATCACGCAATGGGAAGGGCAGGTGACGATCTACGATCCCGCCGGCGGCGCGCCGTGCCTTGCCTGCCTGTTCCCCGAGGCGCCCGCGCCGGGCCTTGCGCCATCCTGCGCCGAGGCGGGGGTAATGGGCGCGCTGCCGGGGGTGATCGGCTCGATCATGGCGATGGAGACGATCAAGGAAGTCACCGGCGCGGGCACGACCCTGCGCGGCGCGATGCTGCTGTGGGACGGGCTCGACGCCGAGGCCCGGCGTGTCACCGTGCGCCGCCGGGCCGATTGCTCGGTCTGCGGCGATATCTGAACTGACGCGGGAGGCGGGACCATGACGGCGGCGAAAATCTTGCAGGCGGCCCGCTTCGCGGCGCGCGCGCATCACGGCCAACTCCGGAAGGGGAAGGCCGACATTCCCTATATCGACCACGTTCTCGACGTCGCCGCACGGCTGGCCGAGGTGCATCCCGATGACGAGACGCTGATCCTCGGCGGAGTGCTGCACGACGTCGTCGAGGATAGCGACACCACGCGCGCGGACATCGCCGCGGCCTTCGGCGAGGAGGTCGCGGCCCTGGTGATGGAAGTCACCGACGACGAATCCCTGCCGGAGGCCGCGCGCAGACGGGCGCAGGAGGCGCATGTGCGCCATGCCTCCGACCGGGCGAAACGCCTGAAGATGGCCGACAAGGCGTCGAACCTCACGGCGGTGGCCCGCACGCCGCCCGACTGGACGCCCGAGCGGATGAGCGAATATGTCGACTGGGCCTGCCGCGTGATCGATCCGATCCGCGGCCTCGACGCGTATCTGGAGGACCGCTTCGACAAAGCCGTGGCCGAGGCACGCGCCGCGGTCGCGCGCCTGCCCGGCTGACCTTGCGTCCGCCGATGGGGGATGCATCATCGCCCGGTCCAATTCGGGAGATACCGACGATGAAATCCCTCGCTATCCTCGCGACAACGCTCCTCGCGGCGCCGGCTCTGGCCGACGCGCATCTGCCCGATCTGGGCGGCAGGACCGTCGTCATCGCCACCGAGGATGCCTATCCTCCGCTCCAGTTCAAGGACCCCGCGACCGGCGCGGCGATCGGCTGGGAATACGACGCGCTGGCCGAGATCGCGGACCGCATCAACATCACCCCGGAATACGAGAAGATCTCGTGGGACGGCATGATCGCCGCCGTGGGGCAGGGCGAGTTCGACATGGGCATGACCGGCATCACCATTCGCGACGACCGGCGCGCGGCGGTGGATTTCTCGCAGCCCTACATGACCTCGCAGATGATGATGGTCGTGCGCGGCGACGAAAGCCGCTTCGACGATGCCGCCGGTTTCGCCGCCGATCCCGATCTGCTCGCCGCCGCGCAGCCGGGGACGACGCCGTTCTACGTCACGGTCTACGAGGTGCTCGACGGCAACGAGGCCAACCCCCGGATCCGCCTGTTCGAGACGTTCGGCGCGGGCCTGCAGGCCTTGCGGGCCGGCGACGTGGATCTCGCACTGTCGGACTCGACCGCCGCCAGCGGCTATGTCCGGGCATCCGACGGGGCGCTGAAGGTGGTGGGTGAGCCGCTGGGAACCGAACAGTTCGGGTTTATCTTCCCCAAGGGCGCCGATCCCGAACTCGTGGACGCGATCAACGCCGCGATCGCGGATATGGAGGCCGACGGAACGTTGGAAGCGCTGAACACCGAGTGGTTCCTCGAATACGAGCTTGGACAGTAAGCTCGCCGGCCCGGCCCGTCGCCTGGCCCGCAATGCGCGGGTGCCGCGGTTGGGGATGGGACCCATGCGCGCGCGCGAGGGGGACTTCCCCTGGTGGCTGGTCGCCGCGGCCGCCCTGATCGGGGGGGCCTATATCGCTGTCATGCTCGACGACGGGGCACGGCAGGTCCTTCTGACGCTGCGGCGCGGGGTCTGGGTCACGATTCTGGTGACGGTCGTGGCCTTCGTCGCGGCCTCGGCGGTCGGGCTCGGGCTGGCGCTGATGTCCTTGTCGAACAGCGTCATCCTGCGTCAGGTGTCACGGTTCTACGTGGAGATCGTGCGCGGCATCCCGATCCTGGTCCTGCTGCTCTACGTGGCCTTCGTGCTGGCCCCGGTGCTGGTCGCCGGCTGGAACCGGACAGGCCTGCCGCAGATCGGCATGCGGGATTTTCCCCTGTTGTGGCGTGCTGTCACGGCCTTGGTGATCGCCTATTCCGCCTTCATCGCGGAAGTCTTCCGGGCGGGTCTGCAATCGGTCGATCGGGGCCAGATCGAGGCGGCGCAGGCACTGGGCCTGAAGCGCTGGCACCGGTTTCGCCACGTGGTGATGCCGCAGGCGATCCGCACGATCCTGCCGCCCCTGGGCAATGATTTCATCGCTCTGGTGAAGGATTCGTCGCTCGTCTCCGTCGTGGGCGTGCTCGATATCGCGCAGCTCGGGAAGGTCACCGCGGCGGGTAACTTCCGGTATTTCGAGACCTACAACATCGTCGCGCTCCTCTATCTGACGATGACGATCCTGCTGTCGCTGGGGCTGCGGCGGCTGGAGCGGCGGATGGGGGTCTTTCACAAAAGGGGCTAGGCTTGACTTTGTACATTATGCGGCGAAGCAAAGTGCTTCGGCCATGCGCACGAGGCGGTCGGGCGGGATTTCTTGCGGTTCCCGGTCCGGCGGAGAGTGTTGGAAAACCTCTCCTACCCAGAGGGCCAGACGCACCGAACCGATGGCGTCGGTGAAGGTGAGATTGGTCTTGCGATACCATGCTGCGGCATAGGGCGTGCTGGTCGTGCTCAGCAGGTCGCAGGCCTACAGCGAGATGAGGCTGTAGAGACCGAGCAAGGCAGGTGTTGTTCGCGCGATTGCCTTGTCGGACCACTGCCTTTGGGTTTCGACGCCGAGATGCGCGCGGGTTTCTGCAAAGGTGACCTCGACCTCCCAACGGCGGACGAAGGGTGCGATGATGTCGGCTGGCTCGCGGGCGGTGTCGGTGCTGAAGAAGGCCTGCGGGGCCCGCTTGCCTTCAGGGTCTCTGACAAGCACCCAGCGGATTG
>NZ_CYPR01000044.1 GCF_001408515.1 Jannaschia seosinensis | reverse complement strand
CCGCCCTGCGCTCGATCTCGCGCAGCAGGGTCAGGCCGGCGTCGGAGCTCATGTCGGCGCCGTCAAACCCGAGCAGGACCGGCTTGCCATTGAGGGGTGACAGGCGGGGCGTGGAGCACGTAGACTGGGTCATGGCGGAGGTCGTCCTGCTGAAATCTGAATCTTTGGCGTCGATAACCAAAAAATACAGAGTTTCAGACGGTTACGCCACCTCCGCCGCCTTCTCGTGAATTATCCGGGTTAATCGCGCACGGCGGCTTTTCTGCCTGCAATGTCTGAAGGCCAGCCCCCTCCTTGGGTTTCGAACCACTGGCTGCGTGACGGGGATGCCGAGGGCGGTGAAGCGGTTCAGGATGGCGACGCGGACCTGGAGTTCGGCTGTCTGGCGGTCGAAGGTGAGGCATTGAGCCGCCATCGGTCCGAGGCCGATGCCGAACGGCCATGAGCTTCTGGCCGAGCAGCTTCATGGAGTTCATCCACTGACCGGCAGGGTCATGCGTAGCATGATCCCGAGAGGTTTCGTCTCTGCGCGACTGCGGCGGTTATAGCGTTCGGGACCGCCCTGGAACCGGTGGCGGGCTGGTTCCTTACCACCGTCGCCAGACGGTGCGGCCGAGGCGCTTGATGGCGCGCAGAGCCTCGTTCCTCGTTCCTGCGCCAGGGCTGTCCCTCTTCCAAGACTTGGCGTTCCGTCGGGGCGGGCTGACAGCGTCCGCGCTGCGGGTGTCGTAGGCGCCGTCGGCGGTGACGGAGGCGATCGGCTCGCTCTCAGGGATCTGACCAAGCAGGTCGGGCAGCACGTGCGCATCACCGATGCCGCTACCAGTGATCTCGACGGCCCGGACCTCCAGGGTCGCCTCGTCTACGGCGAGGTGGACCTTGCGCCAAACTCGAATGCGCGCTCCACCAAGCTTGCGCGTATGCCATTCGTCCTCGCCCCGGACCTTGATGCCCGTGCTGTCTCTCACCCGCCAGGGCATCACACGGTGATGTCCCGAGAGGGCACGAGCAGGTGCAGCGAGCCGCCGCTACCCCGGTAGGGCAGCTGAACGGCCAAGGTCCTTTGCCCTCGGCAGAGCGTCGAGAAGTCCGGGGCTGGCCATTTGAGCCCCGTGAGCTTCAGAAGGCTCACGACAAAGCCCCCTCGCCATGGTCACTTGGACCGATGGCGTTCCCATGGTTCGATCTGCCGCAAAGGCCGCCTGAACAAATGGGGTGGTTGCCGCCTCCCCAAACGGCATCGCGAGGTGCCACTATTGTGGTGTTCAGGGCCACGAGAGTGAGAGGACGGTTGTAAAAGAAGAATACGATGATTGGGGTGGATCTTTCCAAGAACGTGTTTCAGCTCCACTGCGCCATGATGTCAGGGCATTTGAAGTTTCGCAAAAAGCTGACGGGCCCACAATTCCGGCAGTTCATGTCGAACCAGCCGCCCGCTGTGGTGGTAATGGAAGCCTGCGGCAGCGCAAGTTATTGGGCGCGGGAGCTCAACAAGCTGGGCCATGAGGTCAAGCTGATCGCGCCGCAATATGTGCGGCCCTTCGTGAAGCGGCAGAAAAACGATGCAGCCGATGCCGAGGCGATTGTCATCGCGGCACAGCGTCCCGAGATGCGTTTTGTCGAGCCGAAGACGGAAGATCAGCAGGCCCGCCCTGCGCTCTTTCGTGCCCGCGAGCGTCTCCTCCACCAGCGCACGGAACTCGTGAACGCCCTGCGCGGCTTACTCTAC
>NZ_CYPR01000043.1 GCF_001408515.1 Jannaschia seosinensis | reverse complement strand
CGTGACGCTCGGGCGTGCGCTCATAATGGCTCGCGCCGAGAAACCGCTCCCGTTCGATCTGCATCGCCAGCTCGAAAGCCCGCGCGAACACCGATGCGATCTCGCCGGGCCCGTGCTCGATCAACTGTTCCAAGACCGCCTCAAGCGCCGTATCCTTCCGCCTGTCCATTCGTTCTTCTCCATGGCCGTGTTGCAACTCCATGGAATACCAGAATGGGCAGCCCGTGCTGGGGCGCCCCAGCACGGGCTCACGCCCCGCGTCTCAAGCGAATTTCCAGACCTGAGGGTACAATACCGATACATCATCGCCTGGAAGCTCTGCACGACGATGAAGGCCGAGGACGTGACCGCCACGCTCGACCTGGCCTTGAAAGCTTCGGGCTGTGACTGCGCGACCGCCGTCGCCAAACCAAGGCTGCTCAGCGACAACGGATCGTCTTACATCGCCGGGGACTTGGCCGATTATCTCAAGGACAAGGGCATGGACCACGTCCGCGGTGCGCCATACCACCCGCAGACCCAGGGCAAGATCGAACGGTGGCACCAGACCATGAAGAACCGCGTGCTACTCGAGCATTACTTCCTGCCCGGGGATCTTGAACGCCAGATCGGCGCATTCGTCAAACACTACAACACCCGCCGGTACCATGAGAGCCTCGGAAACCTGACGCCGGCCGACGTCTACTACGTCCGGGGTGACCAAATCTTGGAACAGCGAGAGGAGATCAAACGAAAAACCATGCTCACCCGGCGCTTGCGCCACGAAACTGAAAACGCATAACATCAATCAGCGGTGAGCCAGAGCCTCCAGTCTGGAAAACGCTCAAGCGTCCCAAATTGTCTGACGACGGACATTTTCAGGGGGCAGACCAGTGGGTTTCGCGCTGAGTTTTGGTGGCGATAAATGCGACCTCACAAAAACCAATTCGAGCGCGTGCCGCTCAATCTCAAGCGTAAATCGTTTGAAGAGCTTTTATTAGTGCATAGAGGCCTGGACAGATACCGCAGCGATAGTTTCTGAGACGCCGAGGGAGAATAATAAGGCCCGCCTCGCCGTTGCTGATATGGAGCGAGGGGCGGCCGGCGCGACCGCATTATCCGAGATCTCGCTCACGGCATGGTGCGTCTCCACCCTTGCGGCAGGAGCGACCCTTTCTTCTCATGTTGTGTCACCCTTAACCTGCCCCGAGGACCAAACTGCTTCCACCGCCCTCGTCCCACGCCCACGGCGTCCCACCCAAAGGCAGCAGAAGTCTGCGTCTCCCCGCGCAGAGGATGCTCCGGATACCGACCCGGCCGGCGGCGGGGACTATCGTTGGCTATCCTGCGGACATGACCCCGCACAAAGCTGCTGACAAACAAAATGCAGGTCCCTCACATGGACTCCGCTGCTTTGTTTGCGCCCGAACTCTATCTTTTTGCATCAGTTAACGCACTGATGCATCAACCGGTTCTGAACATATCCCGCCCTGTTCTCAGAAAGCTCCACCAGAAGTCCAAGCAACGGAACAGAAAATGTATCCAGCAGGGATAAGGTCTTACCCGATCCGATAGTTCGGGCTCTCGCGAGTGATCTGCACGTCGTGGACGTGGCTCTCCTTCAGACCCGCCCCGGTAATCTTCACGAACCGGCAGTTACCGCGCATCTCCTCGATCGTGGCGCATCCGGTATAGCCCATAGCCGCACGAAGCCCGCCCACGAGCTGATGGATGATCGCTCCGGCCGCGCCTTTGTAGGCAACCTGCCCCTCGATCCCCTCGGGGACCAGCTTGTCGGACGCCGCGTCTTTCTGGAAGTAGCGGTCAGCCGACCCCCGCGCCATCGCGGCGATCGAACCCATGCCGCGATAGGCCTTGAAGGACCGCCCTTGGTACAGGATCACCTCGCCCGGGCTCTCGTCGGTTCCCGCCAGCATCGAGCCGACCATGGCGCAGGACGCCCCCGCCGCGATGGCCTTGGCGAAATCGCCCGACAGCTTGATGCCACCATCCGCGATGATCGGGACGTCGCCCGCGGCGCTGGCGCTGTCGATGATCGCGGTCAGTTGGGGCACACCCACGCCGGCCACCATCCGCGTCGTGCAGATCGAGCCGGGGCCAATGCCGACCTTGACCCCATCCGCCCCCGCATCGATGAGCGCACGCGTCCCCTCGGCGGTGGCCACGTTGCCGGCAACCACCTGAACGTCGTTCGACAAACGCTTGATCCTGCTGACGGCCTTCCCGACACCTTCGCTGTGGCCATGGGCTGTATCGACCACGATCAGGTCAACGCCCGCATCGATCAGCGCCTCGGACCGCTCAAATCCCGCATCGCCCACCGTCGTCGCCGCCGCCACGCGCAGACGGCCTAGGGCATCCTTGCAGGCTTGCGGGTTCAGGACGGCCTGCTCGATATCCTTGATCGTCATCAGGCCCGTCAGGTGCCCTTGGGCATTGACCACCAAAAGCTTCTCGATCCGCCGGGCGTGCATCATCGACCGGGCCTCGGTCAGATCGACCGGCTCGCGCAGCATGGCGAGGTTGTCCGCTGTCATCATCGTGGCGACCGGCGTCGCGTCGTCGGAAGCGAAACGCATGTCCCGGTTGGTGACGATGCCGAGAACGCGCCCCTTCTCGTCGACCACCGGAAAACCGGTGACGCGGTAGCGGTCCTGCAAATCCTTGGCATCCGCCAGCGTCTGATCGGGGCGCAGCGTGATCGGGTTGTAGACGACACCGCTCTCGAACCGCTTCACCCGCCGGATTTCCTGCGCCTGCGCCTCGATGTCGAGGTTCCGGTGGACAACGCCGATCCCGCCGGCCTGCGCCATGGCGATCGCCATCCGCGCCTCGGTCACCGTATCCATGGCCGAGGACAGCACGGGGACGTTCAACGCGATCGCCCGCGTGACCCGCGTGCGGGTATCGGCCGTCCCCGGCAGCACCTGACTGGCGGCGGGAACGAGCAGCACGTCATCGAAGGTAAGCGCCTCGCGAATCTCCATCGGTATCTCCGGGCAGAGGGGTTCGGTTGGCGGGCTCCTATCTCATGGGGGCCCGCCGTTGGAACCCCCCGCACCCCGCCAAGATCACGAAGGCGGCGCCACCAAAACGTCGCACTCCCCGAAGAGCGCCACGTTCCGCGCCGTATCCCCCATGATCAGCCGGGTCAGACCGCTGCGCGCATGGCGCCCGATGGCGACGAGGTCGACATTCTCGGACTTGGCCTGCCGAAGCAGCACATCGCCCGGCCCGCCGCTCATCGCCTTGCCCGACACACGGCGGCCATCCGTCGACAACCGCTCCGCCGCCGCATCAACCTGCGTCTGGAGGGTCTGGATCCCCGAATCGGCCACTTCGACCATCCCGTAGGGGCCCGCGATGAACGGCTCGTGCCACGCGCCAAGCAGCTCCACCGATGCGTCCGGCGCGATCTTGCGGGTCAGGTTGAAGGCCTGCTCCGAGGCGGGCGACTCGTCCCAGCCGACGATGGCCGAGCGGTAGGTCTGATCCGCGCGCCCGACCGCGACCAGCGCGGGCACCTTGATCGCGCGCAGAATCCGCGACAGCGTCGGCTCGCCCAGTATCTCGCCCAGACCGCGGTTGCGGTGCGACCCGAGGACCACGAGCCCGATGGACCGCTCCGCGACGACGCGGCCGATGACTCCCGCCGCCCCGCCGCGCAGCACCGAAATCTTCGGCTTCAGCACGGACAGCTTGTCGTCTTCGGCCACCATATGCTCGAGCGCCGTCTCCGCCTCGTGGCTGCGCCGGTCGACCAGCGCGGCGGGCAGATCGTCGTCGGACACGTGCAGAATATGCAACTCCGCGCCCAGATCGGTAGCAAGCTGCGCCGCGCGCGCGATGGCGCGGTCCGAGCGCGCGCTCAGGTCCGTGGTGACGAGGATGGTGTCCATGAGGTTCTCCGATATTCAATATGCGGCACGTCTCACACTCAATGACAGCCATGACCTTGACGTCAATCAAACCGTAAACCAAAAGCCGCTGCACCTGACCGCAACCGGGCGTTCCGTGGGCGCCGAAACGACGGGAGACATGTCCGATGTCCCAGATCACCCTCACCTTCCCCGATGGCGCGACGCGCGAGGTCCCCCAAGGCACCACGGCCCGCGACGTGGCCGAGAGCATTTCCAAGTCGCTGGCCAAGAAGGCGATTTCCGCGCAGGTGGACGGCATCCACTACGACCTCGCCTGGCCGCTGGAGCAGGACGCAAAGATCGCCATCAACACGATGGCCGACGACGCCCCCGCGCTGGAACTGATCCGCCACGACTTCGCGCATGTGATGGCGCGCGCCGTCCAGACCATCTGGCCCGACGTGAAGGTCACCATCGGGCCGGTCCGCGATCACGGCTGGTTCTACGATTTCGACCGCGAGGCGCCGTTCACCCCCGAGGATCTGGGCGCGATCGAGGCCGAGATGAAGCGCATCATCGCCGCCCGCGACCCCGTCCGCACCGAGGTCTGGGACCGCGAGCGCGCGCGCAAGCATTACGAAGAGGTGGGCGAGCCCTTCAAGGTCGAGCTGATCGACCGCATTCCCGGTAACGAGCCGATCCGCATGTATTGGCACGGCGACTGGCAGGATCTCTGCCGCGGCCCGCACCTTTCGCATACCGGCCAACTCCCGGCGGACGCGTTCAAGCTGACCCGCGTATCCTCGGCCTACTGGCTGGGCGACAGCACCCGCCCGCAGCTTCAGCGGATTTACGGCATCGCCTTCCGCAACCGCGACGACCTGAAGGCCCACCTGAAGTTCCTGGAGGAGGCCGAGGCCCGCGACCACCGCCGTCTGGGCCGCGAGATGGACCTGTTCCACATGCAGGAAGAGGCGCCGGGCCAGGTCTTCTGGCACCCGAACGGCTGGACCATCTACACCGCGCTGCAGGATTACATGCGCCGCAAGCAGCGCGCCGACGGCTACATGGAGGTGAACACCCCGCAGGTCGTCTCCCGCTCCCTGTGGGAGAAGTCGGGCCACTGGGACAAGTATCAGGAGCACATGTTCATCGTCGAGGTCGACGAGGAACATGCCCGCGAAAAGGCGATCAACGCGCTCAAGCCGATGAACTGCCCCTGCCACGTGCAGGTCTACAATCACGGGATGAAATCCTACCGCGACCTGCCGCTGCGGATGGCGGAATTCGGCTCCTGCTCCCGCTACGAGCCGTCGGGCGCGCTGCACGGGATCATGCGCGTGCGCGGCTTCACGCAGGACGACGCGCATATCTTCTGCACCGAGGACCAGATCGAGGCGGAATGCGCGAAGTTCATCAACTTCCTCGCCTCCGTCTACGAGGATCTCGGCTTCGACACGTTCGAGATCGCCTTCGCCACCCGCCCCGAAAAGCGCGTGGGTAGCGATGAGTCGTGGGACCACGTGGAGAACGCGCTTGAATCCGCGATACGCTCCACCTCCCGCACCTACCGGATCGAGGAGGGCGACGGCGCGTTCTACGGCCCCAAGCTCGACTTCTACCTGACCGACGCAATCGGCCGGACTTGGCAATGCGGCACGTTCCAGGTCGATCCCAACCTGCCCGAGCGGCTTGGCGCGACCTATATCGGCGAGGACGGGGAGAAGCACCGCCCCTACATGCTCCACCGCGCCTGTTTGGGCAGCTTCGAGCGCTTCATCGGCATCCTGATCGAGAACTCCGCCGGCCGCCTGCCCTTCTGGCTCGCGCCGCGTCAGGTCGTCGTCGCCTCGATCGTGTCCGAGGCGGATGAATACGTCCACGAGGTCGTCGCCGCCCTGACGAAAGCCGGCGTCCGTGCCGAGGCCGATACGCGCAACGAAAAGATCAACTACAAGGTGCGCGAACATTCCGTCGGCAAGGTGCCCGCGATCCTCGCCATCGGCCGCCAAGAGGTCGAAGACCGCAGCGTGACTCTCCGCCGCCTGGGCGAGAAGGCGACGGAAGTGCTGCCGCTGGACGAGGTCGTGGCGCGTCTGGGCGCGGAGGGGACGCCGCCGGACCGCCGCTGATTGCGGATTGCTAAACCGGCTCCGGTTGGAAACGCCCGGGGCTGGTTTGCCCACCCAAGTCAGGACAGCTTTCCGCAGGCTCCCCCCTTAGTCCTCCTCTTCGATCGGCTCGATCAGATCCGGCCCCTCCGTACGGTTCGAGTTCACCGCACGCCCGACGCGATGCCGCACCAGCGCCCCGTCGGGCGCCGCCCGCATCAGCCGCGCCGCCCCGTGCCCCTCCTCACCCAGCCACATCGGCCAGTCCTCGGGAGCGAGCGTCACAGGCTCCCGGTGGTGAATCTCCGCCATTGCCGGCCCGGCCGCGCAGGTGACGATGGCGCAGGTCGCAATCCCGTCCGGCCCCCAATCCTGCCAGATGCCCGCAAAGGCGCGGGGACCCGCCGCCGAGTGAAAGTACCACGGAATACGGGCACCCTCCGCATCCTTACGCCACTCGTAAAAGCCGGTCATTGGGATCAGGCATCGACGCGCACGACAAGCTTCGCGGAAGGCCGGCTTCTCCGCCACGCTCTCCGCGCGCGCATTGATCAGCAGCGGCCCATCCGTCGGCGTCTTATACCAGTGGGGTACGAAGCCCCATCGCATCGACACCAGCCGCCGCGCCTCGTCCTGCGCGGTGATGGCCGCAACCTGCGTCGTCGGACAGATGTTGAAGCGCGGCCCCTCGGGCACATCATTGGACGGCGTCGCCGCGAATAACGCCGCCATCCCGGCTTGGGGTTCGGTCAGAACGAAGCGCCCGCACATCGGCGGGCTCTAGGCTTCCGGCAGTGGAAAATCCAGTTCGGCCCGGAACCCCGTCTCGACCGCTGCGAGATGAAGCGTTCCGCCAAGCTGCAACGCCGCGGACTCCATGATCCTATGCCCCAGACCCGACCCCGATGCCGGGTCCGGGCCATCCCCGCCGCCGACCCCGTCATCGACACAGGTCAGGGCATAGCGCCCGCCCGGCCGCACCTGACCCTCGATGACGATCAGACCCTTCTGCCCTTCGGGAAAGGCGTGTTTGCACGCATTGCTCACCATCTCGTTGAGCAAGATGCCCAGCGCCGCCGCCTGCGGCCCGGCAAGCGAGACCGGCGCAAGCCGCGCCTCGACCGACACGCCCGGCGGCGCGATGCCCGACAGGTGCGAGAGAACCCGGCCGAGGAAATCGTGCACCGGGATCGGCGCCTCCGGATCGACGGTGCGGTAAAGCTCGCCATGCAGCTCCGCCATCACGTTGATCCGCTGCTCGACTGCGGCCAGCACGGCGCGCGTCTCATCGGATGCCCCGCGCGAGGCCATGCGCGTCATCGCTGCGATGCTGGTGAGGCTGTTCTTGACGCGGTGATCGGCCTCACGCCGCAGCGATTCCTGCCGTTCAACCTTTGCCCGAAGCTCGATCTCGCGCGAAATCTGATCGGCGAGGATGCGAAGCGCCCGCCGCTCGTGATCCCCGAGCCGCCGCGGCCGCCGGTCGAACACGCACAGCGTCCCCAGCGGCACCCCCGCCTCCGTCCGCAACTGCGCTCCGGCATAAAACAGAAGCGGGTCGTCCGGATTGGTCACGAGAGGATTTTCCGCCGTCCGCATGTCGAGCCGCATGTCGCAGATCTCCAGCAGTTCATCCTGCAGGAGCGCATGGGCGCAAACCGCGCTTTCGACCGATGTGCCATCGAAATCGAGCCCCGTGCAGGCCTCAAAGGCCTGATCGTCCTCGCGCAGGATGGTGACGATCGCGATGGGACAGCCGGTGATCCGCGCGACGAGGTCCACCGTGTCGTCGAACGTGCCGTCCCGGCGCGGGCCATCGGGAAAGAGCTGCGCAATCACGTCAAGCCGATCGCTTTCGCGAGTGATTACCTTGTCGAGCGTCATCGGTCACCCCTCTCCGAGCTGCGCCGCCATCGTCTTCGTGTAGCGGACGCGGCCTCGCGCCGTTAAACCGTCACCGGAAGGCGATGGCTAATATCGCGGTGCCTGTAAACGTATAAGAGGGCACTTTTGCAAAAGCGCCCTCCCGTGGCGATAGTCCGCCGGTCTCACTTCTCCGTGATGCGACCATCGGTGTAGGGCGTGAACCCGCTGCCCTGCTCCGAGATGTAGTCGGCCAGGACGACCTCGAGCCCCGGACCAAAATCGTAGGCGTTCTCGGCGTTCAGGAACATCGCGTAGCCGTCGCCGCCGGTGCGGACGTAGTTGTTCGTGACTACGCCATAGGTCGCGTCCATGTCGATAGGCTCTCCGCCGACCATCACGTCGCTGACCCGGTTGCCCGGCTCGGCCGAGGGATCGAAGGCGAAGGTCAGGCCGGCGACCTGCGGGAAGCGCCCGGCCCCCTCCTCGACCTGGCTCACGCCGTTCTCAAGCGCGGCCACGACCGTCTCCCCCGTCGTCTCGAAGGTGGCGAGCGTGTTCTGGAACGGCAGGACCGTCAGGACCTCGCCCATCGTGATCTCACCCTCGTCGATGGAGGCACGGATGCCGCCGCCGTTCTGGATTGCGATGGCGATGCCCTGATCCGCGACCCGGTCGAGCATCGCATCGGCGATGAGCGAGCCCATCTCGCATTCCCCGGCGCGGCAGACCTCCCGCTCGCCCACGATCGGCGCGGTGGTCGAGGCCACGACCTCGTTGCGGATCTCCTCGAGCGGCTCGGCAAGCACCGCGATGCGGTCGAGCGCGGCCTGGTCCTCGGCGACATTGGCGTCGATCACCAGCGGCTGTCCGCTGGCCGAGACGACCTTGCCCTCGTCGTCGAAGGTCACGTCCAGCTCGCCCAGATACTTGCCATAGGCATAGGCCTGCACGATGGCGGTGTCGCCCACCATGGTCGGATAGGGCCCCTCGGCACCCTCCATCTCGCCCAGCAGCGTGTTGGAATGGCCGCCCACGATCACGTCGACGCCGGTCGTCTCGCGCGCGACGCGCTGATCGACGCCGTAGCCCGAATGGCTCAGCACGACGATCTTGTTGACGCCGTCGGCGGTCAGGCGGTCCACCTCGGACTGCACCGCATCGACGGGATCGGTAAAGATGACGTTCGGCCCGGGCGAGGCCAGCTCGTCGGTATCCTGCGGCGTCAGGCCGATCAGGCCGATCCGCTCACCGTTCTTCTCGATCACGGTGGATTTCTCGATCGCATCCGACAGGATCGGCTCGCGGCTGATATCGGCGTTCGACATCAGGATCGGAAACTCGATCTCGGCGGCGAAACTGCGCAGCACCTCGGGACCATCGTCGAATTCGTGGTTGCCCACCGTCATCGCGTCGTAGCCGAGCATGTTCATCATCTCGGCCGCGACCGCCCCCTTGTAGTAGGTGTAGAACAGCGTCCCCTGAAACTGATCGCCGCCATCCACCAGAAGCGTGTTGTCGTTGCGCGCCTTGGCATCGGCGATCGCGTTCACAAGGCGCGCGGTGCCGCCGAAACATTCGCCGGCGGCGTTGTCCTCGGGGTCGCAGGGGCCGTCATAGGGGCTGATCGGCTCGAAGCGGGCGTGGAAATCGTTGGTGTGCAGGATCGTCAGGTCATAGGCCTGCGCCGCCCCGGCGGTCAGCGCGAGCGCGGCGGTTGCGGTCAGAAAACGTGTCATGGTTCGGTGTTCCCCGTGTTGGTGCCCGGATGGTGTGCGGTTTGGCCGGCGAATGTCAAAGCCATATGACGGCCGCGGCGGTTGACGCGACCGCGCGCGTTGGGCATCCCGAAGCGATGATCTACAAGATATTCAGAACGCCCGAATGGCACGCGCTCGAGGCCGACGGGGCAACGACCGGCGCGCCCGTCGATCTGAGCGACGGGTTCATCCACTTCTCCACCGCCGATCAGGTGGAGGAGACCGCGGCAAAGCATTTCAACGGCATCGACGGTCTGTGGCTCGTCGCGGTGGAGGACGCCTCCGTCGCCGACAACCTGCGCTGGGAGCCGTCGCGCGGCGGGGTAGATTTTCCGCATCTCTACGCGCCCCTCCGCCTCGATCAGGTCGCCTGGGCGCAGCCGATCGCGATGAAAGACGGCCGCCACGTCTTTCCCGCCGGGCTCGAATGATCGAGCGGGCGGGCCTCGCGCTCCTCCACCGTCTCGACCCGGAGCGTGCGCATGGTCTCGCGCTGGCGGCCTTGCGGGCGGGGCTCGGGCCGCGCGGCGGGCCCGTCACGTCGCGGCGCCTGATGACATCCGTGGGCGGCCTCGCGCTGCCCAATCCCGTGGGGCTGGCGGCCGGGTTCGACAAGAACGCCACCGCGCTCGCCCCCCTCGCCCGCACCGGCTTCGGCTTTCTGGAGGTCGGCGCCGCCACGCCGCGCCCGCAGCCGGGCAACCCGAAGCCGCGTCTGTTCCGCCTGTCGGAGGATGCGGCCGCAATCAACCGCTTCGGCTTCAACAATGACGGGGCGGAGAACATCGCCGCGCGCCTCGCCGCCCGTCCGCCCGATGCGGTGATCGGCCTGAACCTCGGCGCCAACAAGGACAGCGACGACCGCGCCGCCGATTTCGCGCGCGTCCTGACGACCTGCGGCCCGCATGTGGACTTCGCGACTGTCAACGTGAGCAGCCCGAACACCGAGCGTTTGCGCGACCTTCAGGGGGCGGAGGCGCTGTCGGCCCTGCTGGCCGGAGTGCTGGCGGCGCGCGATGCCCTGCCCCGGCGCATCCCGGTCTGGCTCAAGATCGCGCCGGACCTGTCGGAACCGGAGCTGGAGCAGGTGGCCGAGGCGGCGCGCGGCGTGGACGCGATCGTCGCCACGAATACCACGCTTGCCCGCGACGGGCTGCGCTCGCGTCATGGCGGCGAGGCCGGGGGCCTTTCGGGACGGCCGCTCTTCGAACGCGCGACGCGGGTGCTGGCCCGGCTCTCGACGCTGACCGACCTGCCGCTGATCGGTGTGGGCGGGGTGGAGACCGGCGCGCAGGCCTATGCCAAGATCCGCGCCGGCGCCTCGGCGGTGCAGCTTTACACCGCGCTCGTCTATGGCGGGATCGGGATGGCCGCGAACATCGCGCGGGACCTCGATGCCGCACTCGAACGCGACGGGTTCAGCAGCGTGGCCGAGGCGGTCGGGACCGACAGGGACCGCTGGCTCTGAGGCGATTACCCATGGGTAATTGCTGCAAGATTTTGAAACGGCGTCACATTTTTTCGGGGTAAGTTCTCACGCGTCGGTCGTCGCCCGCTCCAGCGCGGGATACCGCCAGCCGAGGGTGATCCCGCGCGCGGCAAAGCTCACCATCAGCGCAGCCCAGAGGCCATGGTTGCCCATGAGCGGCACCAGGAGCACCAGCGCCCCGAGATAGGCGAGAAAGCTGAGGATCATCATGTTGCGCATGTCCGCCGTCCGCGTAGCGCCGATGAATACGCCGTCCAGCATCCAAGCCGCACAGCCGATCAGCGGGGCGGCCACCATCCACGGCAGATAGGCGCGCGCCGCCGCCCGCACCTCCGGCGCCTTGGCCATCGTGTCCACGATCCAGCCCCCACCCAGCGCGAAAGCCAGCGACAGCGCCGCCACCGTGCCCAGCCCCCAAAGCGCGCACAGCATCACCGCCCGGCGCAGGCGCGACCGGTCGCGCGCGCCGAAGAACCGCCCGACCAGCGCCTCGGCGGCGAAGGCAAAGCCGTCCATCGCGTAGGACGTCACGTAGAGGAATTGCAGCAGCACCTGATTGGCGGCCAGCGTCACCGTTCCGAACACGCCCCCTGTCAGCAGGAAAGACGTGAACGTGATCTGAAGGAGGATCGACCGGATCATGATGTCGCCATTCACCGCGACCATGCGCCGGAGACGCGGCGCGTCGAAGACTTGCCGCCCATCGCGCCATGCGGGGCTGCGAAAGGCGTCGCGGCAGAACCACAGGCCAATCGCCGCGCCGGACCATTCCGCGATGAACGTGGCCCAGCCCACGCCCGCCACGCCCAGATCGAGGCCCAGCACGAACCACAGGTCGAGCAGGATGTTTGCCCCGTTCATCGCCACCTGCACCACGAGGACCGCGGCCGTCCGCTCCTGCGCGATGAGCCAGCCGGTGATGCCGTAGACCGCAATCGCGGCGGGCGAGGACCAGATGCGGATCGCCATGTAGGTCCGGGCCAGGGCCTCGGTTTCGGGCGCGGTCGGCGCGGCGTGGAAGGCGGCCGCGAAGATCGCCCATTGCAGCGCGATCAGCACCGCGCCCGCCGCCGCCGCGATCAGCAGCGCGCGCGTCAGGAGGGCCACCACCTCGGCCCGGTCGCCCGCGCCGAGAGCCTGCGCCGCGAGGCCCGTCGTCCCCATCCGCAGGAACCCGAAGATCCAGTAGATCGCCGACAGGATCACCGCCCCCGCCCCCACGGCGGCGATCGGCGCGGCCTCGCCCAATTGCCCCACCACGCCGGTATCGACGATGCCGAGAATCGGGACCGTCGCGTTCGACAGCACGACGGGCACGGCGACCTTGAGAATCCGGCGGTTCGACAACTCCGCCTGCGCGGCGGCGGTCATTCCCGCGGCGGCATCAGGAAATGGCCGGTGCCCTGGGCGAAGAGCTTGCCGCGATTGTCCTGCCACCCTTCGACGTGGACGCTGGAATAGCGCCGGCCGGAGCGGTTCAGCCGCGCCCGCGCATAGGCGTCGCGCGGCAGGCCGGAGCGCAGGTAATCGACGGTGAAGTCGATGGTCTTGGGCAGGCGCAGCGCGTCGAGGCTCATCTCCTCGGCGTCGAGCCGGCCGGCCTCAAGGTCGTCCCAGAGCATCGCCCAGGACAGCGTCACGATCGCCGTCACCTCGAGGAACGCCGCCGTCACCCCGCCATGCAGTGCCGGCAGCGCGGGATTGCCGATCAGCTTGTCGTCGTAGCGCAGCACCCCCGTCAGCTCATCGCCGCGCCGCTCGAACCCGATGCCGAGAAAGCGGATGTACGGCACCCCGTCCACCAGCGCCGACAGCGCCGCGTCGCGGCGTTGCTTGACGACCTGCACCGGCTCCGGCCGCCTCATGCCCCGCGCTCCAGCGTGAAGGCGCCGTTGGCCACGGCGACGGGTCCCCTCTCGGCATCCTCGTCGAAGGCCTCAGCGCGCACGAAGGCCACCGCGCGCGTGACGTGAAAGCAGGTGGCGCGCGCGGTGATCCGGTGATGCGGGGTCGCGCCGCGCATGTAGTCGATGCGCAGGTCCATCGTCGCCGTCGCCAGCGCGCCGGTCTCGTGGCTCAGCACGGCGGCCCCGCCCGTCGTATCCATCAGCGTCGAGATGACGCCGCCATGGATCACCCCGGTCCGGGGGTCGCCGACCAGGTCCTCGGCCCAGGGCATGGATATTTCGGCCTCGCCCTCGCCCAGCCGTTCGACACGCATCGACAGGGCGCGGCAATGCGGCAGGGCGGCGATGAACTGGTGGGCGGCGCGGGTGCGGCCGTCTTCTTCGGGAGCGTCTGTCATGGGGCGCAGCCTTGCCCCGCCCCGGCCGCCGCCGCAAGCGCCGCGATGGACACCGGCCGCGCCGCCATGGCAGAAGCGCCGCAGGAGGACGCGATGACGGAACGGCTCGATTTCAAGGCGATGTGCGCGCGGTTCGACGTGACGCCGCGAACGCTGCGGCACTACGAATATATCGAGCTTCTGCGCCCCGAGCGCGACGGCCGCACCCGGTTTTACGGCCCGCGCGAGATCGCGCGGATGACACTGATCCTGCGCGGGCGGAAGTTCGGCTTCTCGCTCGAGGAGATCCGGCAATGGCTGGAGCTTTACGACGTCGATGCCGAAGGCCGCACGCAGATGCAGGCCTGGATCGCGATGGCCGACCGGCAGCTTGGCGAACTGGCCGAACGGCGGCGCCATCTCGACGAGGCGATCGACGAACTGACCGAGCTGCGCGATGGCGTTCGGCGCGAATTGTCGGCGAAAGACTAGTCCGCGATACATCTCCAGATTGCAAACTTGCGCGGTGGCGCGCGCCGAAGGGCTGGTAATTACACGCCATTCCGAGTGACGTAACGTCTGGGTTACGTCAACGTCACTCATTCTTGTAACAAGGGAATGCCGAACGCATTTCGGCCGGGACCCAAGATGTCCCGCATGAGGAAGACCTGCGATGTCCGACGACCTGATGACCATCCGGCAGATGTGCGACGCTTTCGACGTCACGCCCCGGACGCTTCGTTTCTACGAGGCGAAAGAATTGCTCTACCCCCAGCGCGAGGGACAGCGGCGATGGTTCACCCGCCGCGACCGTGCCCGGCTCAAGCTGATCCTGCGCGGCAAGCGCTTCGGCTTCTCGCTCGAGGAGATTCGCCAGCTTCTGGATCTCTACGATCTGGGTGACGGCCAGTTCACGCAATTCGCCCGCAGCATCGAGATCGGCCGCGACCGGCTGACGGCGATGACCGCCCAGCGCGACGAACTCGACGAGGCGATCCGCGACCTCGAGGAGCAGCTCAACTGGGGCGAGAAGATAATCGGCCAGATGCAGCAGAAAAAGGCCGGCTAGGCCGCCGCTTTACACGAACGGGGGCCCGCCGCCCCCGCACCACATTTCGAGGAGGTTGACACGATGACCAGCTATACCGCCCCCACGAAGGACATGCAGTTCGTCCTGCACGACGTCCTGAAGGCCTCCGAGCAGTCGATCCCCGGCTACGACGAGATGGACCGCGACTTCACCGGCGCGGTTCTGGGGGAGGCGGGGAAGCTGGCGGAGGAGGTCCTCCACCCCCTCAACGCCGTCGGCGACCGCGAGGGGTGCCACCTCGAGAACGGCGTCGTGCGCACGCCCACCGGCTTCCGCGAGGCCTTCAACAAGGTGCGCGAAGGCGGCTGGACCGCGCTCGACTGCGATGTGGAATATGGCGGTCAGGGCCTGCCCTACCTGATGCAGACCGGCGTGGGGGAGATCCTGTCGGCCGCAAACATGGCCTTCAACATGTATCAGGGCCTGACGCACGGGGCCTATTCGGCGATCTATGCCCACGGCACGGATGCCCAGAAGCAGACGTGGCTTCCCAAGCTGACGACCTGCGAGTGGACCGGCACGATGAATCTGACGGAGCCGCATGCCGGCACCGATCTGGGCATGATGCGCACCAAGGCCGAGCCGCAGGAGGACGGGACCTACAAGATCACCGGCCAGAAGATCTTCATCTCGGCCGGCGATCACGACATGTCGGACAACATCGTCCACCTCGTCCTCGCCAAGATCGCGGGCGGGCCCGAGGGCATCAAGGGCGTGTCGCTCTTCATCGTGCCAAAGATCCTTGTGGATGACGACGGCAATCTCGGCGCGCGCAACGGCGTCTCGGTCGGCAAGATCGAGGAGAAGATGGGCATCCACGGCAACTCCACCTGCGTGATGAATTACGACGGCGCGACGGGCTACCTGCTGGGGCAGGAGCACAAGGGCATGCGCGCCATGTTCACGATGATGAACGAGGCCCGGCTCGGCGTCGGCCTGCAGGGCTATGCCCAGGCGGAGGTCGCCTACCAGAACGCGCTGGCCTACGCGCTCGACCGGCTGCAGGGGCGCGACGTCACCGGCGCCAAGAACGCCGACGGCCCGGCCGACCCGCTCATCGTGCACCCCGACATTCGCCGCAACCTGATGGACCAGAAATCCTTCGTCGAGGGCGCCCGCGCCTTCACGTTCTGGGGCGCCAACATGATCGACCGGGCGCACCGCACCGAAGACAAGGATGCGGACGGCCTGATCTCGCTGCTCACGCCGGTCATCAAGGGTTTCCTGACGGACAAGGGGTTCGAATACGCCACCGCCGCGCAGCAGATCTATGGCGGGCACGGCTACATCGAGGAATGGGGCATGTCGCAATTCGCGCGCGATGCCCGGATCGCGATGATCTACGAGGGCGCGAACGGAGTGCAGGCCCTCGACCTCGTGGGGCGCAAGCTGGCGCAGGATGGCGGCAAGCACGTCATTGCCTTCTTCGAGATGGTGAAGACCTTCTGCAAGGAGCATGGCGAGGACGAGGAGATGAAGGGCTTCGTCGAGCCGCTCAAGGCCGCGTCCAAGGACCTGCAGGAGGCGGGGATGTACTTCATGCAGGAAGGTATGAAGAACCCGAACGCCGCGCTGTCGGGGTCCTACGACTTCATGCACATGATGGGCCATGTCTGCCTCGGCCTGATGTGGGGGCGCATGGCGAAGGCCGCGCAGGACGGGCTGCAGCAGGACGGCGCCGACCGCGACTTCCTCGAAGCCAAGATCGCCACGGGCCGCTATTACATGCAGCGGCAGCTTCCGGCGACGGCGATGCACCTGGCGCGGATCAAGACGGGTCCGGACACGATCATGGGGCTGGAGCCGACGGCGTTCTGATGGCCGGCCGTCGCCTCACCCGCCAATTCCCCGTCCGGATGAGCGAGGCCGGCTACCGCCGGCTTCGCCGTTTCGCCGAGGATACCGGACTAGAGGAGGGCGATGCGCTTTCCTTCCTGTTCGAGCATCTCGACGGCACCGATGCGGCTGGCCTCGATCACCGGCTCCGGCAATATGGTGCCAAACTGACCAGAGCGGAACGGGAGACCGGCTAGATTCCGCCTCTTCCTCTGGCGCGAACATTCCGGGGCGCGCGAAGGGCTGGTCCCTTGCGATGCCCCGGTTCAGAAGAACCGCAGCTTCGGAGAGGAGGCGCGCGAGATGACGTTGAAACTGCACTGCTTCGGTGAAAGCGGGAATGCCTACAAGGCGGCGCTGACGCTTGAACTCGGCGGGCTCGACTGGACGCCGGTCTTCGTGGACTTCTTCCACGGCGCAACGCGGACGCCCGAATTCCGCGCGATCAATCCGATGGGCGAGGTTCCCGCGCTGGAGACGCCCGAGGGCGTCCTGACGCAATCGGCGGTGATCCAGGACTGGGTCGCGCAACAAAGCGGCCGTTTCGGGTTCCACGATAACGACGAGCGGCGCGAAATCCTGCGCTGGCAGATGTTCGACAACCACAAGGTCAGCGGCGTGGCCGGTCCGCTGCGCTTCAACATGAACTTCCTGCCGCCGGAAAAGCGCTCGGAGGGGGCGAATGTCTTCCTCGCCATGCGGCTGCGCGCCGCGCTCAAGGTGCTCGACGCGCATCTGGAGGAGGCGGAGTGGCTCGCCCTCGGCCGCCCGACGATCGCAGACCTCGGCATGTGCGGCTATCTTTTCTATCCCGAACCGTTTGCGTTCGAGCGTGTTCAATATCCGGCAATCGATGCCTGGCTGGGGCGCATCTCCGCCCTGCCCGGCTGGAAACATCCTTACGACCTGATGCCCGGCAATCCTTCGGATCGCCAACAAGGAGGCCCCCAATGACCGACGCCTATATCTACGACGCGATCCGCACGCCCCGTGGCAAGGGCCGCAAGGACGGCTCGCTGCACGAGGTCACGGCTGCCCGGCTTTCGGCGCAGGTGCTCGACGGGCTGGCGGACCGCAACGGGCTCGAAGGCCACGCGGTCGAGGACGTGATCTGGGGCAATGCCACCCAGGTCGCCGAACAAGGCGGCTGCCTCGCGCGGACGGCCGTGCTCGCCTCCAAGCTGCACGAGACGATCCCCGGCCTGTCGATCAACCGCTTCTGCGCGTCGGGCATGGAGGCGGTCAACCTCGCCGCCAACCAGATCCGCGGCGGCGCGGGCGACGGCTACATCGCCGGCGGCGTCGAGTGCATGAGCCGCGTGCCGATGGGATCGGACGGCGCGGCGATCGCGGTCGATCCCTCCATCGCGATGGAGACCTACTTCGTGCCGCAGGGCATCTCCGCCGACATCATCGCCACGGAGTATGGCTTCAGCCGCGACGATGCCGACGCCTATGCCGTCGAGAGCCAGAAGCGCGCCGCCGCCGCGTGGGAGAACGGACGTTTCGCGAAATCGATCCTGCCGGTCCGCGACGTGAACGGCCTGACCGTGCTCGACCACGACGAATACATCCGCCCCGGCACCGACATGCAGAGCCTCGGCGCCCTCGACGCCGCCTTCAAGGCGATGGGCGAGGTCATGCCCGGCTTCGACAAGGTCGCGCTGATGAAGTACCCGCATCTGGAGCGGATCAATCATATCCACACCGCCGGCAATTCCTCGGGCATCGTCGACGGCGCGGCGGGCGTGTTGATCGGGTCGAAGGAGTTCGGCGAGAAATGGGGCCTCAAGCCGCGGGCCCGGATCCGCGCGACCGCCAAGATCGGCACCGATCCGACGATCATGCTGACCGGTCCCGTCCCCGTGACCGACAAGATCCTGACCGAGGCCGGCATGGCGGTCGGCGACATCGACCTGTTCGAAGTGAACGAGGCGTTCTCCTCCGTCGTGCTGCGCTTCATGCAAGCCTTCGACATCGATCACGGCAAGCTGAACGTCAACGGCGGCGCCATCGCCATGGGGCATCCGCTGGGCGCGTCGGGGGCGATCATCATCGGCACCCTGCTCGACGAGATGGAGCGCGCGGACCGGGAGACCGGCCTCGCCACCCTCTGCGTCGCCTCGGGCATGGGCGCGGCCACGATCATCGAGCGCGTGTGATGCAGACGGCCTGGGACATCTACCAGGACCATCTGGACGTCACGTCCCGCGCCCTGTGGGCGCGGGATTACGGCACCGCGGCCGAGCTGGTGCAGTATCCCCACGAGGTCGTGATCGGCGACAGTCTCGCGCGCAGCGAGGATCCCGCAAAGATGATCGAGCGTCTGCGCGCCCTGCGCGAAAGCCTGGAGAACCTGGCGGCGACGGCCTATCACCGGCTCGCCAAGCAGGTGGACTTCGCGCCCGACAATCCCGACACGATCCTGGGCGAGCACGAGGTCTACGTGCTGCGCGGAGCCACATACGCGATCACACCGTACCGCACCTCGAACATTCTCGATCGCATCGACGGGCGCTGGCTCTGCCGGAGAAGCCGGATCCACGAGACACCGCGCGGCCTGCACTACGGAACCCCCCTCATCAAACTCTCCGCCCCCGACGCGGCGGATGCCCGGAATGGAGACCCGACATGACCGACTTCACCCTCTCGAAGGATGCCGACGGCGTCGCCACGATCACCTGGGACGTCGCGGGCAAGTCGATGAACGTGCTCAGCCTCGAAGGGTGGGAGCATCTGGAGACCTGCATCGACGACGCGCTGGCCGACGATGCCGTCAAGGGTATCGTCATCACGTCGGGCAAGGACAGCTTTGCCGGTGGCATGGACCTCAACGTCATCGCCCGCATGAAGGCCGAGGCGGGCGACGACCCGGCGCGCGGCCTGTTCGACGGGCTCATGCGGTCGCATGCCATCCTGCGCAAGCTGGAGCGCGCGGGCATGGACCCAAAGACCCTCAAGGGCGGCAAGCCGGTTGCCTGCGTCCTGCCGGGCACGGCGCTGGGGATCGGCTTCGAGATCCCGCTGGCCTGCCACCGGATCTTCGCCGCCGACAACCCGAAGGCCAAGATCGGCCTGCCCGAGATCATGGTCGGCATCTTTCCCGGCATGGGCGGCACGACACGGCTGGCCCGCAAGCTGGGCGCGATGGCGGCCTCGCCCTTCCTCCTCGAAGGCAAGCTGAGCGATCCGAAGAAGGCGAAGGCCGCGGGCCTGATCGACGAGGTGACCGACGACCCCATGGCGGCGGCGCGCGAATGGGTCCTGCAGGCCAAGGATAGCGACATCGTCAAGCCGTGGGATGCGAAGGGCTACAAGATGCCCGGCGGCGCGCCCTACCATCCCGCCGGCTTCATGACCTTCGTGGGCGCGAGCGCGATGGTGAACGGCAAGACGCAGGGCGCCTTCCCGGCGGCCAAGGCGCTCCTTTCGGCGGTCTACGAAGGTGCGCTCGTGCCGTTCGACACCGCGCTGAAGATCGAGGCCCGCTGGTTCACGCATGTCCTGATGAACCCGTCCTCCGAGGCGATGATCCGGTCGCTCTTCATCAACAAGGAGGCGCTGGAAAAGGGCGCGAACCGCCCCGATGCGCCGGACCAGAAGGTGCGCAAGGTCGGCGTCCTCGGCGCGGGCATGATGGGTGCGGGCATCGCCTATGTCTCGGCCAATGCGGGCATCGAGGTGGTGCTTGTCGATCGCGAACAGGCCGCGGCCGAGAAGGGCAAGGATTACTCCGCGGAGCTTCTCGACAAGGGCATCGCGCGCAAGAAGGTGACCGGAGAGAAGAAGGACGAGGTTCTGAGCCGCATCCACGCCACGACCGATCTCGACGCGCTGAAGGGTTGCGACCTCATCGTCGAGGCCGTGTTCGAGGATGTGGGCGTGAAGGCCGAGATGACGCAGAAGGTCGAGGCCGTCGTCGGCGAGGAGGCCATCTTCGCCACCAACACCTCCACCCTGCCGATCACCGAGCTGGCCAAGGCGAGCGCCCGGCCGGAGCAGTTCATCGGCATCCACTTCTTCTCGCCGGTCGACAAGATGCTGCTGGTGGAGATAATCAAGGGCCGCGACACGGGTGACCGCGCGGTGGCCAAGGCGCTCGATTACGTGCGCCAGATCCGCAAGACGCCGATCGTGGTGAACGACGCGCGGTTCTTCTACGCCAACCGCTGCATCATCCCCTACATCAACGAGGGGATCCGGATGGTCGCCGAGGGCGTGTCGCCCGCCTTGATCGAGAATGCGGCCAAGCAGCTCGGCTTCCCGCTGGGCCCGCTGCAACTCGTGGACGAGACGTCGATCGATCTGGGCGTCAAGATCGCCAAGGCCACGAAGGCCGCCATGGGCGACGCCTATCCGGACGCGGCGGTGGATGAGGTCCTGTTCGCCTTCGCCGATGCCGGCCGATTGGGCCGGAAGGCCAGCGCGGGCTTCTACGACTACGACGAAAAGGGCAAGCGGCAGGGCCTCTGGGCCGAACTCGGCGCGCGCTACCCCTTGGCGGAGGAGCAGCCGGACCTGCACCACGTCCAGAACCGTCTGATGTTCGCGCAGGTGCTGGAGGCGGTGCGGGCGCTGGAGGAAGGCGTGCTCGAGGACATCCGCGAGGGCGATGTCGGCGCGATCCTCGGCTGGGGCTTCGCGCCGTGGTCGGGCGGCCCGTTCTCGTGGCTTGACATCGTGGGCGCGGCTTGGGCGGCGGAGACGACCGCCGCACTGGCCGAGACGCATGGCCCCCGCTTCGCCACGCCGAAGCTGTTGTCGGACATGGCAACAGAGGGCCGGACGTTTTACGGTGCTCGGAGCCGGAACGCAGCCTGATCAATGGCTTGGGGTGCAATTACCCATTGGTAATTGCTCTCACCGAAAGGCCCGGAGGCGTCGCAGCCTCCGGGCCTTGTCGTCTTCGGTCTGTGCCGGATCAGACCGCCTGCAACTCCGCCGCCAGTGCACGCGCCTCGTAGCCGCGCAACAGGGCGCGGGCGGGCAAACGGTTCCTCCCCGCGATTTCGGCCATCAACGGACAGGTGGCATCCCCGCGCAGCAGCGTCTCGACCCAATGACCGTTGGCGCACACGATCTCATGGTCGTCACAGGCGAAATGCAGGTAGCTGACCGGGCCCGTCACCGGGGGGCAGACCGAGGTGGCGCGCCTCGACCAGCATCTCGCTCTCCCCCGTCGTTAGATCGAGCACCGCATCCCGGCGCAACACCCGGTGCAGCGGCGACAGGACGAGGTCCGCGGACACGCGGATCGGGCGCCAATCGGAATGCATCGTCAGGTCCGCCACGCCGACATCGCGCCGCCCCGTCCAGCGGATCCGTTTCACCCCGTTATCGGCCGTCAGCACCCCGTCCCCGACGCGCAGCGTCTCGACCGCGCGCGGCCCTTCCGGCGTCAGGATCAGCGTACCGGGCAGGAAGCACGGGATCTCGGCGTAGCGGATCGAGACGTTGTCGGACTGGGACACGACCTTCCCGAGCGGCGTGCCCGGCGCGGGGATCTCGTCGACGAAGGAAAAGCCGGCCGTCAGGAAGGGCGGCTCGCTGTTGGGACCGCAGACGGAGACCGGGTTCTCGATCCGGAGCCCGACGATCGACCGGCCGCTGGCGAAATCGAGCTGGAATTCGGCCTGCACCTGACTGCCGGCGGGAAAGGTCCGCGTCGTCACGGTGCCGTTCACGTCCAGCGTCAGCGTCACGTCCTTGCCCAGATACTGTCGCGCGCCCGTGCCGTCATCGAAGGTGTCGACGGCATCGCCCCTCTGACCGGGCGTGACGTCGTTATAGGCGTCAACGATATCGACGAATTGCGGCGGCGTGTCGCCGAGCGTGTATTTGCCGCTGGGAAGCTTGCACGCGTTGATGGACGTCGTGTCGGCGTCAAAAGGCTGCTTCTTGCCGTTGTTCAGCAGGTCCTGCGCGCTGAAGATGTTGATTCTGTAGATGTCGGCCATGGCGGGCCTTTCCGAAAATCTGCTTGTTCAGGCCCGCCCGCGCCCTGACCTTTGGCCGATCGCGTTCGGCGTCAGGTCAGGTCGGTAAATCTTACCGAAAAGACGGCACGATTTCCTGTAATATTCCAAGCAGTTTTAGCAGGCTGCTGAAAAAGTCTTGAGTGCCCATCTTCGACTCCTACGACGACACATCATATCGGTTTTGGAAGCGCCTGCGCACAATATCTTGTCATCCCTTCGAGACGGCTGATGCAGTTCGTCGAGGTCCATTTCCTTTTTCAGCAGCCTGTTAGGGCAGCCTTCCGTGGCGTATCCCCCGATAATCCGCCACTTTTTGGCCACACCTGTCGCATCGTGACAACAATCCCGGTCACGACGCGGAACAATCCGGAACCTCACCCGTCGCGGCCGCCTCAGCGCACGCGCAATCGCGGCTCCCCGGCGACCTGCATCGCGAGGAAGGCCGCACGGGCTCTCTCGCGTGCCTCGGCGTCGAACGGCTCGTCCTTGTCGAGCACGCAGATCACCGACTCCGCCTCGATCCGCGCCGGACGCCCGAACCCGAACCCGAAGCAGCGCAGCGCCGCAAGCGGACGCTCGATGATCAGGCCACGGAGCCCGATCAGGGCGCCCACCGGGACCGAAAGCTCCGCCTCGCCGGAACTGCGCTGCACCGCGTCGCCCGAAAGGATCACCCGCTGATCGGGCGCCAGCCGCAGCGGCCGCGGATTGCCCAGACTGCCGACCGGCACGCGGACCGGCCAGATGCGGCGCGCGAAGGCCCAGTCGGCCCGCGCCGTCACGCGGCGCGACACCTGCGCCACCCGCCGCGGACCGTCAGCCGTGACGACCGCGTCGCCGACGATGATCCCCTCGACCGGGCGGGGGCCGTTCGGTGTCGCCAGAAGCGTTCCGGACGGGAACCGCGCCGGCGGCTCCCGCCGCGGGGGCGCGGTGAGGTCGGTTTCCGGAAAACCGGGTTTGCTGAAGAGCGGGGGCTGCGACATTCGGGGTTCGTGTCCCATCTTGACTGACCTGCGGCAGACACGGGCGGCAGGATGGACCTGTCGCGCCCGGATTGTGAGACGTGTCGTCGCGCGAGGGCGGCGACCGGCGGTATTACGCCGGGGGGCGCCTCGAGCCCCCGTCGGACCGGTCTTCAAGTCGCGGTGCCCGCCCGGCGGATCGCTGCCACACGATCACGGGCGGAGGCCACGTCGTTGCCGCACCTGTTCCGGTCCGACTTTTTGTTCCTGCCACGAGTCGGCGCGGGTTTGAACCCCGGCGGCGGTGCGAATGGGCCGGAGAACGCCGGTTTGCCTGCGCCTTATCGCCTCGTCGTGGCGTCGGGATCGGGCGCCCCATTCCGGCCCCGCAGCACGATCAGGCTGCCCGCCGCGGCGATCAGCGCCAGCCCCAGCAAGCCGAGCGGCGGCAACAGGTCGCCCCAAACCAGCCAGCCGAACAAGGCCGAAAACGCGAGGACGGCGTATTCGAAGACCGACACGATGGAGGCATCCGCGCTTTGATACCCGCGGGTAAGGAAGAAGACGGCCACCAGACTGCCGATTGCCTGCACAACGCACCAGAAGAGCACCTCGGCCGTCGGAGTAATCCAGCCTTGGCCGAGAAACCCCGCCCCACCGTCGAACAAGGACAGGACGGCGATCCCGCCCAGCCCCCAGAGACCCAAAGCCGCGAAGGAGCCGAGGACCAGCGCGAGCGCCGTCTCCGGCCCGCACCATTCGCGCGTGGCAATCGCGCCCAAGGCATAGAACGCGCCGCCGAGGACGGGCGCGAAGACCCACAGGTTCAAGCCGTCCGCATCCGGCGACAGCACCAGGAGAACGCCCGCGAACCCCATCAGCACCGCCGCCACCCGGACCGGTCCGATTCGCAGGCGAAACAATCCGACCGACAGGATCAGCACCCAGATCGGCGCGGTGAACAGGCCTGCCGCCGCCTCCGCGACCGAAAGGAACCCGAGCGCACCGAAATAGATGATCAGCGCCGTCGACAGGATGATCGAGCGGGCGATCACTGCCCGCCACCGATGCACCGCGACCCGATCGCCAGTCACTGCAAGCCATGCGCCCGCGACGGCGAGGATCATCGCGCTGCGCAGCGCGTGGAACGTCCACAGGCTCGATTGTTCGGCGATGACGCGGATGAACTGGTCGACGAAGGACACGATGGCTGTTCCCGCGAGAATGAAGGCCGCTGCGAGGAGGGGTCGGTTCTGCATCGGCGGCCTTGTCCTCTCGCGCGTGTCCTGTTCAGTATCCCCCCGCCGCGAAGGCGGTGCAACGAGGAGTGCGAATGGCTGGGGCAAGGGCAGATCGGAGGGCGGCATGACCGTCCTGCGCGGCATCGAGCGTCTTGAGGCGCCGGCCATATGGCACCCCGGCGACGGCCCCGCACGCGACGTCTATGCCGTGATCGGCGAGGCGGAGCTGGTGCTTCAGGACCGCGAGGGGACCGCGCTGGCGCATTGGTCGCTGCCGGCCCTGTCGCGGCGCAATCCGGGGGAGATGCCCGCCCGTTTCTCTCCGGTCGAAGGGTCCGACGAGGTGCTGGAGGTCGAGGACACGCTGCTCGCCGATGCGCTGGAACGCGTCGTCGCCGCTGTGGAACGCGGGCGGCAGAAGCCCGGCGCGCTGCGCCGTGTGGCGGTCGGCATCGCGGGGGGCTTCGCGGTTGGTCTGCTGCTGCTCTGGCTGCCGGGGGCGATGCGCGGTCATGCGGGCAACGTCATGCCGCCTGCGCAACGCGTCGAGACGGGCGAGCGGCTCCTCGAGGAGATCGCGCGCGTGACGGGCCCGGTCTGCGCATCGCCGCTGGGCGACGAGGCTTTGGGCCGGCTGCGCGACCGGCTGTTTCCGACGACGCCGGTCCGGCTCATGGTGGTGCGCGGACTGCCGGAACCGGCGCTCGCCCTGCCCGGCGGTCTGATTGCGGTGTCGGGGGCGACGCTCATCGCGCAGGACGATCCGCTGGTCGTGGCGGGCCACGTGCTCGCCGCCGCGCTCATGGCGGAGAGCGACCCGCCGCTCGCGCGGTTCCTGAGCGGGATTGGCGCGCGCGATCTGGCGACCCTCCTGTTCACGGGCACCCTGACCGATCGGGCCGTCGCCGCGCATGTCGAGACCCTGCTCTCCGCGCCCCCGCCCCCGCTCGATGCGGCGCGCCTGCAAAGCGGCTTTGCCGGACGCGGCCTCGCCTGGGCACCCTATGCCGCCGTGCGGTCGCTGCCGATAGGTGAAGCCCCGCCCTCGGATATGCCGGCCGCGCTGGACGACACGGCGTGGCTTGCCCTGCGCGAGATCTGCGAGACGTAGGGCGCGCGGGCTACCGGTCGTGGCGCGGAGCCTCCGGATCGGTGAGGAGAACGCGCCTAGCTGATCCATCGACGGCATCTGTCTCGGATAGACCTGCCATGGTCCGTCAAAGACCGGGAAGACCGTCTTGAATCGCGGCACATTCGCGGCCTGAGCGGGCAAACGTTGCGAAACGGCGACAATTTCGGGGGCGCGTCGAAGGATTGCGACGTTTTTCCGACAGAAGGCTTTGCACGGATGGCTATGGTGCGCACAGGCGCGGCTTGGCCGCGCCGTCGATTCCGCAGCCGTGAGACCGCCGATGTCCGACGCCCCTAGCCCGCCGATGAGCCGCGAAGCGCATCGCCATGTCCTGATGGCAGCCGCCGGGCGGGGCGGAGAACTCTGTTCACGCGGCGATAGTCACATCATCCTCTGCCGACCCGGTGCGCGCGAGACGGGCGGAACGTTGATCGTCACGTTCGACACACTCGACGCGGTGCGCGCGCGGCCGGGAGGCCTGCCCCTCTCGACCGGGTTGGCGCAGCGCGAGGGCTGGGCCACGATCGACGTGATGGCCGACGGGCGCACGTGGTTCCGCGACGATTACGTGCACGATTTCTTTGACGGGCTGACCGACGAAGGTGTGTTTGACGACTACGATCAGGTCGTCTTTGCGGGCGGCGGCATGGGGGCCTATGGTGCCGCCGCCCATTCCGTCGCCGCGCCGGGCGCGACCCTGTTCCTAGTGCAGCCCTACGCCACGCTGGACCGGGACCTGACCTCATGGGAGCGGCGGTTCCGGTCGTCGTGGTCCCTGCCCTTCGGTCCGCGCTACGGCAACGCGGCGCGGATGGCCGATGCGGCGCGGCGGGTCTTTGTCGTGACCGACCCGACGCAGTCGGCCGATGCAATGCATGCGGCATTGTTCTCGGGGGCGCATGTGACCCACCTGCGCGCGCATCATGCCGGCCACGACATTCAGGGGCGCCTGGAAGCGATCGACATCCTCGACACGTTGCTGGCCGCGGCGGGGCGTGGAGATCTCACCCCCGCCCGGTTCGCCGCCTTGTGGCGGGCGCGGCGCGACGATCCGGAATGGCTGGCGGGCCTGCTGCGCCACGTCGAAAAGCTCGACCGGCCTTGGCTTCAGGCGATTGCCGCGGGGTACATCACCGACAGGACCGGCTCCGCCGTCGCGCGCCGCCGCCTGAATGCGGCGCTGGCGCGGCTCGACGAAGAGGACAGGGACGCGCCCGCCGGACTGGAGCCACAACCGGTCAGCGCGCGCCTCGCCGGGGCATAGACGCCCGCGATGCGGCACGCATGGCAGACGGTGACCGCCTTCAGCCGGTCGGGTCGGCCTCGCCCGGCGGCGGCCCGAAGCGGACATTCGCGTCGAGCGGTGACATGAACAGCCGGCGCACGCCATCCACATCGGTGACGAAGACCTCGGCGCGCGGCCCGGGCACGCCGTCCTCGCCCAGGGGCAGCTGCGGCGCCTCGATCACGTAGCGCTGCGCCACGCCGCCCTGCTTGAACGTCACCGTGTAGGGCAGCGCGTAGGGGCAGCCGCCGGTCACGCCGGACCAGCCGCCGGGCTCTTCCTCGGGGCGGAACCCTTCGCAGACGGCGCCGTCCGACAGGCGGACCGTCAGCTTGGACGGGGTGGCGCGGACCGAAACGACGCCGACCTCGCCTTCGGGGATCGCACGGGCGCCGGGCGCGGGTTCGGGGGTGCCGACCGGGATACAGGCAACCAGCGCGAGGGGAATGAGGCAAAGCAGCGGACGCATGGGGATCTCCTTGGGCGGACCCTTGGGCGCTACAACGGCCAGATGAAGGGGATCAAGATCGAAGACACGATCGCGACCAGAATGTTCATCCCCAGCCCGACGCGCGCGAAGTCGGTGAACTTGTAGCCGCCGGGACCGTAGACCAGCATGTTCGTCTGATAGCCGATCGGCGTCGAGAAGGCGCAACTGGCCCCGACCATCACCGCCACGACCAGCCCGCGCGGATCGACGCCGAGCGTCTCGCCCAGGGCAATGGCGATCGGGGTCAGCACCACCGCCACGGCGTTGTTCGTCACGATTTCGGTCAGGAAGGACGTCAGCACGAAGACCGCCAGCACCAGAAGCGATGCGGGCAGCAGCGACAGGCCCGGCGCAATCGCATCGACGATCATGTTGACGGCCCCCGACGTCTCAAGCGCGGCACCGACCGCGAGCATGGCAAAGATCATCGCCAGCAGCCGCCCCTCGATGAAGCCGAACGCCTCGTCGGCATCGACCGCGCGGGTCAGCATCACGATCACCGCCCCCACCACGGCCAGGGGCAGGATCGGCGCGAAGTCCAGAGCCGAGAGCGCCACGATCCCCGCGACGACAGCCACGGGGATCCAGGACCGTTCGCGCCGGAAGGCCTGTTCGCGCGGCGCACTGACATCCACGAGGTTCTGGTCGGCGGACAGACGCTGGATATCCGCGGCCGAACCCTCGATCAGAAGCGTGTCGCCGACGCGGATCACGACGTCGTCGAGCTGTCCCGAAATGTTGCGGTCCCGCCGATGCAGCGCGAGTGGATAGACCCCGTAGCGCCGCCGCAGGCGCAGCGCGCCAAGACGCCGGCCGACGAGTTTGGCGTCAGGCGTGATCAGGACCTCCACCGTCGTCGTCTCGACGGCGCCGACCTGGTCGATGCGCTTGAGGTCGGGGTTGCGCTGCAGGGTCAGAAGCTCTGCGATCTCGGTCCGCACGATCACCCGGTCGCCGATCCGGAGCGTCACCCCTTCGAGGTTGCGGCGCAGCGAGGCGTCGCCACGCACGACGTCGATCAGGCGCACGCCCTCGCGCTGAAACAGCTTCACGTCGGTCACGTCCCGGCCGATCAGGTTCGATTCGGGCGGAATGACGGCCTCGGCGAAGAATTTGGCGCCCTTGCGCGGCCCGCCCAGCATCGCTGCCATCGACGTCCGCTCCGGCAGCAGATGCCGCCCCACAAGCCACAGATAGAGCAGCCCCGCCAGCGCCACCGGGATCGCCAGCGGCGCGACTTCGAAGATCGAGAACGGGGCCAGCCCGCGCGCCCGCGCGACGCCGTCGACCAGAAGGTTGGTCGAGGTGCCGATCAGCGTGATCGTCCCGCCGAGGATCGCGGCGTAGGACAACGGGATCAACAGCTTGGAGGGTGCCACGCCCATTGCGCGGGCGAGTTGCACGAAGACGGGGATCATCACCACGACGACCGGCGTGTTGGCGACGAAGGCCGAGGCGACCAGGACGAAGATCAGCAGGATCGCGATCGCGAGCCGCGGGCGGGAGCCGACCTGCCCCTCCGCGAAGCGCGTGAACCAGTCGAGCGCCCCCGTCCGCACGAGCGCGCCCATCAGCAGGAACATCGCCGCGATGGTCCAGGGCGCCGGGTTCGACAGGACCGCGATGCCGAGATCGTAGGGCAGGACGCCGGCCACCAGAAGGAAGGCCGCGCCCGACATGGCGACGACCTCGGTCGGGTAGGTTTCGCGCACGAAGAGGACCAGCATCACGCCCAGCGTGGCGAGCGTGATCCACGCCTGAACTGGCTGCGAAAGTTCGACGGGTATCATCCGGCCGAACCGTCGCGGTGGCGGAGCGGAGCCGCGGGTGCGCCGGTCATGCCGGTGCCGACTGGCTCAGCCGCCCGCCGATGCGGACCTGCGCGACGGTTTGGGCGAGGCCCGTCGCGTCGTCGGTCTCGACGAACAGCCCGCACAGGGTCGCCGCACCGCCCGCCGGGGTGAACCGCTCCCGCGTCATGCCGGTCACGAAGCGGCGCAGCGGCTCCGCCTTCTCCATGCCGATCACGGAATCGTAGTCGCCGCACATGCCGGCATCCGTCTGATACGCCGTGCCGCCAGGCAGGATCATCGCATCCGCCGTCGGCACGTGCGTATGCGTGCCGACCACCACGGAGGCCCGACGGTCGCAGAAATGCCCCATCGCCATCTTCTCCGACGTCGCCTCGCAATGCATGTCGACGAGGATCGCATCCACCGCCCGGCCCAGCGGATGCGCCGTGAGGACCGGCTCGATCGCCGAAAACGGGTCGTCATAGGTGCGCGACATGAACACCTGGCCCAGCACCTGCGCCACGAGGAGGCGCTTGCCGCCGATCTCGAACACCCGCCAGCCGCGGCCCGGCGCCTGCTTGGCATAGTTGATGGGGCGCAGGATCCGGGGCTCCTTTTCCACCGCCTGCATCATGTCCTTCTGGTCTAAGGCGTGATCGCCCAGCGTGATGACGTCGGCCCCGGCGTCGAGAAGCCCCCGCGCCTGTGCCGCGTTGAGGCCGCGCCCCGAGGAGGCGTTCTCGCCGTTGACGATCACGGCATCGAGCCGCCATTCAGCCCGCAGGCCCGGCAGCCGTTCCGTGACGGCCGTCCGGCCGCTCCGCCCCATTACATCGCCTAGAAACAGAATCCGCATCCGACGGAGTTACGCCGCGCCGGAGGGGGCGTGCAACGCCGCTCTTGTTCGTGTGGCGGGAAAAACGCCGGACTCCGGGTGCTTCGACCTCCGTTGCGGCGTCTTCATTCCGTGCCACCGCAACCGTTTCCGGATTCCTCGCTGCCGCGAACGTTTCGACAATTCTCGTCCTCCGCCCGCTGGAATGCGCGCCGCCGGTGGTGCGAAGCAGGGGGTGTGGCCGCAGGGTGACAGGCCGGACCGCGGCGCGGGTGGTCGAGCGTGCAGGAGCGCCATTTCCCGCTTGCCGCAGGTCCCGCAACTTTCGGCTGGCCCGCCCGAAATCCAGCGGGCATCGTCGTATCTGCCTGTAATCACACTCGCGTCTCGCGTAAGTGGCTCTCAACGAGAGGCGGGAACACGATGGTCGAAGTGGACAAAGAGTCGCGGCGCCGGGAGGATAAGCTGACGCCGATCTGAGCGATGGGAGCGTCGGCCGGCGGTGTGAAGGCGCTCCAGCAGTTCTTCGAGGCGATCGACGACGATCTGGGTCTCGCCTATGTCGTGACCATGCATCTGTCGCCGGATCACGAAAGCCAGCTGAGCGAGGTCCTCGGCGGCAGGACGCGGATGCCGGTGTATCAGGTCAGCAATACGCCCAAGCTGGAGCCGAACTGCGTCTATGTCATTGCGCCCGATACGAAACTGATGATCGAGGGCAACGGGGTCCGTTCCTGCCCGTTCACCGAGCAGCGCGGGCGGCGGACGCCCATCGACATGTTCTTTCGCTCGATTGCGGCCGGTCGGGGCGACGGGTTCGCCGTCGTGCTCAGCGGGGCGGCCTCGGATGGCGCGGTCGGCATCACGAAGGTCAAGGAGGCCGACGGCGTCATCTTCGTGCAGGATCCGGGCGAGGCGGAATACGGGATGATGCCGCGCAGCGCCATGGCCACCGGCGTCGCCGATTTCGTCGAGCCCATCGAAGGCATCGCCATCCGCATCGCGGAGGTCGCCCAGAGCAGGGAAGGCCTGCGCCGCATGCGCGATGACGATGCGGAAGCGACCTCCGAAAGATCATGTCGTTCCTTCACGTCCGCACCGGGCACGACTTCTCCAACTACAAGCGCGCGACGGTGATGCGCCGGGTCTCGCGGCGCATGCAGGTGACGCGGACGAACGACCTGACGGCCTATGCCGAATATCTGCGTACCAACCCCGAGGAGGCGCAGGATCTCTTCTCCGATCTGCTGATCTCGGTCACGGCGTTCTTTCGCGATCCCGGCGCGATCGAGTCGCTGGTGGAGGAGGCGTCGACGCCGATCCTGCGGGACCTTGATGGCGAGGAGAAGCTCCGTAACTGGTCGGTGGGCTGCGCCACGGGCGAGGAAGACTATCGCCTTGCCATGCTGATGCTGGAGGAGGCGGAGCGTCAGCAGGTGCGGCCGATGATCCAGATCTTCGCGACCGATCTGGACAACGTCCCTCGCGACCGCGCGCGAGGGACGTTATCCGAAGGCGATCGAGGCGGACGTGTCCGAGAACCGCCTGCGCCGCTTCTTCATCGACGAGGGCTCGCATTATTGCATCCGCAAGGAGGTGCGCGACATCGCGCCGTTCGCCCATCACAGCGCGCTGAAGGATCCGCCGTTCATGCGGATGGATATCATCACTTGCCGGAACCTGATGATCTATCTGGAGCGCGAGTTGCAGCGGCAATTGCTGGCGCTGTTCCGTTACGCGCTCAAACCGGGCCGGGTTTTGTTCCTCGGCTCCGCCGAAAGCGTGGATACGCGACCGGAACTGTTCGCGCCGTGCGACCGGGAAACGTGGGGTTACGCAGCCAAGCCCCGCAGTTCGCGCGATCCGGAGACTCTAACGCAGTTGCCGCGGGAGCATCGCCTCAACCTGCCCGATGAGCGGGGGGAGCGGTGCCGCGATCGGGAGAAGGCCCCGCCGATCACGCATGCCACGGCCCTCGAGACGCTGGCCCCGCCGAGCGCGTTGGTGGACAAGGAGCATCGGACCCTGAACCTCTCGACGAATGCCGGGCAGTTCATCCGGCCGTCCGAGGGGCCGCTGAGCCGGGAACTGCCCGACATCGTGCATCCCGAGCTTCGGGCGGAGCTTCGCCGCGCGCTGCACAGCGCCATCGACCGGAACCACGCGACGATCACCCTGCCCGCATCGGTCAAGCTGGAGGCGGAGCAGCGCCGCGTCCTGATGCATGTGATGCCGGTTCCCGGCGACGAGACCGTGGGCCGCAAGGCGCTGGTCCTGTTTCTGGATGCGGGACCGTCGAGCCGTCACGGCGGTGGCGAGGATGCGTCCGCCCTGTCGGAGCCGGCCCAGGTGCTTCGGCTCGAGGAGGAGTTGCGGGCGACGCAGGACCGCCTCAGCGCGAGCCGGCGCGAGCACGAGGTCTCGATCCAGGAGCTGCGCATGGCCAACGAGAAGCTTCAGTCGATCAAAGAGGAGCTTTCGACGGTGAATGGCGAGCTTCAGAGCAAGCTCAACGCCGTCGCATCGGCCCATAGCGACCTGCGCAACCTCGTTAACGCGACCGGGACCGGTCCCGGGATGTTGCTCCTCGACGGGGAGTTGCGGATCAACATGCTGACGCCCGTGGTCGAGCAGCTTTTCAGCGTGACCGACAGCGATGTCGGCCGGCCGATCACCGACTTTACCCACAAACTTGCCTGTGACGGGATCGAGCGGGATGCGGCCAAGGTCCTGCGCGACCTGTCGTCGGTCGAGACCGAGGTCCAGACCCAGGACGGCCACTGGCTGATGATGCGCCTTCGCCCCTACCGGACGGTCGAGGACCGGATCGAGGGCGTCGTCGTGAGTTTCGTCGACATCACCGAATTGCGGCAGGCCGCCGATCAATTGCGCGAAAGCGAGGCGCGGTATCGCCGTCTGTTCGACACGATGGATGAGGGTTGTCTGTTGGCCGAGGTGATCCGCGACGAGGCGGCTACCTCGAGGCCAACCCGGCGGCGATGCGGCTGGTGGGTCCGATATCGGCGGCCGCTGCCTGCACGAGATCGCCGAGGGTTCGCGCCGGAATGGTGAAACCTGCCGGCGCGCGTTCTGGAGACCGGAGAGCCGGGACAGGCCGAGCTTTGGGTCGAACCCGTCCGGCGCTGATTCGAGATCGGCACCACCAAAATCGACGACAGCCGCGTCGCCATCGTGTTCCAGGACATCACCGACAGGAAGCGCCACGAGGAAGAGCGCGAATTGATGATGGGGGAGCTGAACCACCGCGTGAAAAACATGCTCGCCGTGGTCCAGCCGATCGCCAGCCAGACGCTGCGGACGACGGACGACATGAACGTCTTCATCGAGACGTTCCAGCAGCGGGTGCAGGCCATCGCGCGCGCATGGCCTCCTGACGCAGCGGCATTGGCGCGGCGCGGACTTGGAGGAGCTTGCGCGGACCGCCCTCGCCAGCTTCATCGGCGCCGGCGACCAGTTCCGCGTCGGCGGGCCTCCGGTCCGGCTGTCGCCCAACGCGACGATCTCGTTCGCGATGGCGTTGAACGAGCTTGCGACGAACGGCATGAAATAAGGCGCCCTGTCGAATGCGGACGGGCTCGTGGACGTCTCCTGGCGGTTCGAGGCGGCGCCCGGGGACGACGCCGGCAAGGTCTTTCGCCTGACCTGGAACGAGAGCGGCGGCCCGCGGGTTGAGCCGCCGAGTCATCAGGCATTTGGAAAACGTATGCTGGAACGAGGAATAGCCCGCGAACTCGATGGGGAGGTTCGGCTCGACGACCGGCCCGACGGTCTGGTGTGCGAGATGATCTTTCCCGAGGGCGAGATGGTCAGTGATGCGTGCTGTTGAACCGCTTTGCGTTCTGGTCATCGAAGACGAAACACTGATCGCGCTGGAAATCGAGGACATGCTCGAGGAGCTCGGTCACTCAGTGATCGGGCCCGTCGCGACGGTTACGCAGGCCCTCGACTTGATCGAGAAGCTGTCGCTCAGGCCGGATGCGGCGCTCGTGGATGCCAATCTGGGCGGGCAGTCCGCCCGGCCCGTGGTCGATGCCCTGCGCGTCACGGGGATTCCGCTGGTTTTGGCGTCCGGCTATGAGGTGGCGGAGTTGCGGAGGCTCGGCTTCACCGATCCGATCATGCGCAAGCCCTACACCGCGCATGACGTCAACGACGCGCTCGAAGCGCTGAAGAATGCGTCGTATCCCTGACACGTCCGGGGGTTGCGGCGCGTCCCTGCCGTCCCACGCGGCTTTCCGGCTCAGCGAAGGGGCTTCGGATCTCAAGGGCGATGGCGCCTCCCGGATATTGGAGTCGTTGCGTACCCGCGGGGGGGGGGGCACGCTACTTCCGCGAGTTCGTTAAGATTCTGGTGACCGGACGGAATTCGGGCGGTGCCCCCTATCGTGAACTGGACCTCGCATGCTCGACAGAAATCCCGATGAACCGTTGAGAGCCGGAACCGGGATCAAGGGCCTCAACGAAATTCTCGGCGGCGGGTTTCCGCGCGGCGAAATGAACGTGGTCTATGGCGATGCCGGCGTCGGAAAGACGACGATGGGGCGACAGTTCCTGCTCGACGGTCTCGCGAAGGGCGAGAAGGTCCTTTTCATCACGCTGTCGCAGACCGAGGCGGCCCTGAAGCGCACCGCCGCGGCGCATGGCTGGTCGCTCGATGGTGTCGAAATTCGCAACGAGCGGATGATGGACGGGGCCGAGAACAGCAGCGAGCAGACGCTGTTTCACACCGCCGAGGTCGAACTGACGGAGATGATGTCGGCGCTCCTGAAGGAGATCGAGCATTTCAGACCCGACCGGCTGGTCTTCGATTCCATCGCACAGATACGGCACCTTGCGGATACGCAGGTGCGCTTCCAGCGGCAGGTCCTGCTGCTGCGGGCCCTGCTGTCGCGGATGTCGACGACCTCCCTCATTCTCGACAGCGCCAAGTGCATGAACGAAGTCGTGGGCGACCTTGCCGACGGCGTTGTGGCGCTGGACCGCAACGTGCCCGATTACGACGACGTGCGGCGGCGGCTGCACGTCTCGAAGATGCGGAGCATGGATTTCCACGGCGGCAACCACAATTTCCGCATCCAAAGCGGCGGGATCCAGGTCTTCCCGCGGCTCGAGGCCGACACGGGCGGCAGGCCGCCGCCCGGCGAAGCCGTCGGAAGCGGCATCGAGGGACTCGACAAGCTGCTTGGCGGCGGCATGTCCTTCGGCACGGCCTGCGTGGTGGTCGGGCCGACGGGGACGGGCAAGACCTCGCGCTCTACGCCTATGCCGCGGCGCAACGCGGCGACCGCGCCGCGATCTTCAGCTTCGACGAGCGCCCGGCGACGTTCTTCAACCGCTCCCAAGAGCCTCGGGATGGAGCTTGGCCCGTTGATCGATGACGGGCGTGTGACCTTCCGGTCCGTGAACACCTCCGGATTGTCACCCGGCGAGTTTTCGCAGCTGGTCCGCGAGGCGGTCGAGCGGGACAAGGCCAAGGTGGTCATGATCGACACCCTCACCGGCTATTCCCACGCGATGCCGCAGGAGCAGGCCCTCGTGACGCAGATGCACGACCTGCTCGCGTTCTTGAGCGAGAGGGGCGTGCTGTCGCTGGTCGTCGTGGGACAGCACGGCCTTCTGGGGGAAAACGTGCAGAGCCCGGTGGATGTCAGCGACATGGCGGATACGGTGATCGTGCTTTGGCATTTCAAAGCGGCGGGAAGCGTGCACAGGGTGATTTCCGTCCTGAAAAAGCGCGACGGTCCCCACGAGGCGACCATCCGGGCGTTGCGCTTCGCCCCCGGCCGGATCGAGGTGAGCGAGCCGGTCGAGAACTTCTCCGGCGTTCTGTCCGGCGAGCCGGAATTGCAGACGCAGAACAAGGGACTGCCGGAGTGAGGCTGGGGCGAAATTGACCGAAGACACAAGCGGTACCAGAGCCGTCCTGACACTCGCCCCCATCGGCCGGGATGCGGAAATCGCGTGTGGATTGCTGGACAATGCGGGCCTCCCCTGTCTGCCCGCGACGGACCTCGCGGACCTGCTCAAGATCCCGCTGGAGGACCTGAGCGCGCTGGTCCTGAGCGAGGAGTTCCTGACATGTGAGGTGGTCCGGCGCCTGACGGACCTACTCGATGCGCAACCGTACTGGTCGAGCCTTCCGGTCATCCTCCTGGTTGATCCGGAGCGGCGGCGCACCGTGAGCGGCACCAAGGACCACATGACCTCCTTCAGCACGCGTCCGGGGGTCGTCATGCTGGAGCGCCCGATGCGTACGGCGGTCTTCATTTCGATCGCCCGCGCGGCTTTTGACGCGCGACAGCGGCCGTTCCAGCTTCGCGACGAACTGGAGGCGCGCAGGCGGGCGGAGAGCCGGGCCCAGACGCTTGCGGGGGAAATGGCGCACCGGGTGTCAAGAACGCCTTCGCGCTTGCAAGCAGCCTCGCGTCGCAGACCTTCCGCGAGGCGGACATGCTCGAGGAGGGCCGGCGCGCGTTTCTCGGTCGGCTGGCCGCGATGGCCCACAGATCAGCGTCTCGACCGAGAAGGCCACTGCGTTTTCGATGGCGTTCCATCAGCTTGCGATTAACGCCGCGAAATACGGCGCGCTTTCCACGCCCGAGGGCTGCGTTGGCATCCGCTGGTGGGCGGAGGCGGGATCGGAGGACGCCACCCTCGTCGTGGAATGGCGAGAGGAAGGCAGCCCGCAGGTCTCTCCGCCACAGCGGCAGGAGTTCGGCTCCCGCCTCATCGAACGGGCGCTCGCGCCGGATCTGGGCGGTTCGGCAGCGCTTGTCTTCGATCCCGAAGGGGTGGTGTGCACCATCCGCGCCGCTTTGCCCGACGCGACGCAGTGATCGCTTGATTGCGGTGCCGGCGAGGACGTTTATGCGCCCTGCTCTTCTTGATTTCGTGTAGCATCGCGCCCGTCGCGAGCCGGTTCTGACGCAGCCACCGGTACAGCCAGATGCGTCTGTGCGCCGACGGCACGCCCATCGGTTGCACGGCCCCGCCGCCGCGCGTATCTCAAGACGACGCGCAGCGGGAGGTACGGCCATGACTTACAAGATCTTCATCGACGGCGAAGCCGGCACGACGGGCTTGCGGATCCGCGATCGCCTCTCCGCCCGGGACGACATTGAACTCGTCCAGCTCGACGAGGCGCATCGCAAGGATGACGGCGCACGCCGCGCCGCCTTTGCCGAAGCGGATGTGGCGATCCTGTGCCTGCCCGACGATGCGGCGCGCATGGCCATTCCGATGGCTGGAGAAACTCGGCTGATCGACGCCTCGACCGCACACCGGATCGCGCCGGACTGGACCTATGGCATGCCCGAGCTTCCGGGCCAGCGCGGCCGCATCTCCAATGCGCTCAGGGTGGCGAATGTCGGCTGCTACGCGACCGGGGCAATCGCGCTTCTGCGCCCGCTGATCGACGCCGAAATCATGCGCAGCGACCACGCCACCGTCCTGACCGGGGTGTCGGGCTATAGCGGCGGCGGCAAGGCTTCGATCGCCGCGCATGAGGCCGGGGAGGCGCCCGATTTCTCGCTCTATGCGCTCGGGCAGGATCACAAGCACGTCCCCGAGATCATGACCTATGGCGGCCTCACGCGGCGCCCCCTGTTCCAGCCCGCGGTCGGCAATTTCGCGCAGGGAATGGTTGTGCAGTTGCACCTCCATGCCGACCTCCTCACCGGCGGGGTGCCGGGCCATGCCCGGATCGAGGCGGCGCTACGCGACTTCTATGCGAAGGATCCGTTCGTGTCCGTCGTGCTCGGGGGCGATCGGCTCGACCCGCAGGCGCTCAACGGCACCAACCGGATGGAGATCGGCGTTCATGGCGACGGCCGTGGTCGCGTCACTTTGACGGCCACGCTCGACAACCTCGGCAAGGGCGCGTCGGGGACGGCGGTGCAGAACCTCAACCTGATGATCGGGGCGGAGGAGACGGCGGGGCTGACCTGAACCACGCTGTGTATCCGGCGCGATGTATCGGATTTTCATGGAAAGGAAGGCGGTGCCGTCCGGCAAGTTAGGGAAGCGTTAGGAAAGCACGTGCGAGACCGGAGACGTTCTGATCCGGTGGAGGTTCCGTGCCCCAAGCCTTGCCCAAGAAGGCCGAGACTGCATCGCTTGCCATGCGGACGGCCCTGCCCGATTTCGATGGCGATCCGGCTGCCGATACCCTGACCCGCCGTCAAAAGGCGGCGGTCGTTGTGCATCTTCTGGTGACCGGCGGGGTCGATCCGGGTATCCGCGACCTGCCCCAGGAACAGCAGCGCATGCTCGTGCGTGTCATGACCGAGCTGCGCTTCATCGACAAGCCGACCTTGGCCGCCGTCGTTGCGGAATTCGCGGGGGAGCTCGACGCGATCGGCCTCCACATCCCCCGCGATCCCGCCAAGCTTCTTGCCGGCCTCGACGGGCAGCTTTCAATGGATGTGGTGGAGATGCTCTCGGCCGAACTCGGGCTCAGCGGGACATCCGGCGACAACGTCTGGCGCGAAGCCGCGGAGATGCCGCTCGAAGACATCCTCGAGATGGTCAACGCGGAATCCGATGAAGTCTGCGCGATCATGCTCTCGAAACTGCCCGCGGAGCGGTCGGCTGAGATCATCGCCGCCTTGCCGTCCCAGCGGGCCGATGCGGTGGCGGCGGCCTTCGCGGCCACCGAATACGTGACGCCCGACGCCGTGGCGCGGATCGGTACGGCAATCGGCCGCCAGGCCGCCGCCCGTCCCCCGCTCGCCTTCGCATCTGCGCCTGTGGCACGGGTCGCCGCAATCCTCAACGCCGCCACCTCTGGCGTGCGCAGGACGCTGCTGGATGCGCTCGACGCACGCGACGCCGACTTCGCAGCACGCGTCCGCGCCGCTGTGTTCAGCTTTGAAGACATCCCGAAGCGGATCGATCCGCGCGACATACCGAAGGTCCTGCGTGCCGCTGGCAACGATTTCATCGTCGCCGCCATCAAGGCCCTGCCAGCGGAGCAGCACAAGATCGGCGAATTCATCCTTGGGTCGATTTCAAAACGTATGGCCGAACAGCTTCGCGAGGAGATAACGGATCGCGCCGACGTGGCCGACGAAGAGGCGGAGGAAGCGATGTCCGCCATTGTTGCCGCCGTCCGTGAACTTGAGGAGAGCGGCGAGTTGAGCCTCAACATGGAGCCGGAAAAGGCTGCGGACTGAGTGCCACTGGCGCCCGTCGTAAGGCGTCAGCGCGTATGGCGCACAGGATAGGGCAGTGGCGGCACATGTTCGCCCAATTGTCTCTGCACCAGAGCAAAGTGGGCAATGGTATGGGAAGCGCGAAATTTTCTGACCGCAGGTCGGTTCCGTCGCCTGAGTGCCACTCCGAACTCATGACGAATCGGCCGCTGCAGAACAGGGGCCCTTTCCCGCACCGCCACGTCCCCTACCATCCCATCCCATGGTACTCGAATTTCGCGATGAAGGCATCTACTGCCCCGCCGGCCGCTTTCACATCGACCCGTGGCGCCCCGTGGAAAGGGCTCTCGTTACCCATGGGCATGCCGATCATTCCTATCCCGGCCATCGTCGCTACCTGACGAGCAAGGCCGCCGGTCCGGTCATTCGCCACCGGCTCGGCGAGGTTGACCTCGAAGGTATCGAGTTCGGCGAGACGCGCGACATAAACGGAGTTCGCGTCAGTTTTCACCCCGCCGGTCACGTCCCCGGCAGTGCGCAGATCCGGGTCGAGCATCGCGGCGAAGTCTGGGTCGTCTCCGGCGACTACAAGACCACGCCCGACGGTCTTTCGGAGCCGTTCGAGCCGGTCCGCTGCCACACCTTCATCACCGAGTGTACCTTCGGCCTGCCTGTCTTCGATTGGCGACCCGAGGCGGAATTGGCGGCAGAGATCAACGCCTGGTGGCGGACCAATCGCGAGGCCGGTCGCTTCTCGCTGATCGGGGCCTACAGTTTGGGCAAGGCGCAGCGCGTGCTCACGATGATCGACCCGTCCATCGGCTCGATCCTGACGCATGGCGCCGTCGAGAACACGAATGCGGTGCTGCGCGCGCAGGGAATAACGCTGCCCGCCACGATCCTGGTCACGCCGGAGATCGACCTGAAGTCCCATGCCGGCGCATTGATCGTTGCCCCGCCGGGCGCGCTTGCACAACCTTGGGCGCGGCGTTTCGGGGCGGCGAGCCAAGCCATTGCATCGGGTTGGGCGGCTTTGCGCGGGGTGCGCCGCAGGCGGGCGGCCGACAGAGGCTTCGTCGTGTCCGACCATGCCGATTGGAAGGGGCTGAACGCCGCCATCGCGGAGACCGGTGCGACGCGAATATTCACCACGCATGGCTACACGTCGACCTTTCGCCAGTGGCTGGAGGAGCAGGGTTACGACGCACGGATCGTCGAGACGGAATATGGCGACGAATTGCTCGAAGCCGACGAGGGCGCGGCATGAGCTGGCGCGATGCCCTCGTCCTCGCGCTTTGCCGCTGGGGCGCGCGCCCCGCATTGGCGCTGCCCGTGCCCTGGAGGTGGCATCGCCGCGTGATGCAGGCCGTCGTATCACACCGGCGTAGCTTGCCCGATATAAAGGTCATCCAGACGCGCATCGGTGGCGTGCCGGCGCGCATCTTTGCGTCCCCGCAGGCGCGCGGTACGCTGCTGTGGTTGCATGGCGGCGGCTTCGTGCTGGGCTCCTCACTTACGTACGCGCATCTGGCCAAGACGCTGGCGCATCTGAGCGGCCGGCGCGTCGTCGTTCCCGATTATCGGTTGGCCCCCGAACATCCCTTCCCCGCCGCGCCGGACGATTGCGTCACCGTCGCACGCGCGCTTCGTGCGGAGGGGTCGTTTGCACTGGCGGGCGACAGCGCCGGGGGAACGCTGGCGCTCGTGACTCTGGCCGCGCTTTTACGCGACGGGACGCCGCCGGAACGGTTGATTCTCGTCTCGCCGGCTGTCGATCTTGACCCGGACCGTCCGATGCCGCCCGCTCCGCATGAGGCGCTGCTGCCGCTGCGGATGCTTCGGCGGGTGCAGCGCGAATATGTTGCACGCGCCGACCCGAGGAACCCGGCCCTGTCGCCGATCCACGCCGATTTCGCCGGCGCACCGCCCACGCTGATCCAGTGCGCCGTGGGCGAATTGCTGGAAGGCGATGCCGACGCCATTGCCGAACACCTGCGCGCGGGCGGCGCAGAGGTCACGATCGAGAAGGAACGCGGCGTGCCGCACACTTGGCATCTCTTCGTGGGGCTGAGTCCGAAGGCCGATCGTGCGGTGGCGCGGCTTGCGGATTTCCTGCGATGAGGCGCTTCGCCCGGCTTTTCACCACGCTCGACCAGACAACCAAAACGCTGGCCAAGACCGCGGCGCTGACGGCGTATTTCGAGGAGGCGCCGGATGACGACAAGATCTGGACGATCGCGCTCCTTTCCGGTCGCCGGCCCAAGCGCTCCGTCAACGCGACCCGTCTGTCCGAATGGGCGGCGGAGCGGGCGGACCTGCCGATGTGGCTCTTCAAGGCAAGCTACGACGTGGTCGGCGATCTGGCGGAGACGATCCACCTCGTCTTGCCGGAGCCGGAAGCCGCGCCGGATCGAAGCCTTTCGTCCTGGATCAACGACATCCGCGGCCTTGCCCGCCTGGAGGAGTCCGAGCGCAAGCGGTGGATCCTTCAGGCGTGGGACAGGCTCGAGGGGATGGAACGGTTCGTGTTCAACAAGCTCATCACCGGCGGCTTTCGCGTGGGTGTCAGCCAGAAGCTGATGACCCGCGCCCTGTCGCGCGCGACGGGCATCGACGAGGCCGAGTTGGCCCATCGCCTGATGGGCGGCTGGACCCCTGAGACGACGAGCTTCGCGACCCTCGTCACCGCTCCGGATCCGGAGGCGGCGCTGAGCCGGCCCTATCCCTTCTGCCTCGCCTACGGAGTGGAAGATGCGGGGCCCGCGTCGCTCGGCCCGCCGGAGGACTGGCGGGCCGAGTGGAAGTGGGACGGCATTCGCGGCCAACTCATCCTGCGCGGTGGGCAGCATTTCCTGTGGAGCCGCGGGGAGGAGTTGATGACCGACCGGTTTCCGGAATTCGCCCGTGCCGCCGACTTCCTGCCGGATGGGACTGTTCTCGACGGAGAAATCCTTGCGTGGGATTCTGCGACCGAAACACCGATGGGCTTCGCCGCGCTGCAACGCAGGATCGGCCGAAAGACTGTGCCGAAAAAGGTGCTGTCCGAAGCGCCCGCGATCCTGCGCGCCTATGATCTGCTGGAACAGGACGGCGCCGACCTGCGCGCGCGTCCCTTCGTTGAGCGTCGCGCCCGGCTCGAAGCGATGCTTGCGGACCTGCCGCGCGAGGCGCCGGTGGCGATATCTCCGCTGGTGCCGTTCGACGATTGGGACAAGCTGGCCGAAATCCGCGCCGGAGCGCGCGATGCGCAGGCCGAGGGCCTGATGCTCAAGCGCGCCGACAGCCCCTATCACGTCGGCCGCAAGAAGGGGGATTGGTGGAAATGGAAGCTCGCCCCCCTCTCGATCGATGCCGTCATGGTCTATGCGCAGGCGGGGCACGGGCGGCGCGCAAACCTTTACACCGACTTCACCTTTGCCGTGTGGAAGGGCAACGAACTCGTGCCCTTCACCAAGGCCTATTCCGGCCTCACCGATGCGGAGTTTCGCAAGATCACCCACTGGGTCCGGCGCAACACATTGGCGCGGTTCGGCCCCGTGCGTCAGGTTCCGCCGGAGCACGTCTTCGAGATCGGCTTCGAGGGAATCCAGCGTAGCACCCGCCACAAATCCGGCGTGGCGTTACGCTTTCCCCGGATGCTGCGCTGGCGGCAGGACAAGCCGGTGCAGGAGGCCAACAATCACGACGACCTGATGGAGATGCTGGAAACCTACGGCTGAGGGATTGCGAGCGGATCGGTCGGGCTTGGCATGGTTCAAGGGTGATGTGGGTCGCGATGCCGTTTCGCCGGGTTCCGAGACCAGATCATGTCTAGGCAGGCCCCACAGCGACCAAAGAGCACGGCATGGCTCTTTCCCGCTCTACCTCACCGCTCACACCACTTCATTCGTCATCGCGTGCCGGAGGGAATGTGCGACTGTGAGGTTCGCATCCTCGCCGACGATGTGCTCCACCGAAACCAAGCTCCGAGGACTCCGGCATGAGCTCCAATGTCTGTCTCGACTCTTACCGCCCGCGGAAGGACACGCACAGCGTCACACGCACAATTGTCTTCCAACCAATCTTCCAAGGCACCGATGTCGCACCAACTGCGTGGGCCGATGCTGCGTTCGGCGACAACAATGCAAGCGGGCGGGATCGGCGTTTTGACCAATGCGGAGGCGGAAGCGGAGGCGGAGGGGTCGCGCTGGGCCTTCTCGCGCTACGCAACTCACTGGTCCGGGTCGCATCTGGCTCAAGTTTTTGCCCCTAACCGGCAGGTTCCAGCACTGTTCATGCATCTCGACGCGCTCCTCAACGCATTCGATCGATTTTTTTCAAGGACGAGGTGCAGCAGGTTGCTCCGGTCAACTACTCTGCGCGACTCCGCGGCTTCTGACTCGCCATCCCTTGCAAAATCAGTTCACGCCTGCCGTATCACGGTTGCCGCCACAACGGAGCGGTGACAGTCCCGGCGCATCGTTCGAGACCGACGCCAACGCCGACGCAGCGGCGACCTTAACCGGCCTGCGCCAGCGGGGCCGTCTGGACCATCCGTCCCTCGCGCCAATCTCGGCAGGCGGCCCCGAACGCGCGGAACAGACGCTGCGACACCGGGTCCCGTTCCGCGTTCCATTCCGGATGCCACTGCACCGCCAGCGCGAAGCCCGGCGCACCGTCGATCCAGATCGCCTCTGCGGTGCCATCGGGCGCGCGACCGTCGATCATCACCCGCGTACCGGCCACGTCGATCCCCTGCCCGTGCAGCGTGTTGGTTCGCACAACCTCCGCGCCCATGAGCTGCGCAAAAGGCCCACCCGCCGTGAAGGTCACGTCGTGGCGCAGGGCGAACTTCTCCTCCAGCGTGCCATCCGGCGGCATGCGGTGGTTGTCGCGCCCCGGCAGGTCTCGGATCTCGGGGTGGAGCGTGGAGCCGAAGGCCACCGCCACCTCCTGAAACCCGCGGCAGATGCCCAAAACCGGCTGCCCCCGCTCGACGGCCGCCCGGATCAGCGGCAGCGCCACGAGATCACGCGCGCGGTCGAAGACACCATGCGCATCCGTCGCATCATGCCCGTATTCCTCCGGGTGCACGTTCGGACGCCCCCCGGTGAAGAGAAAGCCGTCGAACACCTCCAGCAACTCGTCGATCCGGCTGCTTTGCGGACAGGCGGGAAAGGCCAGCGGAATGGCATCCGCGACGCGGGCCACTGCGTCGGTGTTCATCGACCCATTGGCATGGGCGGGATATTCGTCGTTGATGAGGTAGCTGTTCGAGATGATGCCGACGATCGGGCGCATGTATATCCTCCGGTTCGGGCGACCCTACCGTTTTCGGAATGGCCGGACCAGACCGACGGCGGCAGGGAAGGACGTGCGCAACCGCACAGTGACGCTCAGGGCTCCGCCACGAGTTTCGCCGCCTCGATCCCGGCAAGGCCCGCCTCGACATCGTTGTCGGATGTGTCGCCGGTCACGCCGATCGCGCCGAGGATCTCGCCCTTGCTGTCGCGTACCAGAATGCCGCCCGGCACCGGCACGACCTGTCCGCCATAGACGCCGTTCATCGCCGTCATGAAATAGGCCTGCTCCTCGGCCCGCGCCATCTGCGCGCGCCCTGCCATGCCCAGCATGACCGAGCCGTAGGCCTTGCCATGCGCGAGCGCGAACCGCCCGGGCGCGGCGCCATCCTCGCGCTCAAACGCCTTCACGTGTCCGCCCGCATCGAGGACGACGACGGAAAGCGGCTTTAGCTCCATCTCGCGTCCGCGCGCGAGCGTCGCCTTGATGATCTTGCGGGCCTTGGCAATGTTGAGATCGGGCATGTCGGAATCCTTTCGGGTGGACGCGCGCTACCAGCGGCGTGTGGTGGAGATGTAGCGTTCGGCCTCATCGCCGAAGGCCGCGCGAAGGTCGCGCTCCTCTCCGACAATGAATCGGCGCGTGACGACCGGTGGAAAGACCAGCGCGAGGAGCACCGCCGACAGCGCACCGAGGAGCAGACCCGCGCCGATCAGGATGAGGGCCATGCCGGAATAGATCGGATTGCGGTTCAGCCGGAACGGCCCCTCGACGATCAGGGTGGTCGGCGTCTGGCGCGGCTCGATCGTCGTGCGTCTGCGCAGGAACCACAGGGCAGACCACAGGATCAGCGCGAAGCCCGCCGCAACCACCACCCAGCCAAGAACGTCCGCCTCAAACTGCACGACCGGGACGATCCAGGCCGCGAGGATCTGAATGATCAGGATACTCGCGGCCCAGACCGGTGGCAGGTCCGGAAAGTCCCGGCGGACTGACATCGCTAGCCGGCCTTCCGCTCCAGCCGGCGGCGGTGAAGGACCGGCTCGGTGTAGCCCGACGGCTGCACCCGCCCCTCGAAGACGAGGTCGCGCGCCGCGTTCCAGGCAGGCCCGTCGAAGCCGGGCGCCAAGGGCTCATAGCCGGGCGTGCCCGCGTTCTGCGCATCGACCTTGACGGCCATCCGGCGCATCGCGTCCTCGACCTGCTCGGGGCGGACGATCCCGTGATGCAGCCAGTTGGCCAGCGCCTGCGAGGAGATCCGACAGGTGGCGCGGTCCTCCATCAGGCCCACATCGTTGATGTCGGGCACTTTCGAGCATCCGACCCCCGCATCGATCCAGCGGACGACGTAGCCTAGGATGCCCTGCGCGTTGTTTTCGATCTCGGCCGTGACCTCGGCATCGGAGAGGTTGCGCCCCTCCATCACCGGAATCGTCAGCAGGTCATCCAGCGTGCCGCGCGCGCCGCCGGCCGCCAATTCGTCCTGACGCGCCAGTACGTCGACCTTGTGATAGTGCATCGCATGCAGCGTCGCCGCCGTGGGCGACGGCACCCAGGCACAGGTCGCGCCGGATTTCGGATGGCCGATCTTCTGCTCGATCATGTCGGCCATGCGGTCGGGCATGGCCCACATCCCCTTGCCGATCTGCGCACGCCCCTTGAGCCCGCAGGCCAGGCCGATATCGACGTTGCGATCCTCATAGGCCGAGATCCAGGGGGTCGATTTCATCTCGCCCTTGGGCAGCATGGGCCCCGCTTCCATCGAGGTATGGATCTCGTCACCGGTCCGGTCGAGGAAGCCCGTATTGATGAAGGCCACGCGGGATTTCGCGGCACGAATGCATTCGGCTAGATTGACCGAGGTGCGACGCTCCTCATCCATGATGCCGAGCTTGACGGTATTGGCCGGCAGGCCCAGCAGCGTCTCGACGCGCGTGAAGATCTCGTCGGCAAACGCGACCTCGTCGGGGCCGTGCATCTTGGGCTTCACGACGTAGACCGATCCGTGGTCGGAATTTCCGCCCGGCGTCCCGAGGTCGTGCATCGCGATCAGCACGGTGATCGCCGCATCCATCAGGCCCTCGGGGATCTCGTCGCCGTCGCGCAGGCGGATCGCCGGGTTGGACATCAGATGGCCCACATTGCGCACCAGCATCAGCGCCCGGCCCTTGACGGTGATCAGCGACCCGTCGGGCGCATTGAACTCCATGTCGGGGTTCAGGCGGCGGGTGAACGTCTCGCCCCCCTTGGCGACCTCTTCGGTCAGATCGCCGCGCATCAGGCCGAGCCAGTTGCGATAGGCGTGAACCTTATCCTCCGCATCGACGCAGGCGACGGAATCCTCGCAATCCATGATCGCGCTGACCGCGCTCTCCAGATGGATCGCGTCGAGGCCCATCGGGTCGTCGGCGCCGATGGCGCCCTCGGGCGCGATGACGAGCACGATGCCGAGCCCGTTATGGCGCAGCAGCACCCGCAGCACCCCGTCCTTGCGCACCCAGCCACGATAGACGGACGGATCGGCAAGCGCGGCCTTGCCGCTGGCCTCGAGGACAAGGTCGTTGCCGTCGATATCGATGCCAGTGACATCGGCCCACTTGCCGGAGACGAGCGGCACGGCCTCGTCGAGGAAGGCCTTGCCCCGCGCAATCACCCGCGATCCGCGTTCGGCGTCATAGCCCCCCGCCGGCGGCAGGTCGCCCAGCGCATCGGTGCCGTAAAGCGCGTCGTACAGGTTCCCCCATCGCGCATTCGCGGCATTCAGGGCGTAGCGGGCATTGGTGATCGGCACGACGAGCTGCGGCCCCGGGATCTCGGCGATCTCGGGATCGACGTTGCCCGTGTCGATGGTGAAGGCCTCGCCTTCGGGCACGAGATAACCGATCTCGTCGAGGAAGGCGCGGTAGGCGGTGGCGTCATGCGGCTGGCCCGCGCGCTCCAGATGCCACGCGTCGATCCGCTCCTGCAGGCGTTCGCGGTGCGCAAGCAGCGCCGCGTTCTTCAACGCGAGGTCATGGGCGAGCGCGGAGAAGCCGGTCCAGAAGTCGTCGGCCGCAATTCCCGTGCCCGGCAGCGCCTCGTCCTCGACAAAGCGCACGAGTTCCGCCGCCACCTTCAGGTCCGACTTGTCGATCAGCTTCGCGTCGCTCATGGCGCCTCTCCTTATTGTGTCGTGACGGGTTTAGCCTGCGGGCGGCGAAGCGACAACATGGCGCGCTCAAGTCTTGCCTCCGGACGGCTTCAATCCCGTCTTTCGCGACCGGCACCTGTCGGAGCAGTGGCGCACCTCGTCCCAAACCCGCGCCCATTTGCGCCGCCACACGAAGGGCCGCCCACAGGTCGCGCAGGTCTTTACGGGCAGATCGCCCTTTCGCGTCATCTTCGCCATAGACCGATGGTCGGGCGACGGTCGCGAACGTCAAGTGCGGATGCCCGCACGGGAAGCAAAGAAGGGGGTGGCGGCACCTTCGCACCGCGCGTAGCGTCGCGCCCCGAAGGAGATGCCCCATGCGCGACGCGAACCCCGCCCAGAACAATCAGGCCGTCCACCTGAAGGATTATGCCCCCGTCCCGGTGACGGTGACGCATGTCGACCTGACGTTCCGCCTCGACCCGCAGGCGACGCGGGTGCTGGCGCGGCTGACCTGTGAACGGCGGGGGCCGGGGGACATGGTGCTCGACGGCGAGGCACTGCGCACGATCCGCGTGGCCCTCGACGGAGCGGAGATCGCGCCCGAGATCGAGGGCGACCGGATGATCTTGCGCGACGCGCCCGACGCCTTCGTGCTCGAGACCGAGGTCGAGATCGCGCCGGAGCGGAACACCGAACTGTCGGGGCTCTACATTTCGGGCGGCATGTACTGCACCCAATGCGAAGCCGAAGGGTTCCGCCGCATCACATGGATGCTCGACCGGCCGGACGTGATGGCGACCTATGACGTGCGCATCGAGTCCGACTTGCCGGTCCTGCTGTCGAACGGCGACGAGGTGGCGCAGGGGGTCTGGCGCGATCCGTGGCCCAAGCCGACCTACCTGTTCGCGCTGGTGGCCGGGGATCTCGTTGCGGAGGCCGACACCTTTACCACGTCGGAGGGCCGCGAGGTCGCGCTCAACGTCTGGGTCCGGCCGGGCGACGAGGGGCGGACGAGCTACGCGATGGATGCGCTCAAGCGGTCGATGGCGTGGGACGAACGGGTCTATGGCCGGGCCTACGACCTGTCGGTGTTCAACATCGTGGCGGTCGACGACTTCAACATGGGCGCGATGGAGAACAAGGGCCTCAACATCTTCAACTCCCGCTACGTGCTGGCCTCGCCAGAGACGGCGACCGATGCCGATTACGCCAATATCGAGCGGATCGTGGCGCATGAATACTTTCACAACTGGACCGGCAACCGCATCACCTGCCGCGACTGGTTCCAGCTCTGCCTGAAGGAGGGGCTGACCGTGTTCCGCGACCAGCAATTCATGCAGGACATGCGGTCGCAGGCGGTGCAGCGGATCGGCGACGTGATGACCCTGCGCGCCCGGCAGTTCCGCGAGGATGCCGGCCCGCTGGCCCATCCCGTCCGGCCCGAGAGCTTCGTGGAGATCAACAACTTCTATACCGCGACCGTCTACGAAAAGGGCGCCGAGGTGATCGGGATGCTGCGCCGGATCGTCGGGGCGGAAGGGTACGACCGGGCCGTCGCCCTCTACTTCGCGCGGCATGACGGCGAAGCCTGCACCGTCGAGGATTGGCTCGCCTGCTTCGAGGAGGCCTGCGACGTCGATCTGGCGCAGTTCAAGCTGTGGTATTCGCAGGCCGGAACGCCGCATGTGGAGGTCAGGGACAGCTTCAACGACGGCCTCTACCGCATTGACATGAAACAGGTCGTGCCGCCGACCCCAGGGCAGCCCGACAAGGCGCCGATGGCGATCCCCCTCGCCTTCGGCCTGCTCGACACCGCGGGCAACGAAATCCGCGAAACCGAAGTGCATGTGATGACGCAGGCCGAAGAGCATCTGACCTTCGAGATGGCGGAGCGTCCGGTCCTGTCGATGCTCCGGGGCTTCTCCGGGCCGGTCATGCTCGACCACCCGATGGAGGATGTCGACCGGCTCCGCCTCCTTGCGCAGGACACGGATCCCTTCTGCCGGTGGGAGGCGGGACGGCGGCTGGCGAAAGAGCGTCTGATCGCTGCGATCGGCGAAGATGTCGCGCTCGATGCGGACTGGCTCGACGCCGTGGCGGCGCTGGCAACCGATGCGACCGCCGATCCCGCCTTTCGCGCGCTCGCGCTGGCGCTGCCGTCCGAGGACGATCTGGCCGGATCGCTGCACGAGGCGGGCGTGGTGCCCGACCCCGATGCGATCTATGCCGCCCGCCGTCATGCGCAGATGGCGATGGCCGAACGCCTTTCGTCCGCCATTCCCGCGCTCCGCGATGCCTGCGCCACGGCGGGACAATACGATCCGCGGGCCGAGGATGCGGGAAAGCGGGCGCTTTCCGCGACGCTTTTGCGATTGCAGACCTTCCTCGACGGCGGGGCGGCCGCGCGCGCGGCCTATGACGCCGCCGACAACATGACCGACCGGATGGCGGCTTTCGCCTGCCTGCTCGAAGCGGGCGACGAAAGCGTTGCCGCCCGGTTCGAGAGCGATTGGCGTCACGACCGGCTGGTGATGGACAAGTGGTTCGCCGCGCAGGTTTCGCATGCCGCGCCGCGCGATGCGGTTGACGTGGCCAAACGCCTGACCGCGCATTCTCTCTTCGATCCGGCAAACCCGAACCGGGTGCGGTCCGTCCTCGGCGCGCTGACGGCCGCCAATCCCGCCGGCTTCCACGCGCCAGACGGGCGGGGCTACCGGTTCTACGCCGATTGGCTGCTCCGCCTCGACGGCATGAACCCGCAGCTTTCGGCGCGCCTGTCGACCGCGTTCGAGACTTGGCGGCGTTACGACGCCGACAGGCAGGCCCTCATCTCCGCGCAACTCGACCGGATCGCCGCGACCGACGGGCTCAGTCGGGATTTGTCGGAGATGATCGGCCGGATTCGCGGTTGATCGCGGCGCGGCGGTGCGGCCTTCCATCCTTCGCCACGTCGCGCCGTTCCCCCTCGCAGGACAGGGCATTGTCCAGACTTTCATAATCCGGCCGGTTTGACAGCATCAGCGATAAGGGTCGCAACGGCTCGATCCGGGCGGCGAACACAACGATGGCGAGCGTCAGCGGCGTGGCCAGCAACGTGCCCGCCGGCCCTAGGATCCACCCCCAGACCAGAAGCGAGATGAGCACAACCAGCGGCGAGACATCGACCTGATCGCCCGCGACCTTTGGATCGACGAAGTTGCCGATGACCTGCTCGATGACGAACAACCCCGCCCCGAGCAGTAGCGCCGTCCCGATGTCGCGCATGAATACGGCATAGATCACGGGCAGCACGCCGGAAATGATCGATCCCAGCGTCGGCACGAAGGTGAAGACCACCGTCAGGATCGCCCAGGTCCAGATCAGGTCGATCCCCATGATCCAGATCCAGATCGAGTAGAGCACCGCCGTCAGCACCCCCATCGCGAGGCGCACCAAGGCGAAGCGGCGAACCGCCCGTCCCAGCACCTCGACCGCATTGATCCAGGAGACATGACGGTCGGTCGCCACGCGGATACGCGCGCCCCAATGCGGCGCGACGATCAGCATCATCAGCGCAAGGAACACGATCAGGATCAGCCCCGTCACGACCGCCAGCGCGCTGCTCATCGCGCCGGTGATGAACTGGGAGGTCCACTGCGCCGCCTGCGAGACGAGGTTCTCCAGATCCAGCCCGAAGCGCCGGAACAGGCTTTCGTTGTCGGCAACACCTGCCGCCGCTCCGGCAGGCTCGGTCGAACCCTCCGTGTCCGCTCCCGCGCCGGCGTTCTGGCCGTCGCCCGCATCGCCCGACCCGAACGTGTCGAACATGGATGACAGGCTTCCGTCCGACATGTTCTGGAACTCGGATGCGACCCGCACGGCGCAATAGGCAAGCGCGCCGGCCAGCACCGCAAGGCCGAGGACCAACGCAAAGGCCGCGATGACATGCGCGATCCACGTCCAGCCATCCGGCAGGCGGTCCGCCACGGCACGGTCCAGCGGCAGAACCAGCAGCGCGGCGAAAAAGCCGCCGGTCACCAGAAGCGCGACCGACGCGGCCGCATGAAACGCCCAGAGTGTGAGGATCAAGAGCATGAATCCCAGGAACCAGCGCCAATCGGCCTCCCCGTCATACCAGAGGAACTTCGGTCTGCGGTTCTGATCGCTCATCGTGCTTCCCCTGTGCAGGCGGCCTTCATGCGGCGCGGGTTCCTCAAATTGTCCGTGCCCCACCGGCTTTCCTCTGCTTCGGGCGCTGCGCGGGTTCGCGCGGGCGCCTCCCGACGCCCATGGACAGCGCCGTGTGGGCGCGGTTTCAAATATCGCAGCGGGACAAGACGACGCCCCCCGCCCCGGATGGTACGGCAGTAGGGAATCGCACGGGTTGCCGATGAGGTTCCGCCCTTGGGGGGAGAAACCGCGTGGTGCGCAAGGTGATGTTCCCTGCGGGCGTCTCCTCCGGGATAAGTGCGACCTCGATCCGTCGGATCACGATCTGGCGATGGTTCCGAACGGCAGTCCCGGAGGAGCGGACGCGCGAGCGAGTCTGCGGCTGCTGAACAATCATGCCCCACATCTTACCGGCACGATTCTCGATCTCTCCTGTGGCCGTTGAACCGCATTGCCTCCGGCAGCGTTAAGAATTGACGTGGTAAAGTTCGCCGGCCGCCTATATTTGCGCCACCTGTGACGACAATTCGCAGGAACGTCACATGGAACTGATTAAGGAAGCGTCATGCGCGATCGTCTTGACCCCTTGATTGCCGAACGGGCCCCATGGCTCTTCGACGAGGCGATCCATCATAGGGCGGCGCGTGCCGTCCTCGACCGGCTTCTGGCCTATGAACGCAGCGTCGAGATCGGTGCGCATTACGTCGATCTGACGGTGCCTGAGATCATGGGCGACCTCGCCCGCCGCATCGCTCGTCGTGTGACTGCAACGGGGCTTGAGAACGTCCCCGCAAGCGGCCCGGCCCTGATCGTGGCCAACCATCCGACCGGCATCGCGGACGGGATCATCCTGCACGATTTGCTGCGAAAACGCCGCGATGATGCGTTTTACTACGCAAACTGCGACATTCTTCGTATCCTTCCGCAATTCTCGGACATAATCGTCCCGGTGGAATGGCGCACCGACAAGCGGACCGTCACGAAAACCCGCGAAACGATGCAGTTGACTCGTGCCGCATTGGAAAAGAACCGCTTGGGCGTGATCTTTCCGGCCGGACGCCTGGCCAAACGCCGGGGCCTGCACCTGCACGAGCGGCCTTGGATGGCTTCGGCCGCGATGATCGCGCGCAAATTCGAGTTGCCCGTGATTCCCGTGCACATCCGGGCGCGCAACTCGGCGATGTTCTACGCCTTCGACGCGATCCACCCGACGCTGCGCGATATCACCCTGTTCCACGAGACGCTGAACAAGGACGTGCAGCCCTATCACATCACCATCGGGCGCCCGCTCGACGGCGCCACCTTGCCGAAATCGGGCGAAGAGGGAATCGCGGTCCTGCGCGATGCCACGCTGCGCCTCGCGGATGAGCGTGGCGGCGCCATCCGCCTGACGCAGAATCGCCCCGGCTGGCGCTGGCGCCCGAGCACCCCCCGCATCGGATAACCTCCGCGGGGCCAAGGCCCAGGCTTCGACACGACCGAATTTGGCGGAGCAGGCGCCGGTCTGCTCCGCAAGGCGCCGGTCTGCTCCGCAAGACGTCGTCCCAGCTCCCCAACCCACGGCCGAAACGCGAAACGCCGCCCCGAAGGGCGGCGTCGCAACGATCCGAATGGCATGGTGCGGTCGAGAAGACTCGAACTTCCACGGGTGTTACCCCACAGCGACCTCAACGCTGCGCGTCTACCAATTCCGCCACGACCGCACGGCCATGCCTTCGGATGGCGGGGGAATAGCCAAGCCGTCGCGGAATGAAAAGGGGCTTTCGCCACCAGCGTCGCGGAAATTCTCACCGCCCGCACTCTGGACCCCGGCGGCCCGTTCGGGCATGGCCGCGCGGTAACATGCAGCCCGAATGGATCACCTCCGACGCCCCCGTGGCCTACGAGACCGCGCTGACCGAGATGGAGGCGCGCGTTGCTGCCATTCGCGCCGGCGGTGCGAACGAGGCGATCTGGCTGCTGGAGCATCCGCCCCTCTATACCGCCGGCACATCCGCCAGGATGTCGGACCTGCGCGATCCCGGCCGGTTCCCGGTCCATCAGGCGCGGCGCGGCGGGCAATATACCTATCACGGGCCGGGTCAGCGGGTCGCCTATACCATGCTCGACGTCGCGGCGCGCGGCCGCGATGTGCGCGCCTTCGTCACCACGTTGGAGGCTTGGGTCATCGATGCGCTGGCGGAGTTCGGCCTGCGGGGCGAAATCCGCCCCGGCCGCGTGGGTGTCTGGGTCGCCCGCCCTGACCTGCCCCCCCTGCCCGACGGCACCCCGCGCGAGGACAAGATTGCCGCCATCGGCATACGCCTGTCCAAATGGGTCAGCTTTCACGGCCTGTCAATCAACGTGGAGCCCGATCTGGCGCATTTCAACGGGATCGTGCCCTGCGGCATCACCGGCCACGGGGTCACGTCGCTGGTGGATCTCGGCCTGCCGGTGACGATGGGCGATCTCGACGATGCGCTGCGTCGGACCTCGCCCTGGACGTGATGCCGGCTTGACGGCGCGGGAGGGCGCGCCATCCTCCTCGTCAGCCCAAGGGGCAGGACCTACCGCGAGGCACCGCATGAACGTCACCCTCCAAGGCCTCGCCACGGCGCTGGCCCCGTATGAGTTGCCGCAGGACCTCGTGCAGGAACGGGCCAAGACGGTTCTCGGGCCGAAATACCCGCAATTCGAGCGTCTTCTGTCGACATTCGTGCAATCGGGGATCGAGCGGCGGCGGTCGGTCGCCCCGCTCGAATGGTTCGACGACGGCGCGCATGGCTGGGCGGAACGCAACCGCATCTGGCACGACGGCTGCGCGGCGATGTGGCGCGAGGCGGCCGAAGGGGCGCTCTCGGATGCGGGCTGGCGCGGGGACGAGGTGGATGTCGTCATCACAGTCTCGACCTCGGGCCTCGCCACCCCGACGCTGGAAGCCGTGTGCCACGAGGCGCTCGGGTTCCGGCCCGACGTGATGCGCGTGCCGGTCTTCGGGCTGGGCTGCGCCGGCGGGGCCTCGGGCCTCTCCATCGCGGCGCAACTTGCGCAGGGCCGTCCGGGATCGAAGGTGCTGCTTGTCGTGGTGGAGGCCTGCACGCCCTCCTTCCGCACCGATCGGCTTCAAAAGTCCGACATCATCGCCACGGTCCTGTTCGGCGACGGTGCGGCGGCGGCGTGCCTCTCCACCGACGGCGACGGCGCGGTCACGCTCTCGCCCGGCGTGCAGCATATGTGGCCCGACACGCTCGGCATCATGGGCTGGGACGTGGATGACGAGGGGCTGGGCGTCGTGTTCGACCGGGCCATTCCGGCCTTCGTCACCGCGCACATGCCCGAGGCCGTCGACGCCGCCCTCACCGCCATGCGGCGGGAGCGCGACGATTTCGACCGCCTGCTTTGCCATCCCGGCGGCGCCAAGGTCCTGACGGCGCTGGAGGCGAGCCTCGAACTGGGTCAGGGTGCGCTCGATCTGGAGCGCGACGTCCTGCGCGAGCACGGGAACATGAGCGCGCCGACCGTCCTCTTCGTCCTCGATGCGGCCCGGCGCGGCGGCCATACCGGCCGCTTCCTCCTCAGCGCGCTCGGCCCCGGCTTCACCGCCTCCTTCGTGCCGCTCGAAATCGCGGCATGACCGGCGCGATCCTGTTCCTGGCCTTCATCGTCGCGCAGCGGCTTGCGGAGCTCGTGATCGCACGGCGCAACACGACCCGCCTGATGGCGCGCGGCGCGGTGGAGCACGGGGCGGGGCATTACCCCCTGATCGTCGCGCTGCACACCGCCTGGATCGCGGCCTTGATCGCCTTCGGCTGGGACGAACCCATCAATCTCTTCTGGCTCGCCGTCTTCGTGGTCCTGCAAATCGCTCGCATCTGGGTTCTCCTGACACTCGGGCCGCGATGGACGACGCGCATCATCGTGCTGGACGAGCCGCGCGTCGTCCATGGCCCGTTCCGCCTCATCCCCCATCCGAACTACGCCGTCGTCATCGCCGAGATCGCGGTCGCCCCACTGGTCCTCGGGCTGCCCTGGGTGGCGCTGATCTTCTCGATCCTGAATGCCGCATTGCTCTTCGGAATCCGCATTCCGGCCGAATCCCGCGCCCTGAACCGCAAAGATGCGACATGATGCGCCCTCCGTTGGCGTTGCCGTGACGCGTCACGAGGGATAGAACCCTCCCAACGGGACACCTATGTCCCGCGCAGAGATTCGAACGACACGTCTCAAGGAGCGACCGCATGGCAGACGCCGCGATCACAGGACACGAGGAGCACGCCAAGCCGGGCTTCTTCACACGCTGGTTCATGTCCACGAACCACAAGGATATCGGCATCCTGTACCTGCTGGTCTCGGGATTTGCCGGTTTCGTCTCGGTGGCCTTCACCGTCTACATGCGGCTGGAGCTGATGGATCCCGGCGTGCAGTACATGTGCCTCGAAGGGGCGCGCCTTTTCGCCGGTGAGCCCGGGACCTGTACGCCGAACGGCCATCTGTGGAACGTGCTGATCACCGCGCATGGCATCCTGATGATGTTCTTCGTCGTGATTCCGGCGCTGTTCGGCGGCTTCGGCAACTACTTCATGCCGCTGCATATCGGCGCGCCGGACATGGCGTTTCCGCGCCTGAACAACCTGTCCTTCTGGCTGTTCGTGGCGGGCGTGTCGCTGGCCGTCCTGTCGGTCTTCCTGCCAGGCGGCAACGGACAGGCCGGATCGGGCATCGGCTGGGTGCTCTACCCGCCGCTTTCGACCAACGAGGCCGGCTTCTCGACCGACGTGGCGATCTTCGCGGTGCACGTCTCGGGCGCGTCCTCCATCCTCGGCGCGATCAACATCATCACGACGTTCCTCAACATGCGGGCGCCGGGCATGACGCTGCACAAGGTGCCGCTCTTTGCGTGGTCGATCTTCGTGACGGCTTGGCTGATCCTTCTGGCGCTGCCCGTGCTAGCCGGCGCGATCACCATGCTCCTGACGGACCGTAACTTCGGCACGACGTTCTTCGATCCCGCGGGCGGTGGCGATCCGGTGCTTTATCAACACATCCTGTGGTTCTTCGGCCATCCCGAGGTCTACATCGTCGTCCTGCCTGCCTTCGGCATCGTCAGCCACGTGGTCAGCACCTTCTCCAGAAAGCCGATCTTCGGCTATCTGCCGATGGTCTACGCCATGATCGCGATCGGCGGCCTCGGCTTCGTCGTCTGGGCGCACCACATGTACACCGTGGGCATGTCCCTGACGCAGCAGGCCTACTTCATGGTCGCCACGATGATCATCGCGGTCCCGACCGGGGTGAAGATCTTCTCGTGGATCGCGACGATGTGGGGCGGGTCGCTGACCTTCAAGACACCCATGCTCTTCGCGATCGGCTTCATCTTCCTGTTCACCGTCGGCGGCGTCACCGGCATCGTGCTCAGCCAGGCGGCCATCGACCGCGTCTACCACGACACGTACTACGTCGTGGCACACTTCCACTACGTGATGTCACTGGGTGCGGTGTTCGGAATCTTCGCCGGGATCTACTACTGGATCGGCAAGATGTCGGGCCGCCAATATCCCGAATGGGCCGGTAAGCTACACTTCTGGGCGTTCTTCATCGGTGCCAACCTGACGTTCTTCCCGCAGCACTTTCTGGGCCGTCAGGGCATGCCCCGCCGGTACATCGACTACCCGGACGCCTTCGCCATGTGGAACTACGTCTCCTCCTGGGGCGCGTTCCTGAGCTTTGCATCGTTCGTCTTCTTCATCGGCGTGGTGTTCTACACGATCTTCGCCGGTCGCAAGGTGACCGACCCGGCCTACTGGGGCGAGCACGCGGATACGCTGGAATGGACCCTCACCAACCCGCCGCCCGAGCACACGTTCGAGCAGCTTCCCACGCGCGAGATGTGGGACCGCCAGCCGGGCCACTGACATGCCCTACCAGGTTCTGACGGACCGACAGGAGGCCCCGGCAAGCACCGGGGCCTTTCTGTATGAGGTCAGGCTTTGGCCGCATCAGTCACTGACCGGCACGGGCTTCGTCTGGATCATCGGCGGCACCTTCGTGATGGCCTGCATCCCGCTTCTGGGACTTCTGGGGACGGTCGTGTTCCTCGGCATCCTGCCCTTCGCGATGATTTCGGTTCTGGCGCTGACGTGGTCGCTCAAGCGGAACTGGCGCGACCGTGACATCGTCGAGACGTTCCGCTTGACGCATGACCGTGTCGAACTCATCCGCATCGACCCCGACGGATCCCGCCGCGACTGGGAGGCCAATCCATACTGGATTCGCGTTTCGCGGCACGACAAGGTCGGGCAGGTGGAGGATTACCTCACGCTCGACGGCGGACCGCGCCGCGTCGAGATCGGCGCCTTCCTGACCCCCGCCGAACGCCGCGGTCTGGAAGATCGGCTCGCTGGAGCCTTGGCACGATTGCGTTAGCAGAGGGACAGAACAGGCGCGGGAATTATCCTGCGCGAGTTCATCGATCCTCACAGCTCAGTCGCAAAAAGACCGCTGAGGTTCGCGATCGACTCTTGGCCGCCATGTGACCCGAGGCAGTATCGAGCACCTTCAAAAACGAGCTTCCGCTGTGTGCGCTCCGCGACATGAGCCGGCACCGCGCAAGCGTCATCCAAGGGAGCGCACCCACGGCTGACCGTGCCTGATCGAGCCACCCAGTCGTTGCCTTCGGTGCAATTGAATTGCCGGCCGAACAGTCACGACCAGCTTATCTGCAACAATCTGCGCCGGAACATGTCCCGCAACAATTCGCTCCGCCCGCCACTGCAACGTATCATACGTAGGTCGTCAGCGGCCGCGCGAACACGGAACCTGTCGCGGGTCCACCGCGACCACGCGCCGTGCCAGGTCACGGCCGGATCGGCGTCCCGTCGAAGCTTTCGAAGGTGCCGGTGCGGTCGAGATCGAGCGCCTCGATCCGGTTCCACAGGCCGCGCGCGCTGTCCTCAACACCGACGCTCGCCGATGCGCCACCCATATCCGTTCGGACCCAGCCGGGATGGTAGATGCCGACGGCAATGCCTCGGGGGCGCAGCGCCTCCGCAAGATTGAGGCCCAGATTGACCGCCGCTGCCTTGGATGCGCGGTAGGCGAAGGCGTTGCCCGAAGCCGCCTCCGACGCCCCCATCTTCGAGGCGATGATCGCCACGCGCCCACCCTCGGACAGGTTGCGAAGCTGGGCCTGCACCGTCAGGAATACGCCGGTCACGTTGGCGGCAAACGTTGCGGCGAGGGTCGCACCATCCAGCTCATCGAGCCCCTGCCCCTTGTCGAGATATACGCCGGCATTGCAGATCACCGCATCGAGCGCGCCCGCCGCCGAGGCGCAGGCCGTCTGGAGACACCCATCCGTCACGTCGAGCCGCAGCAGCCCGTCCGCCCCGTCACGCGATGTTCCCACGACATCATGCCCCCGCGAAAGCCCCTCCGACCGGAGCGCGGCGCCGATGCCGCGATTGGCGCCCGTCACGAGGGCGCGCATCAATTGGCCTTCGACTTCGGCAGAAACGGCAGCGGCGCGATCGGGATGCCGTCCTCAAGAAGCCCCTTCACCTCCGCCGCATTGGCCTCGCCGTAGATGGGGCGGTCGGGCGTCTCACTGGCATGAATCGCGCGCGCTTCCGTCGCGAACCGACCGCCGACATAGGTGGCCTCGGCCTCGATCTTGCGGCGGAACGCGGCCAGCTTCGCCTCCATCTCGGTTTGCGGATGCTGCAGGTCGCCCCGAGAGATAACCTCGCCCTTCGGGACGACTTTCGGTGCCATCAACGCCTTCTCGACCTCGGTCGATCCACATTCCACGCAGGCTACCATCCCGCGCGCGGCGAGCGTGTCGAAGGCATCGGCGGACTGGAACCAGCTGTCGAACGCGTGGCCCTTGGCGCATTTGAGCGAATAGCGGATCATGACTGTGCTGCGTCCCCTGCAAGTTCTTGCAATCTAGGCATTCTCGCGCTGCGCGCAAGCGTCACACCTTGATGCCGATCGCCGCACTGCTAGCCTGCACCCGATGAATACAAGTCCAGTTGGCCCGCTCCTGATGGGGTCGGAAATCTATCGCGGGTCGTCCTACGGGGCTTGGCATCCGCTGCGTGTGCCGCGTGTGTCGACGGTACTCGATCTCGCGCGTTCAATGGGCTGGCTGCCGCCGGAGCGGTTCCGCGCGTCGCCCCGCGCCAAGCCCGCGGCCCTGACGATCTGGCACACGCCGGATTACGTCGAGGCCCTGCGCCGGGTCGAGGAGGAGGGCGCCGCGGACGAGGCCACCAAGATGCGCCACGGCCTCGGCACCGTGTCGAATCCGATCTTCCCGGAGATGTTCCGCCGCCCGGCCACCGGCGCGGGTGCATCACTTCTGGCCGGGGAACTCCTGCGCCATGGCGGCCGCATCCACAATCCGGGCGGCGGCACGCATCACGGGATGCCGGATCGCGCCTCCGGCTTCTGCTACCTCAACGACGCGGTTCTGGGGATCCTGTCGCTGCGCCGAAACGGTGCCGCCCGCATCGCCTATATCGATATCGACGCGCATCACATGGACGGCGTGGAACATGCCTTTGCGGAGGATCCGGACACGCTCCTGATCTCGACGCACGAGGAGCGCCGCTGGCCCTTCACTGGCGCGCTGGAGGATCGCGGCGTGGGACAGGTCTTCAACCTGCCCGTCCCGCGTGCGCTCAACGACACCGAGATGGCGCATACCCGCGACCGCCTGATCCTGCCTACGGTAGAAGCCTTCGCACCCGATGCGATCGTGATGCAATGCGGCGCCGATGCGGTGGAGGAGGACCCGCTGTCGCGCCTGACCCTGTCGAACAACGCGCATTGGGGCATTTTGTCTGCGCTGATGCCCCTGTCGCCGCGCTTTCTGCTTCTGGGCGGGGGCGGCTACAACCCGTGGTCGGTGGGACGGCTCTGGACCGGGAACTGGGCGGTGCTGTCGGACCAGGAGATCCCCGACCGCCTGCCGCCGGGGGCCGAAGCCGTCCTTCGCAACCTGCGCTTCGAGGGGAACTCCCGGGGCCGCAATCCGCCGGAACACTGGTTCACCACCTTGCGCGATCCGGCCCGCCCCGGCCCGCTGCGTGCGGAGGTGTCGGACAGGGTTTCGGCGCTTGCCGCGCGGGTCGGGGCGATGCCGGGGCGCGTCCTCTAGGGATCGCCCCGTCGTCTCACAGGTGCGCGCATTCCGGGACCGGCGTGCGCACCGTCCCGTCCTCGAGCCATTGCCGGAGGTTCTCGACCACCAGATCGCCCATCGCCTGCCGTGTCTCGTGCGTGCCCGAGGCGACGTGCGGGGTCAAAGCGACGTTGTCCATCGCCTTGAGCGCATCGGGAACCTTCGGCTCCGCCTCGAACACATCGAGGCCGGCCCCCGCGATCCGCCCCGCCTCCAGCGCACGCACCAGCGCCGCCTCGTCCACCACCGACCCGCGCGCGAGGTTGAAGAACAACCCGTCGGGGCCAAGCGCGTCGAGAACATCTGCATTCACCAGATGCCGCGTCCCGGGCCCGCCCGGCGTGATGGCGACCAGCACCTCGACCGCGCGGGCCAATTCGACGGCACTGGCGTGGTAGGTATAGGGCGCGTCCTTGCGGCTGCGGGAATGGTAGTGGATGTCGGCGCCGAAGACGGCGCAGCGATCCGCAATCGCCCGGCCGATCCGGCCCAGCCCCAATATTCCCACGCGCCGGTTCTGGACCGACCGGGTGAGCCGATAGCTCCCCGCCCGCACCCATTCGCCGGACCGGACGTGGCGGTCCGACGGGATCAGCTCACGGCTGACGGCGAGCCAGAGCATCACGAAGGTGTTGGCCACCTCATCGCTCAGCACGTCGGGCGTATGCGCGACCACGATGCCGCGCGCGGCGAAGGCCTCGACGTCGATCGCATCGTAGCCGACACCATAGCTCGACACGACCTTCAGGTTCGGCGTCGCCACCGCCACGTCCTCGGGCACACCGAGGTGGCCGTTGGTCAGGATGGCGACATATTCCGGCCCGTTCTCGCGAAGGAACGGCTCCCGCGCCTCCCGATCGGGCAGCGGATCGATGTCGAAATGCGGCGCCAGCGCGTCGTGCATCCGGTCGGTGATCCGCCCGATCTGGAGCAGCCGGGGCTTAACCATCGGCGCGAACTTCCTGCCGCTGGCGGCCGAGGCCCTCGATCTCCAGCTCCATCACGTCGCCGGCCTTGAGGTAGACGGGCTCGGGCTTGATCCCCATGCCGACACCCGGCGGCGTGCCGGTGGTGATGATGTCGCCGGGATGCAGGGTCATCAACTCGCTCAGATGGGCGATGCATTGCGCGACGGTGAAGATCATCGTCGACGTGTTCCCCGTCTGCATCCGCTTGCCGTTGAGGTCGAGCGTCATTGAAAGGGCCTGCGGGTCCGGCACCTCGTTGCGGGTGACCAGCCACGGCCCGATCGGCCCGAACGTGTCGCAGGACTTGCCCTTGGTCCACTGGCCGCTCAGCTGGGTCTGGAAGTGCCGCTCCGACACGTCGTTGACGACACAGTAGCCCGCAACGTGATCCAGCGCCTCGGCCTCGGTGACGTATTTGCAGGGCTTGCCGATCACCACGCCCAGCTCCACCTCCCAGTCGGACCGCTCGGACCCGCGCGGCAGAACCACGTCGTCATTCGCCCCGACGATCGCGCTGGTCGCCTTGTGGAAGACGATCGGATGCTCCGGAATGTCAGCGCCGGTCTCGGCGGCGTGGTCGGAATAGTTCAGCCCGATGCACAGGAACTTGCCCGTCCCCGCGACGCAGGGGCCAAAGCGGACCGGCATGTCCACCATCGGCAGCTTCATCGGGTCGAGCTTGGACAGGATCTCGATGGATTGATCGGTCAGCGCCTCGCGCGCGATGTCGGCAATCTCCTCCGACAGGTCGCGCAGGTCGCCATTATGGTCGATCATGCCCGGCTTTTCCTGGCCCGGCTCTCCGAAACGGCATAACTTCACGTCTCAACTCCTTGTATGGTCACATTCGTCGTCTGCGCCGGTCAGTGGTTGTCGCGGGGCACACCCTTTGCGGCCGTCCCGCGGTAAACCTCCGCACCGCGCAACGTCATCCCCTCCGACAGCGGACCGACCCGCTCGCGAAAGATCTCCTGCCAAGGCGTCTGGTTCCCCGGCGTGAACGGCTGCGCGGGGAGCGCGGCCCGGCGGGCCGCCAGTTCAGCCTCGTCGACCAGCATGTCGGCGGTTCCCTTGGCAAGGTCGATCCGCAGCCGATCGCCCGTGCGCACAAGCGCCAGCCCCCCGCCCGCCGCCGCCTCCGGCGACGCGTTCAGGATCGAGGGCGACCCCGACGTGCCCGATTGCCGGCCGTCGCCGATACAGGGCAATTCGTGGATGTCGCGCTTGATCAGGTAGGCCGGCGGCCGCATGTTCACAACCTCCGCCGCGCCGGGATAACCGATCGGCCCCGCGCCGCGCATGATGAGGATGCAGGTCTCGTCGATCCCGAGGCTCTCGTCGTCGATCCGGTCGTGGAAATCCTCGGGGCCGTCGAACACGATGGCGCGGCCCTCGAACGCTTCGGGGTCGTCGGGGTTCGACAGGTAGCGGTCGCGGAACGCCCTGGAGATCACCGAGGTCTTCATGATGGCGGAGTCGAACAGATTGCCACGCAGGTTCACGAAGCCCGCATCCTTCAGCATCGGCGCCGCCACCGGCAGGATGACCTCGGGCAACTCGCTCGCGCGGCCTGCGCAGTTCTCTCCGATGCTGCGCCCGTTCACCGTCGGCGCGTCCGGATGCGGCAGCATCCCGGCTTCGGCGAGCTGGCCCACCACTGCCGGAACGCCACCGGCATGGTAGTAATCCTCGCCCAGATACTCGCCCGCCGGTTGCAGGTTCACCAGAAGCGGGATCCGGTGGCCCAGCCGCTGCCAATCGTCGTTGTCGAGCGGCACGCCCAGATGCCGTGCGATGGCGTTGAGGTGGATCGGCGCGTTGGTCGAGCCGCCGATGGCGGAATTGACGACGATCGCGTTCTCGAACGCCTCTCGCGTCATGATGGCGGAAGGGCGAAGATCGTCGTGCACCATCTGAACGATCCGCTCGCCCGTCTGGTAGCTGACATGGCCGCGCTGACGGTAAGGCGCAGGAATCGCGGCGGCGCCGGGAAGCTGCATGCCCAGCGCCTCCGCCAGCGAGTTCATCGTCGTGGCCGTGCCCATCGTGTTGCAATACCCGACCGACGGCGTGCTCGACGCCACGATCTCCATGAAGCCGGCATCGTCGATCTCGCCCGCCGCGTGCATCTCGCGCGCCTTCCAGACGATCGTGCCCGAGCCGGTGCGCTTGCCCTTGAACCAGCCGTTCAGCATCGGCCCGACCGACAGCGCGATCGCCGGAATGTCCACCGTCGCGGCGGCCATCAGCAGCGCGGGCGTGGTCTTGTCGCAGCCGATCATCAGGACCACGCCATCGAGCGGGTAGCCGTTGAGCGTCTCGACCAGCGACAGATAGGCGAGGTTGCGGTCGAGCGCCGCGGTCGGCCGCTTGCCCGTCTCCTGGATCGGATGGACCGGCACCTGCATCGGCACGCCGCCGGCGGCGCGGATCCCGTCACGAACCCGCTTCTCCAGCTCCAGGTGATGGCGGTTGCACGGGCTCAGATCGCTGCCGGTCTGGGCGATGGCGATGATCGGTTTGTTGCCCTGCAACTCCTCCCGCGTCAGGCCGTAATTCAGATACCGCTCCAGATAGAGCGCCGTCATCTCACGGTTGTCGGGATTATCGAACCACAGGCGGGAGCGGAGACTCGTCATGAAAGATCCGTGTTTTCAATATGCTGCGTCAATTACCCATGGGTAATCGGATTACTGGCCCGACCAGCCGCCGTCGACGACGTGCGCATGGCCGGTGGTGAAGGCACTTTCGTCGGAGGCCAGATAGGTCGCCAGCGCCGCGATCTCCTCGGCCCGTGCGACACGGCCCATCGGCTGGCGCGACACGAAGGCTTGCAGGGCTTCCTCGTGGCTGCCCAGCTTCTCGCCGAGGGCCGCGACGCGGTCGTGCCATGACGGGCTCTCGACCGTGCCCGGGCAGATCGCGTTGCAGCGGATGCCACGGGCGATGTAGTCCCGCGCCACGGATTTGGTCAGCCCGATAACCGCGGCCTTGGTCGTGCCGTAGACGAAGCGGTCGGGCGCGCCGATGATGCTCGATGCGGCCGACGACATGTTGATGATCGATCCGCCGCCACGCTCCAGCATTCCCGGCAGCGCAGCGCGAATGGTGCGAAACATCGAGGCGACGTTAAGTTCGAAGGCGAAATCCCACTCGTCGTCGGTCGCGTCCAGAACCGTTCCGTGATGCACGAAGCCCGCGCAGTTGAACAGGATGTCGGGCCGCGCACGCGCGACGCCCTCGCGCACGGCGGTATCGTCGCGCACGTCAAGCCTCATCGTCTCGCAGTCGAGCCCCTCCAGCAGGCCCGTGTCGCGGTCGGTTGCCAGCACCTCGGCGCCCTCGGCGATGAACATCTCGGCCGTGGCGCGGCCGATCCCCTGCCCGGCCGCCGTGATCAGCGCGCGCTTGCCCTCGAGGCGGTTGGTCATCTCGTTCTCCCGGTTGTCAGTCTGGCTAGGGTGTTTCTATCGTCTTCGCAAACAGGGAGACGACGATGATCAAGATTACGCTTCTCGGCACGGGCCTGATGGGCGGGCCCATGGCTCGCAACCTCGTCGCGGCGGGCCACGACGTCATCGTCTGGAACCGCTCGGCCGACAAGGCGCGCGCGGTCGAGGGTGCGACCTTCGCCGAAACGCCCGCCGAGGCCGTCGCCGGCAGCGGCATCGTGATCTCCATGCTGTCGGACGGTCCCACTTCGGACGCGGTGCAGCAGGACGCGCTGGGCGCCTTCGCGGATGGTGCGGTCTTCGTCGAGATGGGATCCATCAGCCCCGCCGAGGCCCGCGCCCATGCCGAGCGATTCGCGGCGGACGGCGTCGGTTACGTGGACGCCCCGGTCTCCGGCGGCACCAAAGCCGCGCAGGCCGGAACCCTCGCCATCATGGCGGGCGGGTCGGAGACCGATTTCGCACGCGTCGCCCCGGTGCTGGAGGCGATGGGCCATCCGGTCCATGTCGGCCCCGTCGGCACCGGGCAGCTTGCCAAACTCGCCAATCAGGCGATTGTCGGCTGCACGATCGGCGCGGTGGCGGAGGCGATGCTGCTCGTGGAAAAGGGTGGCGCCGATCCGGCGGCGGTGCGGCGGGCCCTTGCGGGAGGGTTCGCGGATTCGATCATCCTGCAGGAGCATGGCGCCCGGATGACCACAGGCGATTTCGAACCGGGCGGCCTGGTAAAGTCGCAGTTGAAGGACCTCGACAACGTCGCGGAGGTGGCCGCGGGTCTTGGCCTGACTCTGCCTGCGGTCGAGGCGGTGACGGCGCGTTTCCGGCGACTGATGACCGAACTCGACGGGGCCGGACTGGACCACTCCGCGCTCTACCTCGAGCTCAAGGACATCAACGGGTAGTAGGTAGATCCTCCCGGAAGACGTGGCGCTTGGTGGCCGTGGGTCGCAGGCCGCAGGCCGCAGGCCGCAGGCCGCAGGCACAATCCCAAGCCGCGAATTAACAGACGGTAAAGCGCCGCCTTCCATTTCAAGCCGCCGTTTCGCATGGACCGACCGGCTTGGGACGACGTGAATCCGCGCACTCTTCTCGCTGCACTCACGGCTGACGGCACGTGCGCCAAAGGCGCGCTGGATCTTGGGGCCCACGAGACTGACCTTCGAGAGCTGCAGCAGCATTTTGCGCACCGTGTGGGCGGAACAACCGCAGGACCCGAGCAGCGAGCATGGCGTCAGCCGCGCACGCGGCGCGAATTCTTCGTACAGGAGCCGGCGTTGCAGATGCGGCTCGGTCTCGAGAGGCCAAGGCGAAGCGTCTCGGAGGACAAATGCGGCCATCCGCGAGACATGTCGATCATGCAGGCTCCTCTCACAAACTCTTATTTTCCGGATGATATCCGTCTGCCGACCTTCGTTCGTTCTCACCCTGCAAAAGGCCCTCGCCTCCTGCGCAAAGAGCCGTCCCGGCCGCGCGACTGGCGGAGCGGGCAGCGGATGTGCCAAGGTGCCGGAAGGTTACGCGGCGCGCGGCCTTTTCCCGATCCGTCGCCGCGAGCCTCCGGAGCCCTCAGAGCGCGTGCCCCCATGTCCGACACCATCCGCCTGCACGAAATCGATGACGTGGTCACCGCCACCCGCGCCCTGCAGGCGGGTCAGGCCGTCGCGGGCACCGTCACGCGCACGCTGATCCCATCTGGCCACAAGATCGCCGTGCGTGCGGTGGCGCAGGGGGCGCCGATCCGCAAATACGGGCAGGTCATCGGCTATGCCTCCGAGGACATCGCGCCCGGAGATCAAGTCCATACCCAAAATTGCGCCTTCGCGGCGACCGATCATGCCTATGACTTCGCGACGGACCTGCGCCCCGCCACGAATGCGACGGGTGACACGTTCATGGGCTTCCGGCGCGCCAATGGCGAGGTGGGCACGCGGAACTACGTGGCCATCGTCACCTCGGTCAACTGTTCGGCCACCGCGGCGCGGCGCATCGCCGACGCGTTCGGCCCAGAGGAACTGGCCGCCTATCCGAATGTGGACGGCGTCTGCGCCTTCGTTCACGGAACGGGCTGCGGCATGGCCGGCGACGGCGACGGGTTCGAGGCGTTGCAGCGCGTCATGTGGGGCTATGCGCGCCATCCCAATCATGCCGCCGTACTGATGGTCGGGCTCGGCTGCGAGATGAACCAGATCGACTGGCTGCTCGATGCGTGGGGGCTGAAGCAGGGGCCGACTTTTCAGGCGATGAACATCCAGGACGTCGCGGGCCTGCGCCGAACGGTCGAGATGGGCGTCGAGAAGGTGCGCGCCATGCTGCCCGTCGCCAACGAGGCGGTGCGCAAGCATTGCCCCGCCTCCGACCTGCGGGTTGCGCTGCAATGCGGCGGCTCGGATGCGTGGTCGGGCATCACGGCGAACCCCGCGCTTGGCTATGCAACGGATCTGCTGGTGGCGCAGGGCGGCTCTGGCGTGCTGGCCGAGACGCCGGAAATTTATGGCGCCGAACACCTTCTGACCCGTCGTGCCGTCGATCGCGCCACGGGCGAGAAGCTGCTCGACCTGATCGCGTGGTGGGAGGATTACACCGCCCGCAACCGCGGCTCGATGGACAACAACCCGTCGCCCGGCAACAAGAAGGGTGGGCTGACGACGATCTTGGAGAAGTCCCTCGGCGCGGCGGCCAAGGGCGGAACGACCCCGCTGACGGGCGTGTATAAATACGCGGAACGGGTGACGAAATCCGGCTTCGCGTTCATGGATTCGCCGGGCTACGATCCGGCCTCGGTCACGGGGCAGATTGCAGGAGGCTGCAACCTGGTCTGCTTCACGACCGGCCGAGGATCCGCGTTCGGCTCCAAGCCCGCGCCGACGATCAAGGTGGCGACCAATTCTCAGTTGTTCGCGCGGATGCCCGAGGACATGGATATCGACGCGGGCGGCATCCTGACCGGCGCGGCGAGCGTCGAAGAAAAGGGCCGCGAGATCTACGACATGTTCCTGCGGGTCGCGTCGGGAGAAGTCAGCAAGTCCGAGGCGCAGGGGCTCGGCGATCATGAATTCGTACCTTGGCAGATTGGAGCGGTGATGTGAGCCAAATATCGGTGGCATGGACGCGCCCGGGAAGTTTGCGGCGCCTCGCCCGAAGCCGCATGGTGGGGGCGCGCGCATGAGGACGCTGCGCATCGGTCTGATCGGCGACAATATCAGCCAGTCGCGGTTTCCGGCGGCAATGGCTGCGATGTGCGCGGCGCGTGACATCGCGCTGGATTTCACGCCAATCGAGACGTCCGGGGCGACCGGGTTTCGCTTCAACGACGAGATCGACGCGCTTCGCGCCAATGGCTGGGACGGGATCAGCGTCACGCATCCGTGGAAGCCCGCCGCCGCGCGATGGGCCGACGGTGACATGACCGCCCGCGCGGCGGAACTGGGCGCGGCCAACCTGCTGACCTTCCGGCCCGTCGCCGGCTACAATACCGATTATTCCGGGTTTCTCGGGGCGTGGCGGGCGGTGATGGACCGGTCTCCCGGCTCTGTCGCGGTGGCGGGCGCGGGCGGTGTGGCCCGTGCGGTCGTGCCCGCGCTCTTCTCGCTCGGGGCCGGCCCGGTCACCGTCTGGGACCGTGATCCCGCCCGCGCCCGGTCCCTCGCCGCCGCGACGGGTGCGCGCGCAGTTTCGGAGGCGGAGGCCCCCGAGGCCGTGCGGAGCGCCGAAGGGGTCGTCAACTGCACCCCGCTCGGCATGGCGCCCGACACGCGCTCCGCCTTCAATGCGGGCTGGCTCGGTACCCAGGTCTGGGCGTTCGATGCGGTCTACACGCCCGTCGAGACGCCGTTCCTGCGAGCCGCACGCGCCGCGGGCCTGAACTGCCTGACCGGGTTCGACCTGTTCCGCTTCATGGCGCTGGCGAGCTTCGCAGCCTATACCGGCCACCCGCCCGACCCGGACCGAAACTTGCCGCTTCTGGACGCACTGCGTCCGCCAATCTGAGAGGACACATCATGCCCGACGCGAAGATCGGCTTCATCGGCCTGGGCCTCATGGGCTCCGCCATGGCACAGCGGCTTCTCGATTGCGGGCACACGCTGATGGTTCTGGGCAATCGCAACCGGACGGGCCTCGACGCCTCCATCGCGCGGGGTGCGACGGAGGCCGGCTCGGCGAGGGAGGTCGCCGAAGCCTGTGACGTGGTGATGCTCTGCATGGGCACGTCGGATCACGTCGAGGCGCGCATGCGGGGCGATGGTGGCGTGATCGAAGGCCTGCGCCCCGATGCGGTGGTCATCGATTTCGGCACCTCTCTGCCCGGCTCGACCAAGGCGTTAGGCGCGGATGTCGAGGCCGCGGGCGGCACCTATCTCGACGCGCCGCTCGGCCGCACGCCCAGCCACGCACGCGAGGGGAAGCTGAATATCATGGCGGCAGGCGACCGCGCGGCGTTTGACCGGGTGCGTCCGCTTCTGGACGATCTGGGGGAGAACGTGTTTCACCTCGGCGAGCTGGGCAGCGGGCACACGATCAAGCTCATCAACAACTTCTTCGCGATGACGACCGCCAATGCGATGGCGGAGGCGTTCGCCATGGCCGACCGGGCGGGCGTGGCGCGCGACAAGCTGCATGCGGTGATGGCTGCGGGGCCGCTGCATTCGGGGATGATGGATTTCATCGCCAACTACGCGAAGGAGGGTCAGGTCGATCTCGCCTTCTCCGTCGCCAATGCCCGCAAGGATGTAAGCTATTACAAGATGATGGCGGATGAACTTGAGGCGGACTCGATCATGTCGATCTGTGCGCTGATGGCGCTGTCCACGGCTGTCGAGGCCGGGCGAGGCGACGCGATGGTCCCCGAGATGGTGGACTTCTTTGCCGACCGTTTCTCAAGCGAAGCTGATTGATACAAGGACAGGCTTCCTTCGCCTCCTGACCTCTTGTCGCTGAAATTCAGCCGCGGATGCGTTTCCTCAACTTTTGGGCGAAGAGGCTGGCCTCACGGAAACTCTCGCCGAATGGCTCACGCAGCGACGTGCGGATCGACTATTGGTTTAAGGTCCAGAAGTACCTCGCGCCCCGGACGGAAATCCTGTCCGCAGGATCGGTTCGCCTCCGGCCGCCGGTTCGGCCTTGAGATCGCCGCAAGCCTGTGGCATCTCGCCCGAACTGATGCGGGTATGGTGAAAAGGTATCACGCGAGCTTCCCAAGCTTAAGTTACGGGTTCGATTCCCGTTACCCGCTCCAGTGCTTCTCCGATCCGGCAAACTCGACAGGTCGATGCTGATGTTTCTCCGCCCTGTTACGTTTCCACGCGCAGCATTCGGCGTCGCGGGCAATCGGATCGTCCCGCCCTTAACCGACATCATCACGCAGCGAACCGGTCTTAGCACGATCGGCAAGCACCTGAAGAACAAGGATATCCAATGAATTCCGGTCTGCCGTTTCTCGTTCCGCTCGACCTTGATGCGTTGCGTGGAGCGGGCGTGCCGGAGCCGTTCTCCTTCGGTTATGCCGACCGGGTCCGGTTTCAGGAGATCGACGTGCTCGATCACGTCAACAACACCCGCTACCTGTCGTGGTTCGAGACGTTTCGCCTTTCCTATCTGCGCGCCTACGGGCTGGGCGATTACGCCTCCGAGACGGCGCGCCCCGGCCTCGTGCTCAAGGGGGTGTCGGTCGATTACCATCGGCCTCTCCACCTCGAGGACGTTTATGTTGTCGCCGGGCGGACCAAGGCCTATCGCAACACGTCCTTCACGATGGAATATACCGTCTGGCGCGACGGCCTCCTCTGCGCCACGTCGGAGGCCGTGCTTGTGCTGATGGAGCCGGATTACAAAACAAAGCGTGCCTTACCAGAGACTTGGCAGACAAGCTTCACCGAACGCGACGGCGCGACCCGCGCGGGATGAACGTCCCGCGGTCGCGACATGCGCGCATCCCCGGGCGCATCGACGCCCCGGAATGTGTCAGGAGAGCCTGAACACGGGCCACGCCGAACCGCCGTCAGGTCGGCGGCCGGACGTCACCGCCACGATGCAAGCCGCTCCAGCAGACGACGGGTCGACGTGTCCTTGGCAAATGCGTCGCCCCCCTCCACCAGCGGGCCAAGCGAGGTGGCGAGTTCCTTGCCCAACTCGACGCCCCATTGGTCGAAGCTGTTGATCCCGAGAATCGCGCCCTCGACGAAGACGCGATGCTCGTAGAGGGCCACCATGCCCCCGAGCGCGGCGGGCGTCAGCTTGGGATAAATCAAGGTCGTCGATGGCCGGTTGCCCTCGAACACCCGATGCGCCGCCTGACGCTCCAGCTCCGCGCCGCTGAAACGATTGGCGATGTTCGCACGCGCCTCGGCATGGCTGCGCCCCTTCAGAAGCGCCTCCGACTGGGCGAGGCAATTGGCGATGAGCAGCTTGTGATGGTGATCCAGCTCCGGCTCATGACCCTCGGCGGCCACCATGAACTCGCACGGAACCGGCGTGCGGCCCTGGTGGATGAGCTGATAGAATGCATGCTGCCCGTTCGTGCCCGGCTCGCCCCAGACGACCGGACCGGCGGGGCCTTCCAGCGGCTCGCCCGCCATCGACACGCCCTTGCCGTTCGACTCCATCTCCAGCTGCTGGAGGTAGGCCGGCAACCGCGCGAGGCGATCGTCGTAAGGCAGGACGGCGCGCGTCGGATAGCCCAGCACCTGATGATGCCACATGCCCACCAGCGCCAGCAGGACCGGCATGTTCCCCTCGAGCGGGGCGTCGCAGAAATGCGCGTCCATGTCCCGCGCGCCGCCGAGAAATTCGTCGAACCCGTCCGGCCCGATGGCCAGCATGATCGGCAGGCCTATCGGCCCCCACATGGAGTAGCGCCCGCCGACCCAATCCTCGAATCCGAATACGCGGGACGCGTCGATGCCCCATTCGGCGGTCTTTTCCTGCGCGGAGCTGACGGCGGCGAATTGCGTGCCGGGATCGTCGACGGTTCCCGCCATCCAGTCCCACGCGGTGCGCGCGTTGGTCATCGTCTCGATCGTGGTGAAGGTCTTCGAGGCGACGATCACCAGCGTCGTTTCCGGGTTCAGGCCCTTGGCGGTATCGGCCCAATCCGCCCCGTCCACGTTCGATACGAAGTGGCAGCGCGGGCCGTCGTGATAGGGGCCGAGCGCGCGCGTGGCCATGGCGGGACCGAGGTCGGAGCCGCCGATGCCGATGTTGACGACGTCGGTGATCGCCCCGCCCTGCCCCTTGAAGGCCCCCGAGCGGACATCGTCGGCAAAGGCGCGCATCCGGTCGCGCGTCTCGCTCAGGCCCGTCATGATGTCTTCGCCGTCGAGCATCAACGTGCCGCGCGCGCGTAATGCCGTATGGAGAACGGCGCGGCCCTCGGTCTCGTTGATCCGCCCGCCCTCGAACATGGCATCGCGGCGGGCGGCGACGTCGGCGGCCAGATCCAGCAGCCCGTCCAGAGCCGCCCCGTCAATCGCGGTCTTCGACGCATCGAACAGGAACGGCCCCGTCTCCACCACCAGCCGCGCATTGCGATCCTCGTCGTTCAACAGGTCCGCGATGCGCTGTCCCTTGTGTGCCTTCAGGGCCTTGATACGGGTCCAGACGTCATTCATATCTCTCTCCTCAAGGCGCCCAATGCACGTCCGCGTCCCGCAGGAATGCCGCAATCGGCATATCCATCGGATCGGCGCGTCGCGCCCGTTCCAGAACTTCGCGCTTCTCCTCGCCCATGATGAGGACATGCGTCTCCATCGCATCGGCCAGAACGCGGCGGGTCAGCGTGATCCGGGGCTCAAGCTGGCTCTCGGTCCGCATTGGCAACAGGATCGGCGCATCCTCGGCCATGGCTTCGGCAAGGTTGTCGCCGCCGGGAAACAGACTTGCCGTGTGCCCGTCGGTGCCCATGCCCAGAAGCAGAACGCTGATCGGAAGCTGTTCCTTCAGCCCCGCCTCGAGCGCGGGAATTCCCGCCTCCGGCGTCTCCGCATCGTTGGCCATCGGCACGTAGATCGCGCGCCTCGCGCGGTCGGTCAGCAGCGTGTCCTTCAGCAGCGTCGTGTTCGACCGCTCATGGCCTTCGGGAACCCACCGCTCGTCGTTCAGGAACACGTGCACGCGATCCCAATCCAGATCGACGCCCGACAGGTTCGAAAACGTCTCGCCCGGAGATGTCCCGCCGGGGACGCAGAAGCTGACCCGGTCATGACCGTCGAGGGCGAGTTTGAGCACCGTCGCCAGCCGGTCGGCCAGCCCCATCGCCAGCATCTCGCGGTCAGAATATTCGATCAGGTTCATAACTTTCCCTCATCCTCCATGCCCCGCCGAAACGGTGCGGCGGTGTCCGTCTGTTGCGCCGCCCCAACCGTCGCGCGGGCGGGGCTCCAGAAGCGAGACCCGCGAGTTCGGCCTTGGGTTCCCCGGCCGCGCGTATCCTTCCGATCCGTCGCGGCGGGCACGGGCAGGCCTACGTTTCCAGATCCCGCCAGCGGCGTCCGTCGCGATGCATCAGCATCAGCGCCGCCTCCGGCCCGCTGGTGCCTTGGGAATAGGGATGCGGCTTGTCGCCCCGCTCCTCCCACCCGGCGATGACCGGATCGGTCCAGGACCACGCTGCCTCGACCTCGTCGCCACGCATGAACAGCGTCTGGTCGCCGCGAATCACGTCCATGATGAGCCGCTCATACGCATCCGGAATCTCGCCGCCCCGCGGCCCCAGCGCGTCGGCAAAGGACATGTCGAGCGGCATGTTCACCAGCCGCATCCCCCCCGGCCCCGGCTCCTTGATGGTCAGGGACAGGTCCATCCCCTCGTCGGGCTGCAACCGGATCGTAAGGCTGTTGGCCCGGCTGGCGCCGTCGCGGTCGAAGATGGAGTGCGGCGTCTCCTTGAACTGCACGACGATCTCGCTCATCCGCCGCGCCATCCGCTTGCCGGTGCGCAGGTAGAACGGCGTGTGCTTCCACCGCCAGTTCGAGATGCCGACCTTCAGCGCGATGAAACTCTCGGTGAGGCTGTCGGGGTTTTCGGCATCCTCGGCATAGGAGGGATTCTCCTTGCTCGCCTTGTACTGCCCGCGCACGATGTCCTCGGGCGGAATGGGGTCGAGCGCGCGGATCACCTTGAGCTTTTCGTCGCGAAGACGGTCGGCCTCGAACTGGTTGGGCGGCTCCATGGCGATCAGGCACAAAAGCTGCATGAGGTGGTTCTGCACCATGTCCCGCATCGCGCCGGATGTGTCGTAATAGCTGCCGCGGCCGCCGACGCCGACCGTTTCGGCCACAGTGATCTGCACGTGGTCGATGAAGCGCTCGTTCCACAGCGGCTCGAACAGGACGTTGGCGAACCGCACCGCCATCAGGTTCTGCACCGTCTCCTTTCCGAGGAAATGGTCGATCCGGTAAATCTGGCTCTCCCCGAAGGAGGTGGCGAGCTTGTCGTTGAGCTTGCGCGCCGTTTCGAGATCCGTGCCGAAGGGCTTCTCGACGATCAGTCTGCTGTTCTCGCAGGCGATCCCGTGATCGCGCAGCCTCTCCGCCAGCGGGCCGAAGATCGAGGGCGCGACGGAGAAGTAGAATGCCTTGATGACGTCGTCGCGAATCATCGACTTCAGCTGCTGCCAGCAGGCGTCATCCTTGGCATCCACGGCGATATAGCTGCACCGCTCGACGAACGTCTCCACCGTGTCGGCGTCGAAGGCCTTTTCGGAGACGAATTCCTTGAGCGCCTCACGCACCAGATCGCGGAAATCGTCATCCGACAGTTCCGAGCGGGCCGCGCCGATGACGCGCGCCTCCTCCGGCATCTGTCCCGCAAGGAACCGGCGGTAGAGCGAGGGGAGGATCTTGCGTCGCGCCAGATCGCCGGTGGCGCCGAACAGGACGAGGTCGAAGGGGTCGACGGGGATCGTGCGCGAGACCATGGAGGCTCCGGTCGTTGTTGCTATCGGCTTCTGGTCAGTCGCCTTGTGTGGGTGTGTCTAGCACTCGACGGCAGCGAGTCCACCACGCCATCGGGCCGCGAAACGCGCCCTCCACCGACGGCGGCCGCGACGCCCGTGGTGCCGGGGAAGGATGTCGGCAGCCCGCGCAACACGCGCACCGCGAGAAAGGCGAAGGCCTGCGCCTCGAGCATGTCGCCGTCGAGGCCGATCTCCTCCACCGGATCCACCGCCACCGGCAGCGCGGCCAAGGCCGCCATAATCGCCGGATTGCGCCGACCGCCCCCGGTGACCAGCAGGCGCGCCGGCGCCGCGGGGCACAGCGTCAGGGCCACGCGGACCGTCTCCGCGATCACGGCGACCCAGGTCGCGGCGGCATGGCTGGGCATCAGGGCGTCGATCTGGGCCCCCGCCTGCCGGAACGCATCCCGGTCGAGCGATTTGGGCGGCATCCGCGCAAAGAACGGATGGCGCAGGAACGTCTCGACGAGGTCCGTTTGCGCCGTTCCCTCCCGCGCCAAGGCGCCGTCCCGGTCGAAGGGCGTGCCCAGCCAATCCATGCACAGGTCGTCGATCGGCGCGTTGGCGGGGCCGGTATCGAACGCGAGAAGCGCGCCCTCGGCCTCCATCGGCCGCATCGGGTCGAGCCATGTCAAATTGCCCACACCGCCGAGATTGAGGAACGCGACCGGCGCCGTCAGGCCGGCATGGCGCGCGCAGGCATGGTGAAAGGCCGGAGCCAAGGGCGCCCCCTCCCCGCCGAGCCGCACATCGGCGGTGCGAAAATCCCACACGACCGGAACGCCCAGACGCTCCGCCAGCGCGGCGCCGTCGCCGGCCTGATGGGTGCCGCGCCCGCGTGGATCATGGGCCAGCGTCTGCCCGTGAAATCCCACCACCTGCGCACTTTCGAACCGGCTCAGCAGGCGCGCATGCACGTCCGCGACGGCCTGCGCCGCACGATCCACGCCATCCTCACCGGGCCACCGCCCAAGCGCCGCCCGGATCGCCGCCCGCTCCTCAGCGGAATATTCCAGATAGCCGGTCTCGCCGAAGCCGCCGATGGTTTCGCCGTCCGTCAGGATCTCGGCGGCGTCCACACCGTCCATCGACGTGCCCGACATCGCCCCGAGCGCACGTATCTGCTCCATCGGCTTCCCCTTCCCGCGCCCACGCGCTAAGGCAGGGCACCGTCAGAAATGGACCGGCACGCCATGACCTACCACCCCAAATCGGATTTCCTCACCGTGATGATGGAGCGCGGCTTTCTCGCCGACTGCACCGATTATCAGGGTCTCGACGAGGCGCTGATGGCGGGAAACGTTCCGGGCTATATCGGATTCGACGCCACGGCCGCGTCGCTGCATGTCGGATCGCTCATCCAGATCATGATGCTGCGCTGGCTGCAGAAGACAGGCGGCAAGCCGATCGTCCTGATGGGCGGCGGCACGACGAAGGTGGGCGATCCGTCCTTTCGCGCCGAGGAACGCCCGCTTCTGACGTCCAGTCAGATCGACGCCAACATCGCCGGGATCCGGGAGGTGTTCACCAGCTACGTGACCTTCGGCGACGGCGCCTCCGACGCGATTCTGGTCAACAACGCCGAATGGCTCGATGGGCTCAATTACCTCGAATTCCTGCGCGATGTGGGCCGGCACTTCTCCGTCAACCGGATGCTCGCCTTCGAGAGCGTGAAGTCCCGGCTCGACCGGGAGCAGTCGCTGTCCTTCCTCGAATTCAACTACATGATCCTGCAGGCCTACGATTTTCTGGAGCTGCACCGCCGGCACGGCTGCCTTCTGCAGATGGGCGGGTCGGATCAATGGGGCAACATCGTCAACGGCATCGACCTGACGCGCCGCATCCTCGACGATCAGGTCTTCGGCCTGACCTCGCCGCTTCTGACGACGTCGGACGGCCGCAAGATGGGCAAGTCGCAGCAAGGCGCCATCTGGCTCAGCGTGGACCTGCTGTCGCCCTACGAGTTCTGGCAGTTCTGGCGGAACACGAACGATGCCGATGTCGGCCGGTTCCTGAAGCTCTACACCGAGCTTCCCGTGGAGGAATGCGACCGGCTCGGCGCGCTGCAAGGGGCCGAGATCAACGATGCGAAGGTCCGGCTCGCCAACGAGGTCACGACGCTTCTGCACGGTTCCGACGCCGCCGCAGCCGCCGAGGCCACCGCCCGCGAGACGTTCGAGCGTGGCGGCGCGGGAGCCGACCTGCCGACGGTGACGCTCACCGACGAGGAGATCGTCGGCGGCATTTCCGTAGTCCAGCTTCTGGTCCGCACCGGCCTCGCCAAATCCGGCAAGGAGGCCAAGCGCCTCATCGCGGAAGGTGGCGCACGCCTGAACGACCAGCCGCTGGAGGATCCGGGTCAGGTTCTCGACGCCGGCGCGCTGGCCGTGCCGCTCAAGCTTTCGGCCGGGCGCAAGCGGCATGCCTTGGTCAAGCTGTCGCAGGACTAGGACCGGAACATCGCCGTCCCGCCTTGCGTTTTCATGTTAAGCACAACCGAAATCATCATTAGGAGGTTCCGCCATGAGCGCCCCCCAGACCGACCTTGAGAAGCAGGAAAAGCGCCATTACGGGCCGCTCATCGGTATTGCCGCCGGCGTGCTTCTCGCGCTTGTCCTGCTGGTGTCCATGATCTTCTACGTGGCCACGCCGGAGGAGGTGTCCGAGCCGGACCGCGTGCCGAGCCCCGACATCAACCAAGTCCTGCCCGAAGGCGTTGAGACGGACGAGATCGACCCTCAGGCCCCGATTACCGTCGCCCCCGAATCGGAAGGCCCCGCCACGACCCGCGGCGGCGGACGCGACGGCGACATCATCGACGCGCTGCCGGACGAGTAAGGCGGTCGCCCGGCGTCAGCGCAGTTTCACCTCGCTGTTTACATATTGCGGGTGATGGAGCTCCAAGCAGCATTGACGGCCGGTCCCCAAAGGATCGGCCGTCAATCATTCCGGCCAAAGCGTCTTCCGGAGTCGAATCTCGTCTCGGCACTAACTCGCTTCTCCGCTGGTATCACAATCTCAATTTCGACGAGCACCGAGCGTTCCCGTTGCGGAACATCCAAGCCGACGACGCATATTTGCCTCCGCTCCTGACAGATTATAAGCGACTCAATTTAAGGCCTGCCGCACCGGCAACGCGAGAGCGATGGATCAAACTTTTGGATGGCTTATACCGACGGCATCATCCGCTGACCTTCGCCCAATCTCGGGAGGTTATCGAGGCGACCCGCTCCGGGATTGCGATGAGCGCGTTCCACGCCTCGCAGCAGGCGCCGACGATGGCGTCGTAGCTCTCGAAGACGCGGTTCGCGAGGTGGTTCTGGCGGAGAAATTGCCAGATGTTTTCAACCGGGTTCAGCTCGGGGCTGTAGGGCGGAAGCGTCAGTAGGGTGATGTTCGCCGGCACGACGAGCTCCCTAGAGCTGTGCCAGCCGGCGCCGTCAACGACGAGGATGGCGTGCGCGCCGGGCGAAACGTGCCGGGCGATCTCGGCGAGGTGGTCGCTCATCGCACCTGTGTTGGCGTAGGGCATGACGAGCGCGGCGCCGGTCGCGCGGGCCGGGCAGACGGCTTCTTTGGTTGCCGCCCGTGATGCAAGTAGCTTTTGACCCTTTTGACGTGTGATCGAGTGCGAACTTCTTTAAGGCCTCGATGTGCGGCACTTCCAGAAGCCGCGGGCCGATATGGTGATCTGCGGAGCGGGGCCAAATCTCCAAAACGAGCTCTTGGCTCTGA
>NZ_CYPR01000042.1 GCF_001408515.1 Jannaschia seosinensis | reverse complement strand
CCTGCTGCGAGCCGACAGCCACTACTGCACCCCGCAGGTTCTGGACCTGTGTGACGGGCTCGGGCTGCGCTATATCTTTGGTTTGTCAAAGAACGGCCGTCTGGCGCAGAACATCTCGGCATTGGAAGCGTCGACGGCGGCGCGCTACGTCCGGACGCCGGGTCAGAAGCTGCGCCGGTTCAAAACCTTCTCCTACGCAGCCCGCTCGTGGTCGAAACCCCGCCGCGTCATCGCCCGCGTCGAGGTTGGCCCCATGGGTCGGGACACCCGCTACATCGTCACCAACCTCGAGGGCGGCCGCGGCAAGCACCTTTACGAGAAGCTCTATTCCGCTCGCGGCCAGGCCGAGAACCACATCAAGGCGTGGAAGGCCCACCTCGCAGCAGACCGGACGTCGTGCTCGAAGGCGAACGCCAACCAGATGCGCCTGATGCTGCACGGCTGCGCCTACTGGATTTGGTGGAAGCTCCGCGCGGCTTGCCCAAAACGTTCACCATGGCGCCGCGCCCAGTTCGACACGCTGCGGCTGCATCTCGTCAAGCTGGCCGCCACCATCGTCGAAAAGAAGACCCGGATCATCGTGACCCTGCCGGCTTCGTGTCCCCGAAAGGGACTTCTCCTCCTTCTCTTCGACGCCCTCGCCCCACCGAAAACAGCCTGACGCATGCGCCCCGAAAAATCCCGAAACATCAATCCACACCACCCAAGACCCAAGTCACCGGCCGGCCTGCCAACCGGACGCAAACACCGGGTGCACGCAAGAAAACCGAGACCGGGGAAACCATCCCACGGAGCACAAGTCCGCAGCTTCATGAATTATGCGGGTTAGCTTTCGAATCCTCCGGCCGCGAAAACTGGCGGAAGCACCGCTTCGAGGCGCTCCGCTGGGGCGTCGCCATCGCGCTGATGTAATCCAGCATGAAGAAATTCACCTATCCCACGGCGCTGTTGCGTAACTCTTGTGAAGGATTCATCTGGTGGCTCCAGCGTAGTCTTTTGGGATGGATGAGCAGAGCCGCGGCCTTGGCCTACAAGACGAGGAACCGGCCATCCTATAACGAGGCGCTCAGGCGCCGGGGGCCGCTGACGATCCGGCTCGACCCCGAGATGATCCGAGACGCCAAGCCGACGGGCAGGCGTGGCGGCAAGCAGACCTACGCTACAGTGATGCGCCCATCCAGGCGTGCCTGTCCATGAAAGTGCTGTTCGGTATGGCCTTGCGCCAGACGATTGTCCGGCAAGGCTCACCGCCGAGAGCCTGTTGCGCCTGGTCGATCTCGACTGGGCGATGCCCGACTTCAGCACGGTGAACCGCAGTCAGAAGATCCTTGCTGTCAGTGTCCCGTTTCGGAGCTCCGAGGGCCCGCTGCATCTCCTGTTCCCCTCTTGGGTCATTACTGCGCAATGCCCTGCCGAGCAGCGGACAGCACTGGCATCAGGGTCGAGGGCGAAGGGTGAGAGGATCAGGAAATCGTCCGGTGGACCGTTTCCCCGACGAACGGCACGCCCGCAAGCATGGCGGCCCCAAGCGGCGGGCCTGGCGCAGGATCCGTCTCGGGTTCGACGAGCGATCACTGGAAGCCCGAGCCGTTGAGAGTGAGCGGGTGAACGCTATCGGTCCGAGAGAGCCCGCGAACGAGACCCGTATCGGCGGCGCGCCAGTTCTGCCCGACCTGCTCAGCCACCCCCCGGCGGATGAACAGACCGGCAGAGGTAAACCCTGCGAACGCCGATGGCGCCTGCGATACGCGCAAATGCCACGACGCCATCGCCGACCGTGGTGCGCATGCCGTCATCTCACCTCGTAGGAACGCCACGCCTTGGAAGCCGACGACAGCGGGCGCCATCGCACGAAACGAAGCGCTGCAAGCATCAGGATACCTCGGTCGCGCGATCCGGCGAACCTGGAGCGGATATCACCACCGAAGCCGCGTCGAGACGAAGATGCACTGTATGAAACTGCTCGGGCAGCGTCTGATGGCGCGGGGCTTCGACCGACAGGTTGCGGAGGTCCAGGGCCGTATCGCCGTCATGAACGGCTACACAGCGCTTGGAATACCCGTCCCGGAAGCCGTGGGATAAGTCCGTCCGGCGAAAGGCGTGGCTTGGCCATCAGCCGATTTGTGAAGCAGAGTCTTACCGCGAGGCTCTACCTGCTTGTCCAGGAAAAGCTTTTCCTGACCTTTGGCCTGCCGCGCGACATGTTCATACCCGTGTCCGGCGTCGCCGCGTTCACAACGGGCTTTGGATTGCTGGCAACGCCGCTTTTTCGACGCATTTCCGCAATCGCTGTCCTCGGCATCTTCATCACCGCGGCTTAAAACTCACACCCCCAAGTTCGACAGTTAATCTCTTAAGGTATTGTTATTGTTAACGCGGAGCAGGCGTTTGTGTGACTACGCGAGGCGTCAGGTCGGTTTAGTCAGGCTTAGCAGGCTGCTGAAAAAGTCTTGAGTGCCCATCTTCGACTCCTACGACGACACATCATATCGGTTTTGGAAGCGCCTGCGCACAATATCTTGTCATCCCTTCGAGACGGCTGATGCAGTTCGTCGAGGTCCATTTCCTTTTTCAGCAGCCTGTTAGGGCGTCAAAGAGGTCGAGTTGCTCCGGAGTGGTCTTGCTGGTTCCGTGGAATGATCTCTCGCCGATATGGGCGGTGTGTTTCTGGATGCGCGCGAGCAGATCGAGAGCAGTGCGTGGGCTCGCGCTGTGGCCGTGAGTCTTCAGGCGCATCCGCATCACGCGGTAGAGCACGAGGGCGAGAAAGCAGATCATCGCGTGTGCCCGGATGCGCTCTGGCAGGCGGTGATGAACCGGCGCGATCTCGATGTCGGATTTCAGGACACGGAAGCCACGCTCGATGTCGGCGAGGGCCTTGTAGCGCGCAATGGCCTCGGCAGGCGCAATGTCGGGGGCATTGGTGAGGACTGCCAGCTTGCCGTCGAAGAGTTCGGCATTCCGGATCGCCGCCTCGTCAATGGTATGGCTGAACCTGTCCGAGTGCAGATCGGGCTTGATGAAGCGGGTCAGCTCTGCGTCGGCCACGGTGCGGGCGAACCTGCTATAGGCACCGCGATCGGAGGCGCGGCGTCCGCGGGCCGTCTGCCCCTCGTCCTGGGCATCGAGTTTGCCCACCATCCGCTCCGCCATCGCCTCCAGCTCGCCGATGCGGGCCCGACGCTTGTGGGATTGGTCTTCGGCCCGCAAGGGATCATGCGCCACAATGAGCCGGTGACCGGCGAAGGTGGCTTCTGCGACGCCCTCGTGGAAGGCGAGGTTCTGGAAGGTCTCGACCAGGTCGACATAGCGACGGGCCGGCACTGCCAGGATGAACTCCAGCGTGCGCTCCGACCGTTCAGCGACCGAGGTCAGTTCGGCGATGTTGTCGAGGCTGAGCAGGCCGCGGTCGGCCACCAGCACCACCCGCTGGATCGGGAAGCGCGCGAGCACCTTCTCCAGCATCCCTTGCAAGGTCTTCGTCTCGGCGACGTTGCCGGGGTGGACCGTATGCAAGAGCGGCAATCCTTCTGCGGTCTGGACCACGCCGAGGACGAACTGCCGGGCGATGCCGCCGCGTTCCTTGTTCATGCCGAAGGCGCGCAGATCGTCGGCAACCTCCCCCTCGCCGTGAATGCGCACAGTGGTCAGGTCGTAGAACACGATCGAAAGGTCTCGATCGACCAAGGGGCGGAATTGGCGGCTCAGCGCGGCCTCGACGGGATCAAGGTTGTCCATCAAGGCGTCCATGGCGCGCAGGAGCTGCTGGTGTGTCGGGGTCTGCGGCATCCCGGGCATCGCGACCGTCTCCAGCCACCGCAGGCATCCCAGCTTCGACTCCGGCGCGCAAAGCCGGTTGAACACCATCGCCCGGATCAGCGCCTCGGCATCGAAGCCGCGCCGGGATGAGCGCAGGGCCTGCTGCAAGGCTTTGTCGATCCCCAGGTCGCACCAGAGCTCGTGAAGGGCGAAGACGTCGCCATACGTGCGGCCGGGCTCCTGGATGACCTCCGAGGCGGTATTCTCAGCGCGGCCAACGGCCCGGTTCAGGCCGTTGATCAAAGGATCGAGCGTCGAAGGGGTAAGCTTGTCGAGCCGCCCAAGGTTCGCGACCACGCGGACGCGGGACTGCCCGCGGTCATTGCGGTAGGCCTCGACGAGTTGGAGATACTGGCGGCCGCCGGTCTTCGTGATGCGCGTATACATTTTGTAGCGATGATACCTGAGCCGAAGCCCCAGAGGAAATGGGTAATACACCCGCATCGTGTGACTACACCGGCCATCCATATCGACCTCGGGGCGTCCACTAAATTATTGAAACTACGTCATCGGCCAAAGCAGATGATCATGAAACCGCCCCTAAAGTGTCGAACTTGGGTGGCCCGGCGTCACATCGGTGCGCATCGGGAGGCTCCAGCCGTTCGTGCGGAGGTGGATCTTGCTCGTCTGGCCACCTCTTGAGCGGCCAATACCCTATCGCGGAGTCCCCCTTTTGCGCCGGCTGCATGCTGATGCGCCCGGATCACCGTGCTGTCGATCCTCTGCAAGCGGTCGGGCGGGTGATTGCGCTCGGCCGCGCCCTCGTTCAGGGCTTCCAGGATCGTCCCCCCCCACAGCCCCGCGAGCGTCCGACGGCGGAACTGGCGGTAGACACGCGACCATTTGCCGAACTCCTCGGGCAGGTTGCGCCAGGGCGAGCCCGTCCGCGCGACCCAGAACACCCCGTCAAGCACCCGCCGGTGATCGCTTCCATGCCGCCCGTTGCGCGCTCGCACCCTCTGGATGAACGGCTTGAAGAACAGCCATTCCGCATCCGACATCAGTCCGCGCGCCATCACATCACCCGCCTGACCGTAGTCCGGCAGCGTGAATCGAACCAAAGCCGTCAGGGAAAGGGTTTTGTCAACGCCGCCTAGAAATCATAAGGAGCCCGTTGGGAGCCACAGATGCCTCGCATGAATTTGGTCTTTCCACTCCAGCTTCGAGACGCTCCGGAATCAGGCTCTCCAGCGGCTTCGAAAACTGCTTCAATAATGATCAAACCACGCAGAAAACTCGCTGCTCATAAACGCGCTTAACACATGAGCCACCGCAGCAATCGAGTTTTACCTGAAGTCTCAGCTATTAGGCGATGCTACAGCCGCGCCCAAAACTTCATCGCTTCGCCTTACCCAAGCGCAGTGAATTTGCCCGTGTCGTCCGTCCGATAGGCGTGAGCGCGTGACCATAAATTACGGTGGGCGAGCGCCCGGCCATCATCGCGCCCATAGCCGCCAGCCCGGCCTGCGCAAAAGCAGTTTGCTTTTCGGTCACCATGCGAGCGTTCTCGCCCGGGTCGGCCGGGAGAATCCCCGCCATACCCATTAATCGCAGCGACATCACTGTCTGCGCCTCGAGCATCATCTGAGCCGTCCGCATCTGAAGCTTCCAGAACGTCATGGACTTATCCTTTTAATCTGACCGCGTAGGCCACCGGTACGCCAGCCGCCAGACCGGTGTGACGGCGCGTGAGCCGAGATGGTGGGGCCGCTTGCAACCGGCCGTAGTGAAGCACTGGAACCGCCTCGGAGGAACATTTCTGGCGGTGATTCTTCTTTGCACCGGGGCAGAATAGGGACGGCCTCACAGCTTCAGCGCCAGCTTCCGGAGCCGCGTCACCGGCCAGAGACATCTTTTCTTCGATTATGTCCTGGATCATCTCCGGACTGCCTTCCGTATTCTGCACCACCTCGCTCCCATGCTCTCTCGGCTGCATCAAGTCCACGGGCAAATGAACGTGACGAAACTTGGGAAGGATACACTATTCTGCCCGTTCGCCACAGGACACACGGCCACGAACATCGCGCCGCCGCACGGCAGCCGGCGAAACTGTCCTCGGACCGCATCGACCGAACCACCCTGCCCCTCTGGCATCCCCGTCACAAGGCGGCTAGTCGGAATGTCATGGACCGCCTTACCATCCGCCGCCCCGACGATTGGCACCTGCACCTGCGCGACGGCGATATGCTGCGCCTTGTCGCGCCCGAAAGCCGCCATTTCGGGCGGGCAATCGTTATGCCGAACCTCGTCCCTCCCGTCACGACGGGCGCACAGGCCCGCGCATATCGCGACCGTATTACCGAAGCGGGCTTCGCGCGCCCCCTGATGACGCTCTACCTGACCGAAGAGACGGACCCGAAGGACGTGACCGCCGCCCATGCCGACGGCACCGTCACCGCGGTCAAACTCTACCCCGCCGGGGCGACCACCAATTCCGCCTCGGGCGTGCGGGATTTCGAACGGATCCGCCCCGTTCTGACGGCAATGGAATCAGCCGGCGTTCCACTCTGCATCCACGGGGAGACGACCGACGGCGACATCTTCGACCGGGAGGCGGCGTTCCTGGACCGCAGGCTCGCGCCCCTGCGCGCGGCGCATCCGGCGCTGCGGATCACGCTGGAGCATGTGACGACCGCCGAAGCCGTGGCCTTCGTGCGCGATCACGACAATATCGGCGCGACCATCACCGTGCAGCACCTGATGATGAACCGCACGGACATGCTCAGCCACGGGATGCGCCCGCATCTTTACTGCCTGCCGATCCTCAAGCGCGACACACATCAATCCGCACTCCGCGAGGCTGCCACTTCGGGCGACCCGCGCTTCTTCCTCGGCACCGATTCGGCCCCCCATCCGACTCACGCGAAGGAGGCGACCTGCTGCGCGGCCGGCTGCTTCACCGCCCCGCATGCGTTGGCCTGTTATGCGCAGGTCTTCGAGGAGGAAGGCGCGCTCGACCGGCTGGAGGCCTTCGCCGCGCTCAACGGTCCCGCGCATTACGGGCTTGCGCCGAACGACGACACCGTGACGCTGCTGCGTCGTGTGGACCCGGTGCCCGTTCCCCGGCGGCTCGAGGCGCACGGCCTCACCGTCACCCCGTTCGATCCGGGCCGTCCGGTCCATTGGCATGTCGAGGAAACGCCATGATCCCCACGACCTACCCCTCCGCCGAGGACATCGCCCGCCTCACCGCCAAGGCCCTGCTCGAAGTCGGTGCCGTCCATTTCAACGCCCGGGACCCGTTCATCCACACGTCCGGCCTCCCCGCGCCGACCTACGTGGATTGCCGGAAGCTGATCTCGTTTCCCCGGATCCGCGCGACGCTGATGGATTTTCTGACGGTCACCGTCATGCGCGACGCGGGGATGGAGGCGTTCGACAACGTTGCCGGGGGCGAAACCGCCGGCATCCCCTTCGCCGCGCTCGTGGCGGAACGGATGGCTCTGCCGATGACATATATCCGCAAGAAACCGAAGGGCCACGGACGCGGGGCCCGGATCGAAGGCGTCATGGCCGAGGGCGACCGCGTCCTGCTCATCGAAGACATGACCACCGATGGCGGCTCCAAACTCTCCTTCGTCGATGCAATCCGCGAAACCGGCGCCACCTGCGGACATACCGGCGTGATCTTCAGCTATGGCATCTACCCCGAGATGGCGGGAACGCTCGGCGATCACGGGGTCACGCTGCATGCGCTCGCGACCTGGTGGGACGTCTTGGCCGAGGCAAAGCGGCAGCATGCCTTCGACGAAGAGACACTTACCGCGGTCGAGGCTTATCTCGACGACCCGCGCGGCTGGCAGGCGGCGCACAATTCCTGACGGAGTGGTCCGTGTTGACGGCGCCGACGGAACCCGCTTCCCTGCCTGTCGTGACCATCCGGAGGAACAGGTCCATGCGCATCCTTCTCGTTCTGCCCTTCCTCGCCGCCTGCGCGGGCGGCGGCGTTGAAACCGGTTCGACCTCGCCCGAACGCCGGGCGGCGGCCCGCCTCTCCGCGCTCGACACGAACCGCCTGTGGGCGCTTCAGGCGCGCCCCTCCGATCCGCTGGAACTGGCGCGCGCCGAGGCGGAGTTGGGCAGCCGGGGGCAATTCGTGGCACGCGGAGCCTATCTGGGGCGGCGGACGCTCGCGATTGCGGGGCGTGCGCGATACCGGCGGGGAAACACGGATCCGGAAACCGATGTCCTTAACTGCGGCGATTTCCTGACCGAAGCGGCGGCGCAGGCGGAGTTCCTCGGCTCCGGCGGCCCGCAAGTCGACCGGCATAATCTCGACCCCGATGGCGACGGGCTGGCCTGCAACTGGGCGGAAACCCTGCGGCAGGCGACGGCATTGGCGACCCGCTGATTTTTCTCGCGTGATTACCGAGCCTTGCGACGATTACCCATGGGTAATTGCCGTTTCCCACAGCTTCTCCACAAGTTCCTCCCGGTTGTGACGCCCGGCCCCGCGCGGTAGACGAGCCTGTGGCAGAGGAAGCATCGAAATGAACGAAGTCGCACGTCTTGACGCCGGTGTTCCGGCCCCGTCCGAAGGGTCGCTCCCGCACAATATCGAGGCCGAGCAGCAGCTTCTCGGCGCGCTTCTGACCGATAACGATCTTTACGACCGCGCCGCCTCGATCATCCGGTCGGAGCATTTTTACGACCCCGTCCACGCCCGCATCTGGGGCATCTGCGCCACCCGGATCCAGAAGAACGCGCTGGCTTCGCCGGTGACGCTCAAGCCGTTCATGGAAGAGGACGAGGGCCTGCGCTCCCTCGGGGGGCCATCCTATCTGGTGACGCTCGCGGCATCGGCCGTGGCGGGATACGCGGTGCGCGACTATGCGCAGATGATCTACGATCTGGCCATTCGCCGCGAACTCATCGCCCTCGGCCGCGATATCGCCGCGCAGGCGAACGACGTGGATGTCGACCTCGAACCGGAGCAGCAGATCGTCGACGCCGAATCCAAGCTCTACAAGCTGGCCGAGCAGGGCCGCTCCGAGACGGGCTTCCAATCCTTCCTGTCGGCCATCAAGCAAGCCGTCGACGTCGCCAATGCCGCCTATCAGCGGGACGGCGGCCTGTCGGGCATCTCCACCGGTCTGCTGGACATGGACAAGAAGCTCGGCGGCCTGCACCGCTCCGACCTGCTGATCCTCGCCGGCCGCCCGTCGATGGGCAAGACGTCGCTGGCCACCAACATCGCGTTCAACGTGGCCAAGGCCTTCAAGCGGGGCACGGCGTCCGACGGGCAGGAGACGCTTCTTGGTGGCGGTGTCGTCGGGTTCTATTCGCTGGAGATGTCGGCCGAACAGCTCGCCGCGCGCGTCCTGTCCGAGGCCGCCGAGGTGCCTAGCGAGCAAATCCGGCGCGGCGACATGACCGAGGCCGAATTCCGCCGCTTTGTCGAGGCGGCGAAGGCGCTCGAATCCTGCCCTCTCTATATCGACGACACGCCTGCCCTGCCCATCGCGCAACTCGCCGCCCGCGCACGGCGTCAGAAGCGGACGCACGGGCTCGACCTGTTGATCGTGGACTACCTGCAGCTGGTGAAGGCCCCCGGCAGTGGCGACAACCGCGTCAACGAGGTTTCGGCGATCACGCAGGGTCTCAAGGCGATCGCCAAGGAGCTGGACATCCCCGTCATCGCCCTGTCGCAGCTTTCGCGCCAGGTCGAGAGCCGCGACGACAAGCGCCCGCAGCTTTCGGACCTTCGCGAATCCGGCTCTATCGAGCAGGATGCCGACGTCGTGATGTTCGTCTATCGCGAGGAATACTACAAGGAACGCGAAAAGCCGGGCGATCACCAGCTCGACCGCATGGCCGAATGGCAGGCGGCGATGGAGGCCGTGCACGGCAAGGCTGAGGTCATCATCGGCAAGCAGCGGCACGGCCCCATCGGCACCGTCGAACTTAGTTTCGAGGGACGGTTCACGCGGTTCGGAAATCTCGTGAAGCCTTGGCAGGGCGAAGGGTGAACCGGCGGCACGGCGCCGCTTGACCCTGCGCCGCCGCCGCCGCATCAACGCGCCATGCCGACAGGATTTCTCCACATCGATCTCGAAGCGGTCGCCGCGAATTGGGCCGCGCTTGACGCCATGTCGTCGTCCGATTGCGAGACGGGCGCGACGGTCAAGGCCGATGCCTATGGTCTGGGTGCCGTCGCCGTGGCGGGGCGTCTGTTCCGGGCCGGATGTCGCGCGTTCTTCGTGGCCAGTGCGGATGAGGGCATGGCCCTGCGCCGCGCCCTCGGGCCCGAGCCGCGCATCTACATCTATTACGGGCATATGGCCGGCGACACGGCGACGATCGACCGGGCGGACCTCGTGCCGATGCTGTGTTCCGTCGACCAGATCGCCCGCCACCTTGAAGCCCTGCCCCGCCGCCCCTTCGGCATCCAGCTCGACACGGGCATGAACCGGCTGGGCCTGAAGATGTCGGAATGGGCCGCGGTCGCGGAACTGGCACTTCGGGCGCGGCCCGTCCTCGTGACCTCGCATCTGGCCTGCTCCGACGATGCCGCAAATCCGGAAAACGCCAGACAACTCGCCCGCTTTCACGAGATGACCGACGGGATCGACGTCCCCCGCAGCCTGTCCGCGACGGGAGGGACGCTTTTGGGAGGCGATTACCATTTCGACATGGTGCGACCGGGGATCGGCCTCTATGGCGGTCTCCCTTTCTCCGACGCTGAGCCGGTTGTCCGCCTCGACCTGCCTGTCATTGCCTGCTTCGACATCGCGGAGGGGGAACGGGTCGGCTATGACGGCACCTGGACCGCCCGCACGGATACGCGCATCGCGACGGTGGCGGGCGGGTATGCCGACGGGCTGTTCCGGGCGTTGCAACCCGGTCTGGATCTGATGGCGGGGCCGGTCCCCTGCCCCGCCGTGGGCCGCGTCTCGATGGACCTGATCGGCGTCGATATCGGCCATCTGGATGCCGACCCGGAAACGTTCCGTGTGCTCGACGCGCATCGCGGGGTGGATGCCCTCGCCGCGCAGGCCGGCACGATCGGCTACGAGGTGCTGACCTCGTTGGGTGGACGCTACCATCGCAGCTATCGCGGCGACGAATAGGAAACGACTCCCCCCCCTGATTAACGGATTGTCAAGTCGAATCCGCTTTTGCAGGAACAGTTTGGCAAATTTTGGCGTTATGTAGGCGGAAGTCCGCTATGCTTGTCCTGTGGCAGGCGGAAAAACTCCTGACACCGCTGCCATGAGGGGGTTCGATCAAATGAGTGACACGAACAGACATGTTGCCGTCGCGACCTCGCTGCTTCAGCAGGTCTGCACCTTTATTCTGCTCATCGCCGCGCTGGGGCTGACGGCCCTGACGGCCGGCGCCTTTGCCGGGCTCGTGCCATGGCCGGAGCTGACCGTGGCCGTCGACGGCACGCCCTACGCAGAAGCGGGCATGATCGGCCAAATCGGCCTGACGATCCTGCTCCTGATCTTGGTTGGTTTTCTGCCTGCCAACTCCCGCGTCCGTCGGCTGGAATTGACGAACCGGGACTTTCACCTGTCAATGGACGACGTGACGCGGGCCTACGCCCATGTGCATGCCGCCGACCGCGAGGGAGCGTTTCAGTTAAGCCGCGAATTCGATGCCATGCGCGAGCGGATCGACTGGATGCGCGATCATCCGGACCTCGCCGAGCTGGAGCACGACGTGCTGCTGGTTGCGGCGCAGATGTCGGTCGAAAGCAGGGAGTTGGCGGACATCTACTCGTCCGAGAAGGTTGAGCGGGCCCGCTCCTTCCTCCGTCAACGCCAGCAGGAGGTCGAGGATTACCGCACCCGCATTTCCATGGCGCAGGCCACCGTGCAGGAGATCAGACGCTGGATGCAGGCAATATCGGTCGAGGAAGGACTGGCCGAAAAGCAGATCGACCGCCTGCGCAAGGATTTGGCCGAAGTGACGGACGCCCTGAAGCTGACGGGCTATGGCCGGAAAGATGCGCCCAACGTGGTCGGCCTCGGTCGTGACAAGCGCGAGAAGAAAGCGGTGACGCCGGCCGAGTGAGGGCGCTGAGTGCTCTACTTCCATGCGGCAAAATCCCTCGCGTTTCGATTACGGAAAAGAAGCCGGAACTGGATGGAGTTTTGGAGGACCGCCTTGCAGGAGGCAACGGCAAGTCTCCGGGCAGCCGTGAGGGTGCAGGTCGAGTTGTGCTCGTCTTGATTCGAAAGGGATAGGTGTTCCGTCCCGGATGATCACCTTTCCCCGCGACGATCCGCGCTCTTCATGGCAAGATCGGTTCTGAGGGACCTTCGAGACGGGGCACGACCATGCTGATACATCTTCACAAGCAGGCCACGACCACGCCGAAGGTGCGGGCGGCGATCCAGGCGAGCACGGAGCCTGCTCCGGTCCTGGCCGAGCGCTTCGGCATAACGGAGCAGACCGTTTACAAGTGGCGCAAGCGCGACAGCGTCGCGGATCGCAGCCACACGCCGCACAGGCTCCAGACGACGCTGACACCACCGCAGGAGGCCGTCGCGGTGGCCCTGCGAAAGGCGCTGCTGGTGTCGCTGGATGATCTGCTGGCGGTTGTGCGGGAGTTCCTGAACCCGAACGCCTCGCGCTCGGGGCTGGACCGCTGCCTGCGCCGGCATGGCGTGGGGAACCTGCGCGACCTGAAGACCAAGGCGGCCAAGCCGAAGCACAGCGCCTTCAAGGCCTACGAGCCGGGCTACCTCCACATCGACGTGAAGTACCTGCCGCAAATGG
>NZ_CYPR01000041.1 GCF_001408515.1 Jannaschia seosinensis | reverse complement strand
TTGATGCGGTTATCCATCTGCTTATGGAAGCCAAGCATTGGGGATTGAGAAAGAGTAGAAATGCCACAAGCCTCAATAGCAGGTTTAAGAGCCTCGATACGCTCAAAGTCAAAATAATCAGCGTGACATTCAGAAGGGTAATAAGAACGAACCATAAAAAAGCCTCCAAGATTTGGAGGCATGAAAACATACAATTGGGAGGGTGTCAATCCTGACGGTTATTTCCTAGACAAATTAGAGCCAATACCATCAGCTTTACCGTCTTTCCAGAAATTGTTCCAAGTATCGGCAACAGCTTTATCAATACCATGAAAAATATCAACCACACCAGAAGCAGCATCAGTGACGACATTAGAAATATCCTTTGCAGTAGCGCCAATATGAGAAGAGCCATACCGCTGATTCTGCGTTTGCTGATGAACTAAGTCAACCTCAGCACTAACCTTGCGAGTCATTTCTTTGATTTGGTCATTGGTAAAATACTGACCAGCCGTTTGAGCTTGAGTAAGCATTTGGCGCATAATCTCGGAAACCTGCTGTTGCTTGGAAAGATTGGTGTTTTCCATAATAGACGCAACGCGAGCAGTAGACTCCTTCTGTTGATAAGCAAGCATCTCATTTTGTGCATATACCTGGTCTTTCGTATTCTGGCGTGAAGTCGCCGACTGAATGCCAGCAATCTCTTTTTGAGTCTCATTTTGCATCTCGGCAATCTCTTTCTGATTGTCCAGTTGCATTTTAGTAAGCTCTTTTTGATTCTCAAATCCGGCGTCAACCATACCAGCAGAGGAAGCATCAGCACCAGCACGCTCCCAAGCATTAAGCTCAGGAAATGCAGCAGCAAGATAATCACGAGTATCCTTTCCTTTATCAGCGGCAGACTTGCCACCAAGTCCAACCAAATCAAGCAACTTATCAGAAACGGCAGAAGTGCCAGCCTGCAACGTACCTTCAAGAAGTCCTTTACCAGCTTTAGCCATAGCACCAGAAACAAAACTAGGGACGGCCTCATCAGGGTTAGGAACATTAGAGCCTTGAATGGCAGATTTAATACCAGCATCACCCATGCCTACAGTATTGTTATCGGTAGCAAGCACATCACCTTGAATGCCACCGGAGGCGGCTTTTTGACCGCCTCCAAACAATTTAGACATGGCGCCACCAGCAAGAGCAGAAGCAATACCGCCAGCAATAGCACCAAACATAAATCACCTCACTTAAGTGGCTGGAGACAAATAATCTCTTTAATAACCTGATTCAGCGAAACCAATCCGCGGCATTTAGTAGCGGTAAAGTTAGACCAAACCATGAAACCAACATAAACATTATTGCCCGGCGTACGGGGAAGGACGTCAATAGTCACACAGTCCTTGACGGTATAATAACCACCATCATGGCGACCATCCAAAGGATAAACATCATAGGCAGTCGGGAGGGTAGTCGGAACCGAAGAAGACTCAAAGCGAACCAAACAGGCAAAAAATTTAGGGTCGGCATCAAAAGCAATATCAGCACCAACAGAAACAACCTGATTAGCGGCGTTGACAGATGTATCCATCTGAATGCAATGAAGAAAACCACCATTACCAGCATTAACCGTCAAACTATCAAAATATAACGTTGACGATGTAGCTTTAGGTGTCTGTAAAACAGGTGCCGAAGAAGCTGGAGTAACAGAAGTGAGAACCAGCTTATCAGAAAAAAAGTTTGAATTATGGCGAGAAATAAAAGTCTGAAACATGATTAAACTCCTAAGCAGAAAACCTACCGCGCTTCGCTTGGTCAACCCCTCAGCGGCAAAAATTAAAATTTTTACCGCTTCGGCGTTATAACCTCACACTCAATCTTTTATCACGAAGTCATGATTGAATCGCGAGTGGTCGGCAGATTGCGATAAACGGTCACATTAAATTTAACCTGACTATTCCACTGCAACAACTGAACGGACTGGAAACACTGGTCATAATCATGGTGGCGAATAAGTACGCGTTCTTGCAAATCACCAGAAGGCGGTTCCTGAATGAATGGGAAGCCTTCAAGAAGGTGATAAGCAGGAGAAACATACGAAGGCGCATAACGATACCACTGACCCTCAGCAATCTTAAACTTCTTAGACGAATCACCAGAACGGAAAACATCCTTCATAGAAATTTCACGCGGCGGCAAGTTGCCATACAAAACAGGGTCGCCAGCAATATCGGTATAAGTCAAAGCACCTTTAGCGTTAAGGTACTGAATCTCTTTAGTCGCAGTAGGCGGAAAACGAACAAGCGCAAGAGTAAACATAGTGCCATGCTCAGGAACAAAGAAACGCGGCACAGAATGTTTATAGGTCTGTTGAACACGACCAGAAAACTGGCCTAACGACGTTTGGTCAGTTCCATCAACATCATAGCCAGATGCCCAGAGATTAGAGCGCATGACAAGTAAAGGACGGTTGTCAGCGTCATAAGAGGTTTTACCTCCAAATGAAGAAATAACATCATGGTAACGCTGCATGAAGTAATCACGTTCTTGGTCAGTATGCAAATTAGCATAAGCAGCTTGCAGACCCATAATGTCAATAGATGTGGTAGAAGTCGTCATTTGGCGAGAAAGCTCAGTCTCAGGAGGAAGCGGAGCAGTCCAAATGTTTTTGAGATGGCAGCAACGGAAACCATAACGAGCATCATCTTGATTAAGCTCATTAGGGTTAGCCTCGGTACGGTCAGGCATCCACGGCGCTTTAAAATAGTTGTTATAGATATTCAAATAACCCTGAAACAAATGCTTAGGGATTTTATTGGTATCAGGGTTAATCGTGCCAAGAAAAGCGGCATGGTCAATATAACCAGTAGTGTTAACAGTCGGGAGAGGAGTGGCATTAACACCATCCTTCATGAACTTAATCCACTGTTCACCATAAACGTGACGATGAGGGACATAAAAAGTAAAAATGTCTACAGTAGAGTCAATAGCAAGGCCACGACGCAATGGAGAAAGACGGAGAGCGCCAACGGCGTCCATCTCGAAGGAGTCGCCAGCGATAACCGGAGTAGTTGAAATGGTAATAAGACGACCAATCTGACCAGCAAGGAAGCCAAGATGGGAAAGGTCATGCGGCATACGCTCGGCGCCAGTTTGAATATTAGACATAATTTATCCTCAAGTAAGGGGCCGAAGCCCCTGCAATTAAAATTGTTGACCACCTACATACCAAAGACGAGCGCCTTTACGCTTGCCTTTAGTACCTCGCAACGGCTGCGGACGACCAGGGCGAGCGCCAGAACGTTTTTTACCTTTAGACATTACATCACTCCTTCTGCACGTAATTTTTGACGCACGTTTTCTTCTGCGTCAGTAAGAACGTCAGTGTTTCCTGCGCGTACACGCAAGGTAAACGCGAACAATTCAGCGGCTTTAACCGGACGCTCGACGCCATTAATAATGTTTTCCGTAAATTCAGCGCCTTCCATGATGAGACAGGCCGTTTGAATGTTGACGGGATGAACATAATAAGCAATGACGGCAGCAATAAACTCAACAGGAGCAGGAAAGCGAGGGTATCCTACAAAGTCCAGCGTACCATAAACGCAAGCCTCAACGCAGCGACGAGCACGAGAGCGGTCAGTAGCAATCCAAACTTTGTTACTCGTCAGAAAATCGAAATCATCTTCGGTTAAATCCAAAACGGCAGAAGCCTGAATGAGCTTAATAGAGGCCAAAGCGGTCTGGAAACGTACGGATTGTTCAGTAACTTGACTCATGATTTCTTACCTATTAGTGGTTGAACAGCATCGGACTCAGATAGTAATCCACGCTCTTTTAAAATGTCAACAAGAGAATCTCTACCATGAACAAAATGTGACTCATATCTAAACCAGTCCTTGACGAACGTGCCAAGCATATTAAGCCACTTCTCCTCATCCAACGCGTCAGTTTTTGACAGAATCGTTAGTTGATGGCGAAAGGTCGCAAAGTAAGAGCTTCTCGAGCTGCGCAAGGATAGGTCGAATTTTCTCATTTTCCGCCAGCAGTCCACTTCGATTTAATTCGTAAACAAGCAGTAGTAATTCCTGCTTTATCAAGATAATTTTTCGACTCATCAGAAATATCCGAAAGTGTTAACTTCTGCGTCATGGAAGCGATAAAACTCTGCAGGTTGGATACGCCAATCATTTTTATCGAAGCGCGCATAAATTTGAGCAGATTTGTCGTCACAGGTTGCGCCGCCAAAACGTCGGCTACAGTAACTTTTCCCAGCCTCAATCTCATCTCTCTTTTTGCGTTCTGCTTCAATATCTGGTTGAACGGCGTCGCGTCGTAACCCAGCTTGGTAAGTTGGATTAAGCACTCCGTGGACAGATTTGTCATTGTGAGCATTTTCATCCCGAAGTTGCGGCTCATTCTGATTCTGAACAGCTTCTTGGGAAGTAGCGACAGCTTGGTTTTTAGTGAGTTGTTCCATTCTTTAGCTCCTAGACCTTTAGCAGCAAGGTCCATATCTGACTTTTTGTTAACGTATTTAGCCACATAGAAACCAACAGCCATATAACTGGTAGCTTTAAGCGGCTCACCTTTAGCATCAACAGGCCACAACCAACCAGAACGTGAAAAAGCGTCCTGCGTGTAGCGAACTGCGATGGGCATACTGTAACCATAAGGCCACGTATTTTGCAAGCTATTTAACTGGCGGCGATTGCGTACCCGACGACCAAAATTAGGGTCAACGCTACCTGTAGGAAGTGTCCGCATAAAGTGCACCGCATGGAAATGAAGACGGCCATTAGCTGTACCATACTCAGGCACACAAAAATACTGATAGCAGTCGGCGTGTGAATCATTAGCCTTGCGACCCTCGGCAGCAAGAACCATACGACCAATATCACGAAAATAGTCACGCAAAGCATTGGGATTATCATAAAACGCCTCTAATCGGTCGTCAGCCAACGTGAGAGTGTCAAAAACGATAAACCAACCATCAGCATGAGCCTGTCGCATTGCATTCATCAAACGCTGAATAGCAAAGCCTCTACGCGATTTCATAGTGGAGGCCTCCAGCAATCTTGAACACTCATCCTTAATACCTTTCTTTTTGGGGTAATTATACTCATCGCGAATATCCTTAAGAGGGCGTTCAGCAGCCAGCTTGCGGCAAAACTGCGTAACCGTCTTCTCGTTCTCTAAAAACCATTTTTCGTCCCCTTCGGGGCGGTGGTCTATAGTGTTATTAATATCAAGTTGGGGGAGCACATTGTAGCATTGTGCCAATTCATCCATTAACTTCTCAGTAACAGATACAAACTCATCACGAACGTCAGAAGCAGCCTTATGGCCGTCAACATACATATCACCATTATCGAACTCAACGCCCTGCATACGAAAAGACAGAATCTCTTCCAAGAGCTTGATGCGGTTATCCATCTGCTTATGGAAGCCAAGCATTGGGGATTGAGAAAGAGTAGAAATGCCACAAGCCTCAATAGCAGGTTTAAGAGCCTCGATACGCTCAAAGTCAAAATAATCAGCGTGACATTCAGAAGGGTAATAAGAACGAACCATAAAAAAGCCTCCAAGATTTGGAGGCATGAAAACATACAATTGGGAGGGTGTCAATCCTGACGGTTATTTCCTAGACAAATTAGAGCCAATACCATCAGCTTTACCGTCTTTCCAGAAATTGTTCCAAGTATCGGCAACAGCTTTATCAATACCATGAAAAATATCAACCACACCAGAAGCAGCATCAGTGACGACATTAGAAATATCCTTTGCAGTAGCGCCAATATGAGAAGAGCCATACCGCTGATTCTGCGTTTGCTGATGAACTAAGTCAACCTCAGCACTAACCTTGCGAGTCATTTCTTTGATTTGGTCATTGGTAAAATACTGACCAGCCGTTTGAGCTTGAGTAAGCATTTGGCGCATAATCTCGGAAACCTGCTGTTGCTTGGAAAGATTGGTGTTTTCCATAATAGACGCAACGCGAGCAGTAGACTCCTTCTGTTGATAAGCAAGCATCTCATTTTGTGCATATACCTGGTCTTTCGTATTCTGGCGTGAAGTCGCCGACTGAATGCCAGCAATCTCTTTTTGAGTCTCATTTTGCATCTCGGCAATCTCTTTCTGATTGTCCAGTTGCATTTTAGTAAGCTCTTTTTGATTCTCAAATCCGGCGTCAACCATACCAGCAGAGGAAGCATCAGCACCAGCACGCTCCCAAGCATTAAGCTCAGGAAATGCAGCAGCAAGATAATCACGAGTATCCTTTCCTTTATCAGCGGCAGACTTGCCACCAAGTCCAACCAAATCAAGCAACTTATCAGAAACGGCAGAAGTGCCAGCCTGCAACGTACCTTCAAGAAGTCCTTTACCAGCTTTAGCCATAGCACCAGAAACAAAACTAGGGACGGCCTCATCAGGGTTAGGAACATTAGAGCCTTGAATGGCAGATTTAATACCAGCATCACCCATGCCTACAGTATTGTTATCGGTAGCAAGCACATCACCTTGAATGCCACCGGAGGCGGCTTTTTGACCGCCTCCAAACAATTTAGACATGGCGCCACCAGCAAGAGCAGAAGCAATACCGCCAGCAATAGCACCAAACATAAATCACCTCACTTAAGTGGCTGGAGACAAATAATCTCTTTAATAACCTGATTCAGCGAAACCAATCCGCGGCATTTAGTAGCGGTAAAGTTAGACCAAACCATGAAACCAACATAAACATTATTGCCCGGCGTACGGGGAAGGACGTCAATAGTCACACAGTCCTTGACGGTATAATAACCACCATCATGGCGACCATCCAAAGGATAAACATCATAGGCAGTCGGGAGGGTAGTCGGAACCGAAGAAGACTCAAAGCGAACCAAACAGGCAAAAAATTTAGGGTCGGCATCAAAAGCAATATCAGCACCAACAGAAACAACCTGATTAGCGGCGTTGACAGATGTATCCATCTGAATGCAATGAAGAAAACCACCATTACCAGCATTAACCGTCAAACTATCAAAATATAACGTTGACGATGTAGCTTTAGGTGTCTGTAAAACAGGTGCCGAAGAAGCTG
>NZ_CYPR01000040.1 GCF_001408515.1 Jannaschia seosinensis | reverse complement strand
CGCTCCTGAACGTCGCGGCCAAGCCGCTCAAGGGAGAGTGGTTGATCGTGGTTACCAACGTCGCGCCGCGCACCGCGCTCGAAACCTACCGCAAACGTTGGGCGATCGAATGTCTGTTCGGCGATGCCAAGACGCGTGGCCTCAACCTCGAGGACACACGTCTCACCGATCCACGCAAACTCGCTCTGCTCATGTCCCTTGTCGCGCTTGCCCTTGCCTGGGCCGGTCGCGCCGCCGCAGACCTTCTCGGCAAGCGCGCGCCGCCGCGCAAAAGCCACGGCCACTACGCCAGATCCTGGTTTCGAACCGGCTTCGACCACATCCGAAGCCGCCTCAGATCCAATCCCCTCGACGCCATCGCGTCGTGGCAGAGGATCAACCCAGAAGCACGAAAGCCCTGCGGAGTCGTGTAGTGCGCAGCGGAGTCCGTTTCCGACCAAACCGGTTCCGGATCAAGCACCTTAGTCCGCGCAAGTCACCAGGTACTCACGCGTCGCGGCCACACGATCGCCTTCCACCAGATCGGATCGCGGCGTAACGATCGCGCCGATCATGCCTTCCGGAATGGCATGCGGTACGGCCGCATTGATGGCGGAAAGATTCGTCATCTTCACTGTTACTCGGCGCGCCTGCGGCGAGAGGGGCAAGCCGGCAGAAATTTGGCCGATCGCGATGTCAATCCGCAACGCGGGATCGCGCAGAAGCGCACCTTCGCTCGCCATGGTCTTCTCGCGCGGAGCGCTCATTTCGGCCTCAATCACGCCGATCAGCGACAGCGCGGCGGCGATTGCGTCCTACCGAACGCGCGCCTCGTTGCGGACCAGCCGATCGCGCGGCCGCAAAACGGTGGCCTCGTCGAGATCGTCCCGCACAAGCCTGCCCCGCAGTTCCTTCCAAGCCGCGCATAGCGCGTCCAGACTGGACGGAGCGCGCCCGGTCTTCAGGACCACGCCCGCCTCCAGAGCGACAAACCCCGGCACCACCTCAGAGACAGACGCTCAAGCTTTGCGCGCGTTGGCGCGCCCGCGCACCAGTGCACGGCCGGGCGCCTCCGGCAACGAAGAGGCGAGGTAGGCGCTCGCCAGGCTCAGTGCTGGCAGGAAGTCGGCTCCCTCGGGGGTGACGGCCGATGCGATGCTCCAGCGCTCAGGACGCTGCAGCACATCTTCCCGCGTCTTCACGAACGATTCTGCGAACGGCGCCGTGATCGACGGGATGTGGCGAGGTGTCGGCGTGCCGTTGGCCGCCAACCCCTCTGCCGCGGCCCATCGACGTCACTCGCCAGGACAAGCACAGCGGTCGCGGGATCGTAGAGCCGGTCGTGAAAAACGCGCACAGTTTCGGCCGTCAGCGCACCGATTTCCTTTGCCGAGTCGATTTCTAGGCGGCGTTGACAAAACCCTTTCCCTGACGGTTTTTGTGTGAATCGCGCTGCCGGACTATGGTCAGGCGGGTGATGTGATGGCACGCGGACTGATGTCGGATGCGGAATGGCTGTTCTTCAAGCCGTTCATCCAGAGGGTGCGAGCCCGCAACGGGCGGCATGGAAGCGATCACCGGCGGGTGCTCGACGGGGTGTTCTGGATCGCGCGGACGGGCTCGCCCTGGCGCAACCTGCCCGAGGAGTTCGGCAAATGGTCGCGTGTCTACCGCCAGTTCCGCCGTCGGACGCTCGCGGGGCTGTGGGGGACGATCCTGGAAGCCCTGAACGAGGGCGCGGCCGAGCGCAATCACCCGCCCGACCGCTTGCAGAGGATCGACAGCACGGTGATCCGTGCGCATCAGCATGCAGCCGGCGCAAAAGGGGGACTCCGCGATAGGGTATTGGCCGCTCAAGAGGTGGCCAGACGACCAAGATCCACCTCCGCACGAACGGCTGGAGCCTGCCGATGCGCACCGATGTGACGCCGGGCCAGACCTCGGACGACAGAGGCTTCGACCTCGTCATGGACGATGCCTTGCCCGCGCCGGGCGAACTGCTTGCCGACAAGGGCTACGACGCGGACCGCATCCGCGACTGGGCCGAGGCCGAGGCCGGCGATCCCCGTCATCCCCATGCGCCGCAACCGCAAGGCCCGCGCGGGCGTGGACAAGACCCTCTACGCG
>NZ_CYPR01000039.1 GCF_001408515.1 Jannaschia seosinensis | reverse complement strand
CCCGCGGCAGGCCCCATCACTTGAAGAGCTTGCGCATGAACTGCTTCGCGGCCGCGGTGTCGCGGCATGACTGCACGAGGATGTCCAAGACGTCGCCTTTCGCGTCGATTGCCCGCCACAACCAATGCTTCGTGCCGTTGATCTTGAGTACGACCTCGTCGAGATGCCACTTGTCGGCTGGCCAGGGCCGATCGCGTCGGATCTTCGCGGCGAACTGTGTCCCGAACTTCGCAACCCACACCCGTATCGTCTCATAGGAAACGGCGACGCCCCGCTCGGCCAGAAGGTCTTCGACATCTCGCAGGCTCAGGGCGAAACGGTGGTACGCCCAGACGGCGTATCCGATGACGGTGCGCGGAAAGCGGTACCCCTTGAGGCGGGAGAGATCGTCGAGGTTCAGCATCCAAGCGAGCTACCGGCCTTCCATGACGCCATCAACCTGACAGTGCCCGCTGATGCTCTACACCGGCGCAGCGCGAGCCGACGCGGTGAAGCTGGGGCCGTGGAGCATGAAAGCCGGACGGATCGAATACCGGCGCCAGAAGACCCGCAAGAGCGGCGGCGTCCTGGTCAGCATTCCGATGCACGACGACTTGCGCGAGGTGCTGGCGGGCCTTCCCGATGATCGGCCTTGGCTCGCCACGGCGCGAGGCGAGGGGCGATCCTCTGACGGTCTGGGCAACCTTGTCCGCGAATGGTGCGACGCTGCGGGCCTATCGTCCTGCACGGCTCACGGCCTGCGGAAGGCATGTGCGCGGCGTCTGGCAGAAGCCGGGGCGACGGCTCACGAGATCGGCGCTGTCACCGGACACAAGACCCTCTCCGAGGTGCAGAGATACACCGCCGAGGCGCAGCGCGAGGGCATGGCCGATTCAGCCTTCGAGAAGCTGATTGCGAGACCGAACGGCGAACGAAACGTGGTGAACCTTCCCGAAAGGTTCGCCAACAATCCCGCTAACACGCAGAAATGAAAGGACACATTATGATGCGTGGTGATCCCGGCAGGATTCGAACCTGCAACCTGCCCCTTAGGAGGGGGCTGCTCTATCCAGTTGAGCCACGGGACCGTATGTGGATGGCATAGCGCCGTCCGCGCCCGCTTGTCCACCGCGACCGGCGCGGGCTATTACCGCGGAGCTTACGGGAGAACAGCTTGAACCGTCGTAATGGCCCACGACAGCACCTGACGCTGCGCGATGTCTCCGAGGCATCGGGCGTGAGCGAGATGACCGTCAGCCGCGTTCTGCGCAACCGCGGCGATGTCAGCGAAAAGACCCGCGCGCGCGTCGTGGCGGCGGCCAAGCGGCTGGGCTACGTTCCCAACAAGATCGCCGGTGCACTCGCCTCCAACCGTGTGAACCTGGTGGCGGTGATCGTGCCGAGCCTGTCGAACCTCGTCTTTCCCGAAATGCTGGCCGGCGTGGACGAGGTTCTGGCGGATACGCCGTTGCAGCCCGTCGTCGGCACCACGAATTACGATCCCGAAAAAGAGGAGCGGACGCTGTTCGAGATGCTGTCCTGGCGGCCCTCCGGCGTCATCATTGCGGGGCTGGAGCATACGGAGGCGAGCCGTGCGATGTTGGCCGGTTGCGGCGTTCCGGTGGTCGAGGTCATGGATGTGGACGGGCAGCCCGTGGACGCCGCCGTCGGCATCAGTCACTGGCGCGGGGGCTATGAGGTCGGCACCGAAATCGTGGCCCGCGGCTATCGGCAGGTCGCCGTTCTCGGGACGAGCATGGAAGGCGATCACCGTGCACGCAAGCGGATCGAGGGGCTCGAGCGGGCGCTGCACGAGGCGGGGACGCCGCCGCCCGAGCACATCACCTATGCGGGCTGGTCGGGTTTCGCGAAGGGCCGGGAGATGACCGCGGCTGTTCTGGAACGTCGGCCCGCGACGGATTTCCTGTTCTACACCAACGACCTGACCGGGGCGGGCGGATTGCTGTACGCGCTGGAGCAGGGGTTTGACGTGGGTGACGGGCTTGGGCTGGCCGGGTTCGGGTCGTTCTCGCTGCTCGACGGGCTGCCGCGCAAGCTGGCCACCGTCGACAGCCGACGGCGCGAGACAGGACAGGTCGCCGCCCGTATCGTCGCCGGCATGCATGTATTCGAAGGCGACGACCGCCACGTGGAATTTGCGCCAAGCTTCCTGCCCGGCGACACGATGCGGCCGCGCCGGGCATAGCCGCGCATATCGACCGCCTAGGCGACTGGTTGTGCGCAATCGCCCGGGGCCAGGCGAGGTGAGTCAGGTCACAGGCGCTGTGGTCAAGACACGTGATGCGCCCACTTTCTCCTGCCGTATTCCGTGCGGCCCCGTACGCAACGATGGCCGCTACCGAAAACGGGTTGCACCGGCTCCCCAAAGTTGACTAGCAATTACCTAGAGTAATCTGTTTCAGTTCTTAGAGGGCCGATGCCGCAGCGCCTAATTCCCGCCCTGTTCTGCCTGTCGCTTGCGACTTTCGCCGTGCCGACAGCCACTCTTGCCCAGAACGACGACGTGGACAGCGCGGGAGAGGCGTCTCCCTCGGAACAGGCGGCCTCCTTCCGGCGCGTGATCGCGATGCTGGAAGAAGAAATCGCGCTGTTGGAGGACGAGCTCGCCGATTTGACGGCGGCGCGCGATGCCGAGGCGGGCGCGCTGGAACAGGCCAACCAGGAGACCGGCGCCCTGCAGGCACAGATTGCGGAGTTGCAGCAGGCCGAGACGGCGGCCACGGCTCGTTTGGCCGATCTGCAGGACCAGCAGGCGCAACTGGAGGCGGAAATCGCGGCCACCAGCGCCGCGATGCCGGACGACGAGGCGCTCGGCGAGACGCAGGCGGAACTGGCCGAGCTTCAGGCAGAGCGCGATGCCTTGGCGGCAGATGTCGCCGAAGCGCAGCAGGCGCGCCAGGCGCTTCAGGACGAAGCCGCGACCTTGCGCGCAGAGGTGGCGGGCGCCCGTGCGGAGCGCGACCGGATCCTGGCGGCGCAGGAGGCCGAACGGGCGGCGCTGGCCGATGATCTGACGGCAAGCCGCGCCGCGTTGGAAAGCGCCGAGGCGACCCGAGAAGCGGCCGAGGCGCGTATGGGCGAGATACAGGCAGAAGTCGCGGCCGCCGAGGCGACGCGCGAGGGTTTCGCGGCGGAATCCGCCGCCCGGCAGGAGGCGCTCGACAGCATTCTGGCGGAACTGGAGCCGGCGCGCACCACGTTGGAAGACCTGCGGAGCGAAGAGGCCGAACTACTGCGCCAGATCGACCTGCGCGATGAGGAACTTCTGGCCCGTGAGCAGGAACTCGACCGGGTTACGGCCCGTCTGAGCGAGGCGGAGACGCAGAGCGAGGCGGTGCAGGCGGAGGTCGAGGACCTCGCTGCCCGCCGTGACGCGGCGCAGAGCGCGCTGGCCGAGGCGCAGCAGGCGCTGGAAACCATCGATGCTGCACGGGCCGAGGCCGAGGCGGAGCGCGCGGCCCTTGCTTCCGAAGTCGAAAATCTGCGCGCGACGATCGCCGAGGGCGCGGCCGCCGAAGCCGAGGCGGCGCGTGTCATCGCGGAGCTGGCGGAGTCGCGGGATGCGCTCGGGGCCCTGCGCACAGAGATCGAGCAGGAAACCGACCGCTTGAACGGCGTACAGGAGGCGCGGGCCGAATTGGACCAGCAGGTCGCCACATTGCGCGCGGAACGCCTGGAGCTGGAGGAGAACGTTGAAACTCTGCGCTCGGAGCGGCAATCCGCGCTGGCCGAGTTGCAGGCGGAACTGGCCGAGGCCGTCGAGTCCCTCGCCGAAGCCGGCGCGCAGGAAGCCGATCGCCGCGACGCGATGGCGGAACTTGCGGAAGAGACGGAGGCGCTGACGAACCAGGTCGTCGCAGCGCAGGCCGACCTGTCGGACTTGGAAGACCGCCGCTCGGAGCTCGGGGCAGAGGTGGAGCGGTTGGAGCAGGATCGCGCCGCGCGTGCGGCCGAGCTGTCGGATCTGGACACGCAGATCGCCGAGGCGGAAGCGGAGATCGCCGCTGTACCGGAGCCGGAGCCGGAGCCGGAACCGGCCCAAGCGTCCGCCGCGCGCAATCCCGGTATGGTTTCGGCGGCGCTTGCCTCCGCCCCCGGTTTGCCACCTCGCAACTCGACCGAAATGCGTGAGTTGACCGAATTGTTGAATGACGGCGCCTGCCCGACCAATGCGCTGCGCGACACCTTCGGGACGATAAATCGCCAGACGCTTGTCGCGCTGGTCAGGATGCTCGGGACGTGTTGAGCGTCACCGCCAGGAGAAGGAAGCGCGAGATGAAGGGATTTGGAGCTGCTCTGACCGGAGCCTGCATGGCCGCGTTGGGTATGGTCGGGCTGACCGGGCCTCTGGCCGCACAGGGGTTCGAACGCAACATCCTGACCGGCGGGCCGACCGGGACCTACATCCAGTTCGGACGCGACATCTCAGACGCCGCGGAGAAATGCGACGTCACGCTCAAGGTCCGCGAAAGCGCCGGATCGCTGGAAAACTTCCTCGGCGTTCGGGCGCGTCCCCACACCCAGTTCGCCATCGTGCAGTCGGATGTTCTGGAATACCTCAACACCTTCGCGGCCGAGGATGAGGAGCTTGCACGCGCCGTCGCCGGCGTGCGGATCGCTTTTCCGCTCTATAACGAAGAGGTGCATGTGCTGGCGCGCCGCGACATCGAGACGCTGCAGGATCTGACGGGGCAGCGCGTGTCGATCGGGGTGGAGGACAGCGGTACCTTCCTGACCGCGTCGCTCGTCCTCGATCTCGCGGAAGTGGAGCCGAGCGAGCGGGTGATGCTCAGCGCCGACGATTCCCTGGATCAGCTGCTGGCCGACGAGATCGACGCCTTCTTCTACGTCGCCGGTGCGCCGACCTCGATTTTCGAGTCGCCGCAGATTGACGCGGAACGGTTCCACCTGCTTCCGGTCACCGACCCGACGTTGCAGGCGGTTTACCAGGAGACATCCATTCCGGCGGGCACCTATCCGTTTCAATCCGATCCCGTCGACGTCGTCGCGGTGAAAGCCGTCCTGATGACCTACGAATACAATCCCCGGCGCAACGCGTATCACGCCGAAAGCTGTCAGGCCGTCTCGGACGTCGCCCATGTGATCAGCACGCGATTCCGCGATCTGCAGGAAAACGGGCATCCGAAATGGCAACAGGTCGATCTGACCGACCTGCCGCCGGGTTGGGACGTAGGAAATTGCGTCAATACCGGACTGAGCCCGAGCTACGAGTTGCGTTGCGAAGGTGGCGCGGCCGCTCCCGCGGCGGCCGAAAGCTCGGTGAACCGCGTCTATCGCCGGGAAATCTGCTCCGCCGTCGGCTGCTGACCCGAGCGTGAAGCTGGAGGCGGCGCGGCCTTCTGTAGTCAGGGCTGTTGCACCTCGGCGGTCGCAGGAGCCGCCGCTGCTTCTTCCGTTGCAATCGGGTGCCAGCCCGACACGCCGCTCCGGGCGCCGTCCGGGGTGAGCGAGACGACGCGCCAGATGCGGGCCGGCATCACCGGATCGATCAACGCCGCCGAGAGATCGAAGGGTCCGAATTGCTGCGGTGACGCATCGGGGGCCTCGGCCAGTTCGACCAGATAGCGCATCGCGGCGTTGTCCGGCGCCGCCCAAACGAATTCCGCGCCTTCGTCCGGCCCTGCGATGCCCATCAGCGGGCGAGGCGGTGCGGCGGAAACACCCCCGGCCGTAGCGGGCGTCTCCGTCAGGTTCTGCAGCGCGCGACGCGCACTTCTTTGCGTCTGCGCTGCCGACGCATACCATGCAGCAGCGAGTGCGGCATTGCGCGGCACACCGTCGCCGACCTCGAAATGCTGGCCCAGATAATATGCGGCGCGTGCATTCCCTCGCAGAGCCGCGCGCGCGAAGCCGATTGCCGCGATGCGGGCATCCTCCGCACCAACCGCCAACGCCTGATCGTGGAGCAGGGTGGCTTCGCTCCCCCTCACGGAGGCCGGCGGGGGAAGTGCGCCGCCGATTGCAACCGGCGTTGCCACAAGGGCGGCGGGTGCCTCCGCCCCAGTATTCGTACCCGGCTGAAGCCCCACGACGGTTTCCGGCGACGTAACGAGCCCCATTGAGAATACAGCTACCAACACAGCGGCGGCCGCGGTTCCGGCGGCAACATACACAAGACCGACCTTCCGCTTGCGCGGCTCGCCCGCCTCGATGGGCGGTGCGCCGCGATCGGGCGCGGCATCCTGCAGGGTCGCCGATCCGGGCATAGCCCGCACCTCTACCTCCGCCTCATCCCGAAGGTCGAAATCTTGTGCCGGAGGCGGAGCCTGATCGGCTGCCGCATCTGCGGGCGTCGCACCGGCAGGTGACGGCTCGCGCACCGGCTTTGTCGCGGGCTTTGAAACGGTCCTTGCAGGAGGCGCGAGCAGGTGATCGAGCATGCCCGTCTGCCGGGCCTCCTGCAGCGCATGCGTCACGAGCGCCGCATCGATTTTGCGTGCGCCGGCTTCGAAGGCCAGGACGAGCAACAATTCGCACAGGATGTTGACGAGGCCCGGAACACCCCCCGAAAGCCGCGCGATATCCGCCATCGCATCGTCGTCGAAAATCGGATCCGGGCATCCCGCCGTCGCCATGCGGTGACGGACATATCCCGCCACGTCTTCCGGCGACATCGGCCCGATCTGCACAAAGGCCGAACCTCCGCTTTCTTCGAGGATCCGCGTCGCATAGGGGTTGCGGGCCAATTGTGGCTGCCCGGAAAGGACCAGCCGCAGCGATGCATCCGGCCTCTGCGAAAGCTTGACCAGCGCCGCGATATCCCCGTCGGAGACGTTCTGCGCCTCGTCCACGATCAGCAGGCAACGAACGCCTTCGCGATGCCGTGTGGCGAGGAAGGCCTCAAGCTCCGCATGCAAGCTCTTGTCCGCGCCCTCCGGATGCAGACCAAAGGCCCGGTGAACCCAATGCGCCAGCCCACCCAGCCCGCTGGAATAGTTGGAGATCATGCCGACATGGACGTCCCCGGACCGGGTCGCCACGAAGTGTCGCAGAAGCGTGGTCTTCCCGGTTCCCGGCTCCCCGAGGGTCACGGCCCCGGCTTCTTCGCCGTCCGCCACCCGCGTCAACAGATCGAACGCGCGGTGATGATCGGCCGTCCAGAACAGGAAGGCCGAATCGGGTGTAATACGGAAGGGAAATTCCCTGAGGCCGAAATGATCGAGATACATGGCGATACTATCCGGTCCAAGCCGATTTTCGACCGGTATGCAAGTTCCTGCGGTCGGATCGGGAAGCTGGCGATGCGCGCGGCGTGCGTCGCCAGGCAGTTTCTTAACCTTTTTACCCAGCCGCAAGTTGCGTCTGGTGTAAATACCAGGACAAACCTCTCGCACGGCTTGCAAGTTTCTCCACGGGCGCGTTTGGCAGCTTGAACGGAAAGCTTGGCCATTGCCGGTCGCAGGAAAAGGCACCGCCGGCAAGTTGCCGAAGCCGATGGAGCCGGAAACTACCCTGAGAACGTCCCCCAGAAAGCGTGCCGCAACAGGCATAGTGGCACGATCCCGACGCGCAATCACGTCGGCCTGGATCCGCCTGAGCCTACAAATTCCCTGCCGCCTGCAAGCGTGGCCCTGTTGGCCTGACGCAGCTCTGGAATGTGGACGGCGCCGACGCTTCAGCGGGACCGCCACCGCCTCTGCTCAAACGCTCCCAAAAACCGCCTCAGCATTCCGGCAGGTTCACCGCCAGCCCGCCCCGGCTCGTCTCCTTGTACTTGTCGGACATGTCCTGCCCGGTCTGCCGCATCGCCTCGATGCAGTTGTCGAGCGGCATGAAATGCGTCCCGTCACCCCGGAGCGCCAGTGACGCCGCCGAGACCGCCTTGATCGCGCCCAGCCCGTTGCGTTCGATGCAGGGCACCTGGACCAGTCCCGCCGCCGGATCGCAGGTCATGCCGAGATGATGCTCCAGCGCGATCTCGGCGGCATTCTCGATCTGCGCGTTGCTGCCGCCAAGCGCGGCGCAAAGCCCGGCGGCCGCCATGGCCGAGGCCGATCCGACCTCGCCCTGGCACCCGACCTCCGCGCCCGAGATCGAGGCGTTGTGCTTCACCAATCCGCCGATCGCCGCCGCCGTCAGCAGGAACGTGCGGATCCCTTCCGGCGTCGCACCCACGCAGTGGTCGCGGTAGTAACGGATCGTCGCCGGCACCACGCCCGCCGCGCCGTTCGTCGGCGACGTCACGACCCGGCCGCCGGCGGCATTCTCCTCGTTCACGGCCATGGCATAGACCGACAGCCAATCGCCCCAGACATGCGGCTGCGCGAGGTTCAGACCCGCCTCGGCGCGCAGTTTCTCGTAAATATCCTTGGCGCGCCGCCGGACGGACAGACCGCCGGGCAGGATTCCCCCTTGGGCGAGGCCGCGATCGATGCAGTCGTCCATCGCCTCCCAGATGGCGTCGATCCGTGCGCCAAGCTCCGCCTCGGGCGTCGAGGCGGCCTCGTTCGCCCATTTCATCCGCGCGATGCTCAGGCCTGAGGCCGCGCCCATTTCCAGCATCGCGGCGGCTGTGCCGAACGGGTAGGGGAAACCCGCTTCGGACTTGGCAGAGCCGAGATCGGGCGGCTCCGACAATTCGCGCGCGGTGGCCACGAAGCCGCCGCCGACGGAGTAATACGTCTCCTCCATATGCAGCTTGTCGTTCGCATCGAAGGCGCGGAAGACGAGGCCGTTCGCATGGCCGGGCAGGGGCGGGCCCCAGTCGAAGACGACATCCGCATCCGGATCGAAGCGCATTGCCGGCAGGTCCTCGGGCGTCAACGTCCGGCTTTCGCGCAAGGCGGCGAGCGCGGCCTCGGCCCGGTCCATATCGACATTCGCCGCCTCGAACCCCAACAGGCCCAGCATGACGGCCCGATCCGTGGCATGCCCCGCGCCCGTCCAGGCCAGCGAGCCATGCAGCGTCGCGGTCACATGGGTCGGTGGGCCGGCGCCCGGTTCCGGCTCCGCCCCACCGCGCAGGGCCGACAGAAAGCGCCCGGCGGCGACCATGGGGCCCATCGTATGCGACGAGGACGGTCCGATACCCGGCTTGAAGATGTCGAAAATACTCAGAAACATCGGGGCCTCCTCATGTGGCCTTGGCCACCTTGTCCCGTTTGATCTTCCAGCGCCGGTGGAGCCAGTGCCATTGCGACGGATATCGCGTCACCCACGACCCGAGGCGCTCATTGAAGTCGCGCATCATCGTCTCCGGATCCGAAGGCGGGATCGGCGCCTCGATCACCACCCGCAGCCGGCCGTCCGCCTCTTCGGGTGCGAAGGCCGGAACGAGCGGCGCGCCGTAGCGCAGCGCGAGTTCCGCGGCGGCGAGCGAGGTGCGCGCGGGATGGCCGAGAAAGTCGAGCCACACGCCCTGCCGGACGTGCTGATCCGGCAGCAGCGCCATGAACCCGCCGGACCGCAGATGCCGCAGCATGTCGCGATTGCCCGCGCGGCCCTTGGGGATGATCGGGGCGCCGCCCTGTTCGATTCCGGCGCGAAAGATCGGCTCATAGTACGGATTGTTGTTGGGGCGATAGATCGCGCCCGTCTCCATCCCCTCGCGCTTGAGGATGTGGCGGATCGCCTCCCACTGCCCGAAATGGCCCGACACGATGATCGCACCCTTCCCGGCAGCCCGCGCCGCACGCAGCGCGTCGAGGCCGGGTCCCTCGGGGTCGAGGTCGCGCACCTCCTTGGCGAACTCGGCGTTGAACCAGATCCCCGTGAGCGTCCGCCCGATATTGCGCGCGGCGTCATGCATCAGCGTGCGACGCCGTTGCGGCGGCATGTCGGGCCAGACGCGCGCGAGGTTCTCCTGCGCGCGCCGCCGCAGCGGGGACAGGCGCACGGTCCATTCCGTCACCGCACCCAGTACGCGGCGGCGCGCGGGCAGGGGCAGGATCGAGACGAGGAGCAGCAGCGCCCGCAGCGCCAGCCCCTGCATCCGGTAAAGCAGCATTTTCATCCCCTTGAGGTGGCGCAGCCGCGACCCGGACGCAAGCGCGGTAAGTCGCCTATGCCCGACGGGCCGTCTGTGAAACGGATTTGCAATACGCTACCGGATCGTGAAACGACGACGGAGATCACGAATGATCCGACTGCTCCTGCCGCTCCTGCTCCTTCTTGCCGCCTGCGCCGCGCCTCCCGAACCGCAGGTGAGCCGCGCCGCCACCGCGACCCATACCCTCTATCCCGGCGAGACGCCGGAGGTCCGCAAGCTGGTGAACAAGTGGGCGGATCACTACGCCATCCCGCGAAGCCTTCTGCACCGCGTCATCCAGCGCGAGAGCGACTACCGCCCCGGCGCGCGCAACGGCCCCTATTGGGGGATGATGCAGATCCTGCCCGCCACGGCGCGCAATATGGGGATGCGGGGCGATCCGGCGCAGCTTCTGGATGCCGATACCGCCCTCAAATACTCCGCCCGGTATCTGCGCGGGGCGTGGATGGTCTCCGATGGGGACGAGAAAGCGGCAATGATGTGGTACGCACGGGGCTTCTACTACGAGGCCAAGAAGCGCGGCCTGCTGCGTGCGACGGGCCTGCGCGGGGAGTTGTGGCAGAGCTACGACCAAGGCGCGGCGAAGATGCCGGCCATCGGTCCGCGCGGGCGTCTGTTGCCGGAGGCGCCGGCCGCGCCCGAATGCACGCGCGCCAGCGGTCTGGCCGGTCTGGTGGGCGCGAAGACCTGTTCCTGACCAGGCCCTGCTCTGTTGCGGACGAAGCCCGCGGCGGCTTCGTCCTCCGCGCTCCCGGCGTTCAGCCGTCGCGGAAGGCCGAAAGCCAACTCAGCCCCGCGGCGGTGCTTCCCGCCCCGGCGCGGGGTCTGTATTCGGCGCCGACATGCCCGCCATAGCCCATTTCTGCCAGTTCCCGCATCAGCCACGAATAATTCACCTCTCCCGCGTCGGGCTCCCCGCGATCGGGAACCGCGGCGATCTGGACATGGCCGATCCTCGGCATCAGGCGCCGGAGCGTGCGCGCCAGATCGCCCTGCATGATCTGCATGTGGTAGCAGTCGAACATGAGCCCGAGCGCGTCGTGCTGCACCGCATCGAGGACGCGTTCGGCATGATCCGTCCCCGACAGGTGATAGCCCGGCACGTCGCGCGTGTTGATCGGCTCGATCAGGATGCGAAGATTCCGCGCGGCGGCGAGGTCGCAGGCGAACCGCAGATTGGCGCAGAAGCAGGCATCGGCCGCCTCCCCGCCATCGGTGCGGCCCGCCATCACGTGGACGGCGTCCATGCCTGCGGCGGCGGCATAATCCACCGCCCGCGCGATTTCCCGGCGCGCGTCGTCCTGCCGGCCGGGCAGGGCGCAGAGGCCGAACTCCCCCGCGTCCCGGTCGCCGGGCCAGGTGTTGAGAGCAAGCATCCGCAGGCCGGTCTCATCAAGAGCCGCGCGCAGGTCGGCCACGGGCGTCTCGTAGGGAAAGTGACACTCGACGGCGTCGAAGCCCGCTTGCGCCGCGGCGCGCACCGCATCGGGCAAGGCGAGGTCGGTGAAGAGAAAGCCGAGATTCGCGGCGTAACGCATCAATCCCACTCCAGATCGTATCTGCGGATGACGGCGTCGATCTGCGCCGTGTCCAGAGGTCGCGCGCCGCTGCCCCGCAACAGAAGCGCCAGCTTTGCCGTCTCCTCCAGCTCCTCCATCGCGAAGACGGCCGCCTCGAGATCCCTAGAGGCGACGACGGGGCCGTGATTGGCCAGCAGGACGGCCGCCCGGCGCCCGGCCAGCCCGCGCACGGCATCGGCGGTCGCGGGATCGCCCGGCACGAAGAACGGCAAGAGCGCCACCTTGCCCACACGCATCACCGAATAGGCGGTCAGCGGGGGCAGCGCGTTGTCCGGATCCGTCTCCGGCAGCATCGACAGGGCGACCGAATGCGTCGAATGCAGATGCACCACCGCACCGGCCGACGCCCGCGTCTCGTAGAACGCGGCGTGGAGCGGCATCTCCTTGGTCGGCGCGTCGCCCGAGATGTGCCGGCCATCGGCGTCGAATTGCGACAGGCGCGCGGGATCCAGCCGCCCCATGCTCACGCCCGTGGGCGTCACCAACAGGCCCCCGTCTTCGGTCCGTGCCGAGATGTTGCCGGACGCGCCACCCGTCAGGCCCCGCTCGAAAATCGACGCGGCCCAGTGGCAGATGTCCTCGCGCAGCTTCGTGTCGTTCATGCGGCCTCCATCATGCGCACGGCCTTGGCGAAGAAGTCGGGGCTGCCGAAATTGCCGGATTTGAGCGCCAGGACCAGATCCGCGCCGGCGCGCATCATGGGCACGCCGGGGTCGATCTCGGGGCCGATTTCGAGCCGGTCGAGGGAGAGCCCCTCGACCACCGCGCCCGACGTCTCGCCCCCCGCCGTCACGAGGCGCGTCACCCCGGCCGCCACCAGCGCGCGGGCCGTCTCGGCGAAAAGGGCTTCGATCGCGCCGGCCACCGCCGCACGGCCATGGCGATCCTGCGCCGCGCGCACGGCATCGGGATCGGCGGAGGTGTAGATGAGCGGCACGCCTTCCTGCGTCCGCGCCCATTCCGCCAGCTCCGCCGGAGAGATCCGGCCCGCCATCACGTCGTCGGCGTGAACCTCGCGCGCGGGATCGGTCTCGGCATGGCGGGCCACCTGCGCCCGCGTGGCCCGGGAGCACGATCCCGACAGGATCGCCGCCGGCCCGCTCTGGCCGGACCACGCCCCGGCCGTGTCCGCCAACAGACCCGCATCGCGAAACACCCCCGGCAGGCCCAGAGCGATGCCCGAGCCGCCGGTCACCAGCGGCAGCCCGGCGGTCGCCCGGCCCAGCACCTCCAGATCCGCATCGCGGATGGCATCGGCCACCAGCAGGCGATGGCCCGCCGCATCCTCGGTCCGCATTCGGGCGCGAACGGCATCGGCGCCTGCGGCGACGTCGGCGAAGGGAACGTGGCCGACCGTTCCGCCGACTTGCCGCGACAGCCACCGGCGCAGGTCGGGATCGGTCATCGGCGTGAGGGGATGGGCCTCCATCCCGCTCTCGCTCAGGAGGCGGTCGCCGACGAACAGGTGCCCCTGATAGACGGAGCGTCCCGTGGCCGGAAATGCCGGACAGACGAGCACGCGGCGCGCGCCGAGGGCATTCGCCAAGGCCTCTGCCACGGGCCCGATATTGCCTTCGGGCGTCGAGTCGAAGGTGGAGCAATATTTGAACAGGAATTGCCGGCACCCCTGCGCCCGCAGCCAGTCGAGCGCGGCGAGCGACTGGCGCACGGCTTCGGCCACCGGCACGGAGCGGGATTTGAGCGCGACGATGCCCGCCTCCACATCCGCGGTGGCCGGTCCCTCCGGTACGCCCACATATTGCACGCACCGCATGCCCCGCCGCGTCAGTGTGTTGCCAAGGTCGGACGAGCCGGTGAAATCGTCGCCGATACAGCCCAGAAGCATCAGGCCTCTCCGGGCAGGATCACGCCGCCCTTCGCCGCGACATGCTTGGTCAGGGCGGCATCGTCTTCTGCACCCAGCCCCGCGGCCGAGGCATCCCGAAACTGCGCCAGCGCGGCCGCGGCCACCGGCAGGGGCAGCCCCGCTTCCGCCGCAATCGCCCCGACGATGCCGAGATCCTTGGGCCAGATATCGACACTGGAGCGCGGGGCGTAGTCGCCCTCGATCACATGCGGAGCGCGGTTCTCGAACATCCAGGACGTGCCGGCCGAAGCCGAGATCACTTCGAATGTGCGGCCGAGCTCCAGACCTTGCGACGTGGCGAAGGCCAGCGCCTCGGCCATGGCGGCGATATGGGTGCCCGCCAGAAGCTGGTTCACCGCCTTCATCGCCGAACCCGGTCCGGCGTGGTCACCCAGATCGTGAACCGTCTCGGCCATCGCGTCGAGCAGGGGCGCGGCCGCGCGGAACGCCGCGCGTCTGCCGGACGCCATGACCGACAGCCGTCCCTCGGCCGCCTTTGCCGCCCCGCCCGAGATCGGCGCGTCGAGATAGAGCAGGCCGGATCGCGCCGCCGCCGCCTCCATCTCGATCGCGAAGGCGGGGGCGACGGTTGCGCAGGACACGATCGCGCCGCCGGGCCGCAGGCGCGCGGCCAACCCGTCGGGCCCGAACAAAACGCCACGCGTCTGCTCGGCGTTCAGGACGACGCAGATCAGCGCATCGGCCGGACCGGATTCCGCCGTCAGCGCCCGACCGCCCGCCTCGGTCAGCCGGGCCATGCGGTCGTCGGAAAGGTCGGTGCCGTGCACCTCGTGCCCGGCCCGCAGGAGCGACAGCGCCATGCCCAGCCCCATCGACCCCAATCCGGCGAAATGAACGATCATGCGTCAGCCTCCCGTGATGAGTTGCACCGGCCAGAGCGAGACGGCGGGAACATAGGTGATGACCATCAGCGCGGCGAAGACCGTCAGGACGAACCACAGAAGCTGCGGGATGATCTTCTCGACCGGCAGGTTGGCGACCTGACAGGCGGCGAAGAGGTTCACGCCCAGCGGCGGCGTGATCATGCCAAGCGCCAGGTTGACCACGACGATCAGGCCGAAATGCACCGGATCGACCCCGTAGCCGACGGCGATCGGCGTCAGGATCGGCGCGAGCACGAGGATCGCCGCCGATGTCTCGATGAACATGCCCACGATCAGCAGCATCAGGTTCACGACCAGAAGAAAGGCAATCCTGCTTTCGAAGACGCCCTGAAACCACGAGGCGATGTCGTTGGGCAGGCCGGACCGGGTGATCAGGAACGAAAACAGCGCCGCCGCCGAAATGATGATCATGATGGCCGAGGTCGAGATCACCGTCTGCGTCAGGATCGCCGGCAGGTCGCGGACGCGAAGCTCCCGGTAAAAGGCCATTCCCACGACGAGGGCCGCCGCGACGGCCACGGCGCTGGCCTCGGTTGGCGTGAAGATGCCGGAATAGATCCCGCCAAGGATGACGACCGGCACCAAGAGCGCGGGCAGGGCGGCGGCGAACGCGCGCCCAAGGCCTTCGCGCCCCGCGCCGTCCTCGCGCCCGATCCCGCGTATCCGGCAGAGGATGAGCACCAGCGCCATCAGCGACGCCGCGATCAGAAGCCCCGGCCCGAGCCCGGCGATGAAGAGCTTGCCGACCGACGTATCGGTCGAGACGCCGTAGAGGATGAGCGGGATCGACGGCGGGATCAGGACGCCCAGTTCGGCCGACGACGCCTGGATCGAGGCGGCGAGCGGCCGGGGATAGCCATGCGTGACCATGGCCGGGATGAGGATCGCGCCGATGGCGAAGGTGGTCGCCACGCTGGAGCCCGACACCGAGGCGAAGAGCATGCAGGTCAGGACGCAGGTGCAGGCCAGCCCGCCTTGGACGCCGCCGACGATGGATTTCGCCAGCGCCACCAGCCGCTGCGAGATGCCGCCCGCCGACATCAGGTTGCCGGCGAGGATGAAGAGCGGGATCGCCATGAGCGGAAAGCTGTCGATGCCGGTAAACATCCGCTGCGCCACCAGAAGCAGCGGCAGGCGTCCCTGCGCCTCGATGCCGATGACCGAGGCTAGGCCGATCGCGACGGCGATCGGCACGCCGAGCAGGAACAGGATGGCCAGTGACAGGCCGAGCGCTGCGTTCATGCGTCCGCCCCGGCCGTCGCGGGCCAGTCGCCTCTGGCGCCGCGGATCATCGCGGCGACGATGGAGATCATGATGAAGGCGGATCCCGTGGGTAAAGCGGCATAGACCCAGGCGATCGAGATCTCGAGCGCGGCGAGGTTCTGAGACATCACGCGGCCCGTCATCAACCATCCCTGCCATGCGAGGATCGCGAAGAAGACGAGCGAGGCTCCGTGCGCCACCAGAAAAAACCCCAGCCCCAGCCGGCGCGGCAGGTTGTTCATGATGACGTCGACCGAGATCATGGCCCCGTGGCGGAACGCGGCGGCCACGCCCAGAAACACCGACCACACCATCGCCGACCGGGTGATGACCTCAGACCAGGTGGAGGGCGCGTCGAACACGAAACGCGTCACGACCTGATACAGGGCCAGACCCGCGGCGATCGCCAGAAAGGCGATGGCGGCGCGCAGGGCGATGCCGGTGGTGATGTTCTCGAGCCGCAGGAATATGCGCGTCATATCGGGTGCCGCCGTCGTGGTGTTCGAACCGGCCGGCGCGGGGGGGCGCGCCGGCCGGTCATCCTGTCAGCGTGCGATCACTCGAATGCCTTGATCCGGTCGACCATGTCGGTGCCGTATTCGTCGGTATAGATCGCGTAGGACGCTTCGGCCTTTTCGGCGAAGGGCGCCTTGTCGATATCGGTGATGACCTCCATCCCGTTCTCGCGCAGCAGGGCCACGCCCTCCGCCTCCAGCCGGTTGACCTCCGCGCGCGTGGCGGCGGCGCTGGCATCGGCGGCCTCCTGGAACCAGCCCTTTTCCTCCTCGCTCAACCCGTCGAACAGGATCGGCGAGGCCAGCACCACCGCCGGGGAATAGACATGTCCGGTCAGCGAGACGTGATCCTGCACCTCCCAGAATTTCGACGCGGAGATGACGGTGATCGGATTTTCCTGCCCGTCCACGACGCCCTGCTGCAGGGCGGTGAAGAGTTCGGGAAAGGCCATCGGCGTGGGCGCCGCGCCGAGATCGCTGAACGCCTCCATGTGAACGCGGTTCTCCATCGTCCGCAGCTTGAGGCCCTCGAGATCCTCGGGCGTCGTCACGGCACGCTGCGAATTGGTCACGTGGCGGAACCCGTTCTCCGTCCAGGCCAGTCCGACCAGTTCGTTCTCCCCGATCCTATCGAGCAGTTCCTGACCGATCTCGCCGTCGAGCACGCCGCGCGCGTGGTCGTAATCGCGAAACAGGAACGGCAGGTCGAGGACGTAGACCTCGGGCACGAAGTTGCCCAGAGGACCGGTCGAGGTGACGACCACGTCGAGCGAGCCGATCTGAAGCCCCTCGATCATGTCACGCTCGCCGCCGAGCTGGCCTGCGGGCGCCTGCTCGCCGGTCCATTCGCCGCCCGACAGCTCCTCCAGCGTGTCGATGAAGGCCTGCGCGCCGATGCCGTAATGCGATTGCGGCGACAGCGAATGGCCGACCACGATCGATTGCTGCGCCGTCGCCGTCCCCGCCGCGAGGGTGGCCGCCGCGGCAAGCCCGGTCATGAGATGTTTCATTGTGTTCTCCTCCCTTGGTTTCTTCGAAGCGTGGAGCGCGACAATGTCGCGGGTCCGCCGGTCATGCGGCCGGGGCTCCCGGTTCCCGGCCGCCCATCTCGTCCTCCAGATAGACGTCGATGATCTGGCGGAACGACGTCTCCGCGCGAAATCCGGCCTCGCGGGCGCGGGCCGTGTCGAAGTCGCGCGGCCAGCCGGCGACGATGCGAGCCACGTCGGGGTCGGGTTCGCGGCGGATACGTGCGATCGCGTCCTCCCCCGCGACCTCGCGTAGCGCCTCGATCTGGTCTGCGACGGTGGCCGACAGGCCCGGCATGGTCAAGCTGCGGCGTTGGCCCAAAACGGAGGTGTCCATCACAGCCGCATGCAAGATGAAATCCACGGCGGCGCGCGGGCTGGCGAACCAGTGGCGCACGTCGTCGCCCACCGGCAGCACCGCGTCCTGTCCGTTCAACGGCTCGCGCAGGATCCCCGAGAAGAAGGACGAGGCCGCCTTGTTCGGCTTGCCCGGACGGATGCAGATGGTCGGAAAGCGCAGGCCCACCCCATCGAGCATCCCGCGCCGGGAATAGTCGTCGAGCAGAAGCTCCCCCATCGCCTTTTGCGCGCCGTAGGAGGTGAGCGGCGTCAGGTGGAAGTCATCCGCGATACGCTCCGGAAAGGGGGCCCCGAAGACGGCCAGCGACGACGCGAAGACAACCCGCGGCATGTAATCTTCCGCCAACCGGATCGCGTCGAACAGCGCACGCGTCCCGTCGAGATTGACGCGGTAGCCCTTTTCCAGATCCGCCTCGGCCTCGCCCGATACCACCGCCGCCAGATGGACGATGACATCGGGGCGTTCCGCGATCAGGCGTTCCGCCGTCCCCGGCTGCGACAGATCGGCGGTGACGCAGGTGCGGGACCCGCCGAACCCGACCGCCACGTCCGGTTCAATCACATCCGCGAGGGTCATCGCGGTGACGGGCACGCCACCCGGCAGACCGCTTTCCGCGACCCGATCGAGAAGCTTGCGGCCGATCATCCCGGCGGCCCCGGTGACGAGAAGATGCATGTCAGCCTTTCGCGATGTGAAAGCGTGGCGCGGCCAAGCCGCCGAAGCGAAGATGCAGGGCGGCCGTCAGCGGATCGGCTGGACCGGACACGGGCTGGGATGGCGGCAACCCGCGCGCTTGCCGGGGCCGGCCGTGTCCGCCGATATCTCGATGTCGATTGTCTATCTCGTCCTCCCAAACGATCCAGCTTTTCCGGGCCGTACAACCGGAGCCGACGCCGCTGCGCCCGATCCATGGCCCCCGGCCGTTGCGGCCTCCCCTCCGCAACTGGTCCGCACGTTAGGCCAATGCGCGGCCCTGTCAACGCCCGGAAGCGGCGTGCACATAGCGGGCAAGCCTCCTGCCCCGCCTGTTGCGAAGTAGCGGGCTCTGCTAATCATGGCGCAGGAGGTGCGGATGGACGCAACGCAACGACAGCCCATGCAAAGCGCCAGCGCGTTGCTCGGCGACGTGCCGCGTCATTCGGTGCGCGAGGTCATCGCCGGCAAGATCGCCGCGCTGATCTCGTCGGGCATCCTGTCGGTCGGCGATGCCCTGCCCGGCGAGCGGGAGCTGGCGGTGTCCCTGTCTGTCAGCCGCGAGACGATCCGCGGCGCGATCGCCATCCTGGCCGAGCACGGCATCCTGCGCGTGGCGCAGGGCATGCGGACCGTCGTGGCGACCACCGACCTGTCGCGCATGGAAGCGCCCGTGCCGATGCCCCGCCTGGAGGGGCCCTACAGTCTCGCATCCGTCCACGAGACGCGGCTTCTCGTGGAGCGCCGGATCGCGGCCGAAGCGGCCCGCCGCGCCACGCCCGGCCTGATTTCCGCGATGCGGCGTTCGCTCGGCGCGCAGGAGGCCTGCGGCGACGATGCCGTCGGATTCCTGCTGGCGGATCGGGAGTTTCACGGACTGCTCTACCGGGCGTCGGAAAACGATGTGTTGGCGGATATCGCGCTGTCGCTGCACAACCACCTGCTCGATCACCGCCGCCGCATCGTCGCCCAGCCCGGCGCCATCGCGATCAGCATCGCCGACCATCAAGCCATCCTGTCGGGGATCGAGGCGCGCGATGTCGAGGCCGCCATCATCGCCGTCGCGACGCACACGACCCGCATCTACGACACCACCCGCAGCTTCCTTGAGGAGCGAACAGGCTGACCGCCCCTTTGCCCGGCGGCGGGCCTGATCCCTCCCCCCCCAAGAAGCATCAGTGCCTCGTGCAAGCCTACCGAGTCCCCGGACTGACTGGTCTTCCATGCAGACCAGCGCGGCGACGCGGCAGCTTGATCGCCGGTCCGAGCGACATGCTCTGCAGAAGCATGATGCCGCAATCCGACGATGATGTGGTGAAAGTGGTGAGCCGGCTCGGATTCGAACCGAGGACCTACTGATTAAAAGTCAGTTGCTCTAACCAACTGAGCTACCGGCCCACGCCGGGCGGCACCTATCGCTCGTCCGCCGGTGGGTCAAGACCATGATGCGCCTTAGCGTGACAGAGAGCGGCATTTTCACCCGCCGGATATCTATGGAAGCGGCGGCGCCTTCCCTATATGGCCGCGGCATGACCCAGCCCGTCCCCACCACCGGCCTGCCCTTCATGAAGATGCACGGGCTCGGCAACGATTTCGTCGTCGTGGATGAACGCCGCACCGGCCCGGCGGTCGACGCGGACCGCGCGCGCGCGCTGGGCGACCGCCACCGCGGCGTGGGATTCGATCAGCTTGCCGTGATCCGCGACGATGCGGAGGCCGATCTGGAGCTTCTGTTCTGGAACGCCGATGGCAGCATGGCGGGCGCCTGCGGCAACGCGACCCGCTGCGTCGCCGCGTGGGAAATGGCTCGGCGCGGGGCGGATTCGCTGACCCTGCGGACCGAACGCGGTCTGTTGCGCGCGGAGGCGCGGGCGGGCGGCCTCGTGGCGGTCAACATGGGCGCGCCGCTCCTCGACTGGCGCGACGTGCCGCTGGCGCGGGAGGTCGACACCCTGCACCTGCCCATCGAGGGCGACCCGGTGGCGACGGGAATGGGCAACCCCCATTGCACCTTCTTCGTGGAGGATGCGGAGACGGTGGACCTGCCCGCCTTCGGGCGCGCGCATGAGCATGATCCCCTTTTTCCCGAACGCACCAACGTGCAGGTCGCCCACCTTGTCGGCCCCGATCACCTGCGGATGCGGGTGTGGGAGCGGGGCGTGGGCGTGACGCTGGCCTCCGGCTCCTCGTCCTGCGCGGTCGCCGTGGCCGCGACGCGGCGGGGGCTGGCGGGGCAGGCGGTGCGCATCGACCTCGATGGCGGGCGGATCGACGTGGACTGGCGCGACGACGGCGTCTGGATGACGGGCGCCGTCGCGCATGTCTTCGACGGGGTCTGGCATGGCTAAGGCGCCGATCCTGTCGAATCACGGATGCCGCCTGAACGCCTACGAGGCCGAGGCGATGCGCGGCCTCGCGGGCGAGGCGGGGCTGGACGACGTGGTCATCGTGAATACCTGCGCCGTCACCGCCGAGGCGGTGCGCAAGGGACGGCAGGACATCCGGCGCCTGCGCCGCGACCATCCCGACGCGCGGATCGTGGTGACGGGCTGTGCCGCGCAGACGGATCCCGACGCCTTCGCCGCCATGGCCGAGGTCGATCATGTCGTGGGCAACGCCGAGAAGATGCGCGCCGCCACATGGCAGGGCCTCGCAACCGGCGCGACGGAGCCGGTGCAGGTCGACGACATCATGTCCGTGACCGAGACGGCCGGCCATCTCATCGACGGGTTTGGCACACGGTCGCGCGCCTATGTGCAGGTCCAGAACGGCTGCGATCACCGCTGCACGTTCTGCATCATTCCCTACGGGCGCGGCAATTCCCGATCCGTTCCCGCGGGCGTGGTCGTGGAGCAGATCGCCCGGCTGGTCGATCGCGGATTCGCGGAGATCGTACTGACCGGCGTGGATCTGACGTCGTGGGGCGCGGATCTGCCGGGGGCGCCGCGTCTGGGCGATCTGGTGGCGCGGGTGCTGAAGCTGACGGCGGTGGCGCGGTTGCGAATCAGCTCCATCGATTCGATCGAGGCGGATGACGCGCTGATGCGCTGCATCGCGGAGGAGGCGCGTCTGATGCCGCATCTCCACCTCTCGCTCCAGCACGGCTCCGATCTGATCCTCAAGCGGATGAAGCGGCGCCATCTGCGCGCCGACGCGATCGCCTTCTGCCACGAGGCACGTCGCCTGCGGCCCGACATGACCTTCGGCGCCGATATCATCGCGGGTTTTCCGACCGAGACCGAGGATCACTTCGCCGATTCGCTGCGGCTGGTGGAGGAGTGCGACCTCACCTGGCTGCACGTCTTTCCCTATTCCGCACGCACCGGCACGCCCGCCGCAAGGATGCCCGCCATCGATGGCGGCACGATCCGCGCACGCGCCGCCCGGTTGCGCGCCGCCGGGGACGCGGCCGTGGCGCGCCACTTGGCCGCACAGATTGGCCGCGATCATGCCGTGCTGATGGAAAACCCGCGCATGGGCCGCACCGCGCAGTTCGCCGAGGTGACGTTCGACGCCGATCAGCCCGAAGGCCGCGTGGTGCCCGCGCGGATAACCGGACAAGACGGAACGCAACTGCGCGGGGTCGCCGCCTGAGCCGCGCCCCGAATTCGCCGCCGCGCAGAGGGAGTGACGCATGACGCACCAAACGGACCGTCGCCATCTCCTGAAGCTCGCTGTCGGTGCCGCAAGCGTTGCCGCGCTTGCCGCCTGCACCTCCGCCTTCGGGGAGGAGGACCTTGTCGAGACCGCCGCCGCCACGGGCAACTTCACCGTCTTCACGGCCGCGCTCGAGGCCGCGGATCTCGCCCCGACGCTCGAGGGGGCGGGGCCGTTCACCCTGTTTGCGCCGACCGACGCGGCCTTCGCGGCGCTGCCCGAGGGGATGCTGGCAAACCTGCTGCGCCCCGAAAATCGCGACCGGCTCGTGGCGATCCTGACCGGTCACGTGGCGCCGGATTATTTCCCGGCCCCGACGCTCGCCGGCACGCGCGGCCGGGTGCCGACCATGGGCTGGGCGCCCCTGACGATCGACGGCACCGGGGGCGGCATCAATGTCCAGGGCGCGCGCGTCGTCATCCCCGACCTGAAGGCGTCCAACGGCGTCATCCACGGCATCGACAGCGTCCTCCTGCCGTAACGAAGCCAAGGCGCACGGGGGGCTGTCAGCGGAAAGCCTGCACCCCGACCGCCCCGAGATAGACCGCGATCAGGAGCACCGTCTCCACCCCGATCCCGCCGGGGCCCTGCTTCTGGCGCCGGATCAGGCCCGCGATGAGGATCGCGGTCATCAGAAGCCCCGTCGCCAGCCAGTACAGATCCTGCTCGTTCATGGCGTTGAAGATCGGCCCCTCGCGGTAGAACCCGTCGGAGATCACAAGGAACATCGTGTCGAACGTGTTGCCGCCGATGATCCCGCCGACCGCGAGCTGAAGCGCGCCGCGCCGCACGGCCGTGACCGTCGTCACCAGTTCCGGCATCGACGTCACCAGCGCCGTCGCCAGCGCCCCGACGAGCGAGGACGACATGCCGAACCGCTCCGTCGCGACCGACGCGGTCGAGGAGATCACCCAGCCCGACAGGGCAAGCAGAGCCGCCAGCCCCGCGAAGGCGAGGGCGGGGCCGCGCCAGTCCCGGCCTGGTTCCTCTTCGTCCTCCGGCTCGTCGGTGCGGGTCTCGGGCGTGCTGATGGGCTCCCACATCGGCGCTTCGCGGACCTGGTGAGAGACGCGGACGCCGTAGAGGTAGCCCGCGGCCATCACGACACTGACCGGATGTACGCCCCAGATCGACCAGGCCGGCATGGCAAAGGCCATCACCGGCAGCGTCAGGAGCGCCATCAGGAGCGCCGCCTGGAACAGGTTGGCCGGTTCGGCGGCGGCATGTTCCAGATTGGCCTTGCGAAGCGTCAGGTCCGCGACGGCCAGAAAGACCGTCTGCGCCGCGATTCCGCCCACGCCGTTCGATACGGCGAGCGAGGCATCCCCGCCCCAGGCCGCCGTCGCCGAGACCGTCAGCCCCGAAAGCGACGTCGCCGCCCCGAGAAAGACCCCTCCCGCGATCGCTTCGCCGAGGCCGGTGCGGTCGGCGATGATGTCCGCCAGCCGGGTCATCCGGAAGGAGGCGACGAAGACGACGATCGAGGCGGCGGCGAACAGGCCCAGCAGGATGGGGTTGGAAAGCTGCGCGAACATGGCGGTCCTCTTGGCGGTGCGGTTTTCCGGCTGGTGCGGAAGCTCGTGTATCCAAAGCCCGGCCGCCGCCAATGTTCCACGAACCGGCCGCGCGGCCTTGCGCGGGGAGGCGGTTTCGGCTCCCCGCGCGGGGCCGGACGCGTCCGGCGCGGTGCGCGATCCGGGCCGCCTTCTCCGGTCGTGGCGCGACGGGAGGGTTCCGGCCATGATGTCGGGGCCGAGGGCGACGCCTTGCAGGGCATCCGGCCCGACAGGCGCCGCGTCGGGCCGTCCGGTGCGGATGGCGGGGCGGGGCGGAAGCCCGTCGCGGCGCATCCGGCGGGGACCGCGTCGGTCGAAGGCTCTGGCATCGGGGCGAAGACCCTGCTTCTCTCGTGCCCGACGCAAAAACCGCCGGAGTGACCGCCATGCAACTTCTCAGCTCTCCCGCCTCGCCGTTCGCGCGCAAGTGCCGCGTCGTGCTTCTGGAGACCGCGCAGCACGACATCGACATCCGCGACGTGAGCGCGAGCCCGCTGGGCGGCGATGCCGACCTCAATGCCGCCAATCCGTCGGGGAAGATCCCCACATTGCTGCGCGAGGAGGGACCCGCGCTTTATGACAGCCGGGTGATCTGCCGGTTTCTCGACAACCGCGCGGGCGCGAGCCTCTACCCAGTGGGCCGCATGTGGGAGGTGCTCAGTCTCGAGGCCAATGCCGATGCGATCATGGAAGCCGCCGTCGGCATGACCTACGAGAAGCGGTTCCGCGGCGAGCGGGATCTGGTCTGGCCGGAATGGCTCGATGCGCAATGGGCCAAGATCGCCCGTTCGCTCGATGCGCTGGAGGCGCGGTCGATGCCGCTGCTGGAGGGGCCGCTCAACGTGGCGCAGATCGCGGTGGGGTGTGCGCTTGGCTATCTTGACCTGCGCCACGGGGACCGGGCCTGGCGCGACGGGCGCGATACCCTCGCCGCGTGGGAGGGTCGGTTCGCCGCCCGTCCGGCCATGGATGCGACGAAACCCGAGTGATTACCCATGGGTAATTCTCGCAAGCCACTGACATGATTATGAAAACTTATCCACAGAATGTAATCGAGCGGGTCGAGGACCTGACCGCGCCGCTGGCGATCCGGACCGAGGTCTTCGTGGAGGAGCAGGGGGTGAGCCTTGCCGAGGAGATCGACGGGCAAGACGGGGCGTGCGTCCACTGGCTTGCGCGGGACGATCGGGGGCCGGTCGCCACGCTGCGGGTCGCGCCGATGGGAACGACCGCCAAGATCCAGCGGGTCGCGGTGTTGCGGCGGGCGCGGGGCACCGGGCGCGGCGCGGCGCTGATGCGGCACGTGATGGCCGCGCTTGCCGCCGAAGGGTTCGTGCGCGCGAAACTCGGCGCGCAGGTCGACGCGATCGGCTTCTACGAGCGTCTGGGCTTCGTCGCGCAGGGGCCCGTCTACGACGATGCCGGCATCCCGCACCGCGACATGACGCGCGATCTCTGAGGGCGCGGCCGGGGCGGGGCGCGAGAAACTGCGATATTTCGCCACCCTGTGCGCGTTTGTCCGCTGGAACTTCCCTTCCCGATTGCGCTATGTGGCGAAGACGCGGGCTGCGGGATTCCCCCTGGCCCCCTCAGGGTAGTCCGAGATGGCGGCGCCGCCGCCGTGACCACGACCGGGAGAAGGCTTCTTGTCAAACGCCGAACATCATCATTCGGGCACGCGCCGCGATTTCCTTTATTACGCGACCGGTGGGGCCGCCATCGTCGTCACCGGCGCCGCCGTCTGGCCGCTGGTGAACCAGATGAATCCGTCCGCCGACGTGCAGGCGCTGGCCTCGATTCCGGTCGACGTCTCGGGCGTCGAGCCGGGGACGCAGCTGACTGTGAAATTCCTGGGCAAGCCGGTCTTCATCCGCCGCCGCACGGTCGAGGAGATCGAGGCGGCGCGTCTGGTCGACGTCGACGACCTGCCCGACCCCTACGCGTTCAACGCGAACATCGACGGGACCGCCCCCGCCCTTGACGTGAATCGCTCTCTCCCCGCCTTCGGTGAGGAGGAAACCACGGGCGAATGGCTCGTCATGGTCGGCGTTTGCACCCATCTGGGGTGTGTGCCGCTGGGCGATGCGGGCGATTTCGATGGCTGGTTCTGCCCGTGCCACGGGTCGCATTACGATACCGCCGGACGCATTCGCCGCGGTCCCGCGCCGCGCAACCTGCCGATCCCGGTGGCGTCGTTCATCGACGAAAACACGATTCAGTTGGGTTGAGGAGAGGCTGATATGGCTGGCATTCCACACGACCATTATGAGCCGAAGACCAGCGGAGAGAAATGGATCGAACGCCGTCTCCCGGTGATCTCGCTCCTCTACGACACGTTGATGATCCCGACGCCCAAGAACCTCAACTGGATGTGGATCTGGGGTATCGTTCTGACCTTCACGCTGGTGTTGCAGATCGTGACGGGCATCGTGCTGGTGATGCACTACACGCCGCATGTCGATCTGGCCTTCTCCAGCGTCGAGCACATCATGCGCAACGTGAACGGCGGATGGGCCCTGCGCTACATCCACGCCAACGGCGCGTCGCTGTTCTTCATCGCGGTCTATGCACACATCTTCCGCAACCTGTATTACGGTTCCTACAAGGCCCCGCGCGAGATCACGTGGATCCTCGGCATCATCATCTATCTGCTGATGATGGGCACTGCTTTCATGGGCTACGTTCTGCCCTGGGGTCAGATGTCCTTCTGGGGCGCGACCGTGATCACCGGCCTGTTCGGCGCAATTCCCTTCGTGGGCGAGTCGCTCCAATCCTGGCTTCTGGGCGGACCGGCGGTCGATAACGCGACGCTGAACCGTTTCTTCTCGCTTCACTACCTGATGCCGTTCCTCATCCTCGGCCTCACGATCGCGAAGATCTGGTCCTTCCACTCGACGGGTAACAACAACCCGACCGGGGTGGAGGTGCGCCGCACTTCGAAGGCCGAAGCCGAGGCGGACACGCTGCCGTTCTGGCCGTATTTCGTGATCAAGGACTTCTTCGCGATGGCCGTGATCCTGCTCGGCTTTTTCGCGGTGGTCGGCTTCATGCCGAACTATCTGGGCCACCCGGACAACTACATCGAGGCCAACGCCCTCGCGACGCCTGCGCACATCGTGCCGGAATGGTACTTCCTGCCGTTCTACGCGATCCTGCGCGCCTTCACGGCCGACGTCTGGATCGTGATTGCGGCGAACTGGCTGACCGGCGGCATCGTCGATGCGAAGTTCTTCGGCGTGCTGGCGATGTTCGGGGCGATCCTGGTCATGGCCTTCGCGCCGTGGCTCGACACGTCATCCGTCCGCTCGGGGCGTTACCGCCCGATGTTCAAGTGGTGGTTCTGGCTGCTCGTCGTCGATTTCTTCCTGCTGATGTGGCTGGGGGCGATGCCGGCGGAGGAGCCTTGGGCGTCGATCTCGCTGATCGCATCGGCCTACTGGTTCGGCTACTTCCTCGTGATCCTGCCGCTTCTGGGCGTGATCGAGAAGCCGCTGGCACGCCCGGCGACGATCGAGGAGGACTTCGTGGCCCATTACGGCGAGACGGGCAGCTTTGCCGGTCAGCGTCTGCCCGGTGAAAAAGCCGCGAGCCCGGCGGAGTGAAGGAGATGCGAGGCATGAAGATGATCAAGACCGCGCTGGCGGCACTCGCATTGTCCGGCACGGCCGCGTTCGCGGCCGAACTGGGCCACGTGACGGATTACGACTTCTCCTTCGAGGGGCCGTTCGGGACCTATGACCAGAACCAGCTCCAGCGCGGGCTGAAGGTCTACACGGAGATCTGCTCCGCCTGTCACGGCCTGAAGTTCGTCCCGATCCGGACGCTGGGTGATGGTGGCGGCCCGGGCTTCTCCCCCGAGCAGGTGCGCGCATACGCATCGCAGATCGAGGTCTTCGATCCCGAACTGGGCGAGCAGGGCGACTTCCGCGATGCCGCGCCGACGGACAACTTCCCGGCGAACAACGCCGTGGGCGCGCCGGACCTGTCGCTGATGGCGAAGGCACGGGCCGGCTTCCACGGCCCGGCCAATCTCGGGATCAACCAGATCGTGAAGGGCATGGGAGGCGCGGAATATATCGCCTCCCTCCTGACCGGCTATACCGGCGAGGAGATGGAGCAGGCGGGCACTGTTCTTTACGAGAACGAGGCCTTCCCAGGCCGCTGGATCAGCATGGCGCCGGTTCTGGGCGACGATTACGTCGAGTTCGACGATGGCGCACCGAGCGATATGGAGAGCGCCGCGAAAGACGTCGCCGCGTTCCTCATGTGGACGGCGGAGCCGAAACTCGCCGCGCGCAAGCAGATGGGCCTGACGGCTGTCATCATGCTCGCCGTGCTGTCTGTGCTGCTCTACCTGACGAACAAGCGGATCTGGGCGCCGGTCAAGGGCCGCAAGGGCGAGTGATCCGCCAGCCGCGTGAATGATCGGGCCGCTCCTTCGGGGGCGGCCTTTTTCGTTGTGGCGACGCGCCGGTCGGGACATATCGGCCGCGCCAGCTCCCAAAGGAGGATCCGCGAAGATGGCCGAGTTCAAACGTACCTACACGACAGGCCGCATGATGGTCGGTGTGGCCGGCTTTGTCGGCTGGATCGTGACGGGGATCGGGCTGCTGACGGTTGCATCGGGCGCGGTTTCCGTCCTCGCCATCGGCAGTGTGACGGGACTGGAGGCGGTGACGGCACTTAGCGGGCTGGCGACCGGAGCGGCTGTCGCGCTTATCGGCTCGTCCGCGATTGCCGGGGCACAGGTCATGCGCGCCGTGTTCGACATCGCTGATATCAGCCGAGCGTCCCTTGCCGCGGGGCAGGGGAGCGTGGGGAGGCCGTCAGCCGCGCCGCTTGGGGCCGGCTTGGCCGGATCGCGGGAAGAGGGCGCAGTCCGCAGCGCTCCCTTTGTCGCGGCGGACAAGCCGGAGCGCGAGGCGCGGCGCGATCCGGTCATCAAGGTCAGAGCGATACGCTGAAACGAGAACGGGGGCCGCGAGGCCCCCGTTTGTTCATTCGCAGCAAGTTGCGGATCAGGCGAGGCTGCGCTCCACCTCTTCACGCTCGAAGATCTCGATCACGTCGCCCTTGCGGACGTCGTCGTAGTTCTCGAACGCCATGCCACATTCCTGGCCCGACTGGACCTCCTTCACTTCGTCCTTGAAGCGCTTGAGCGTCTTCAGCGTGCCCTCGTGGATCACGACGTTGTCGCGAAGCAGGCGAACGCCCGCCGACCGCCGGGCAATGCCTTCGGTCACGAGACAGCCCGCAACGGTGCCCACGCCGGTGACGCGGAAGGTGTCGCGGATTTCGGCGTAACCGATGAAGGTTTCCTTGATCTCCGCCGAGAGCAGACCACTGGCCGCCTTCTTCACGTCGTCCACCAGATCGTAGATTACCGAGTAGTACCGGATTTCGACGCCCTTCTGGTTGGCCGCGGCGCGCGCGGGCGCGTTGGCGCGGACGTTGAAGCCGATGACCGGCGCGCCGGACGCTTCGGCCAGGGTGATGTCGCTCTCGGTGATGGCGCCGACACCGGAATGGAGCACGCGGACGCGCACCTCCTCGTTGCCGACCTTCTCCATCGCCTGCACGATCGCCTCGGCCGAACCCTGCACGTCGGCCTTGACGAGGATCGGCAGCTCGCTGACGCCCTGATCCTCCTTGGCCTTCGCCATCATCTGGTCGAGGGTGGTCGCGGCACCGGCCGCCGCACGCTTGTCCTTGGCGGCGTTGGCGCGGTACTCGGCGATTTCACGGGCCTGCGCCTCGGTCTCGACGACGTTGAGCACGTCGCCCGCCTCGGGCGTGCCGTTGATGCCCAGCACCTCGACGGGGAAGGACGGTCCCGCTTCCTTCACGCGATTGCCGTGATCGTCGACCAGCGCGCGGACCTTACCCCATTGCTCGCCGACGACGAAGATATCGCCCTGACGCAACGTACCGGTCTGCACCAGAACGGTCGCAACCGGTCCGCGGCCCACGTCGAGCTGCGCCTCGATCACCGCGCCCTGGGCGGCCCGCTTCGGGTTCGCCTTCAGCTCCAGGATCTCGGATTGCAGCGCGATCGCCTCGAGCAGCTCGTTGAGGCCCTTACCTGTATGGGCCGAGACCTCGACGTCCTGCACGTCGCCGGACATCTCCTCCACCACGACCTCGTGCTGGAGCAGGGACGTCCGCACGCGATTCGGATCCGCCGCCGGCAAGTCGACCTTGTTGATCGCCACGATCATCGGGACCCCCGCCGCCTTGGCGTGGTTGATGGCCTCGATGGTCTGCGGCATCACCGCGTCGTCCGCCGCCACGACCAGAACCACGATATCCGTCACCTGCGCGCCACGGGCCCGCATCGAGGTGAAGGCTGCGTGGCCCGGCGTGTCGAGGAACGTCAGCATCGTGTCGTTCACTTCGACCTGGTAGGCGCCGATGTGCTGCGTGATGCCGCCGGCCTCGCCGGAGACGACCTTGGTCTTGCGGATCGCGTCCAGAAGCGACGTCTTGCCGTGGTCGACATGGCCCATGATCGTGATGACCGGGGCACGCGGCTCGAGATCCGCGGCAGTGTCCTCCTCGGTCCGGATCACCTGCTCCACGTCGGCCTCGGAGACGCGCTGCACCTTGTGGCCAAACTCCTCGATGATGAGCTCGGCAGTGTCGGCGTCGATCACCTGGTTCTGCGTGACCATCATGCCGTTCTGCATCAGCGCCTTGACGACGGCGGCGACGCGTTCGGTCATGCGGTTGGCCAGCTCGGAGACGACGATCGTCTCGGGAAGCTGCACCGTGCGCGCCACCTTCTCCTGCGGCTGGCTCGGGCCACCGCGGCGCTGACGCTCCTGCTTGCGGCGCATGGAGGCGAGCGAGCGCTGACGTCCGCCCTCGCCACCGCGAAGCGCCTGGTTCACGGTCAGCTTGCCCGACCGGCGATCGGCGTCGCCGCCCTTGGGCTTGCCACCCTCGTCGTCGCGGCGACGCGGGGCGTCGCTGCGGCCGGGGCGGGCGTCGGGGCCCATGTCGCGCTTGCGGGGTTCCGCCGCGGCGGTCGGCTCGGTCGCGACGGGCTCGGCGGGCGCGGGCCGCTCGCGGGCCTCCTGGGCCTCGCGCTGGCGACGCTCGTCCTCTTCGGCGCGCTGGCGAGCGAGCTGGGCACGCTCCTGCTCCTCGCGCTCCTTGGCCTCGATCTCGGCGCGACGGCGATCGCGCTCCTCCTGACGCTCGCGCTCCTCGCGCTCGCGGCGTTCGGTGTCCTCGGCCTCGCGGGCGCGGGCGGCCTGAAGCGCCTTGAGACGGCGTTCCATCTCGGCGTCGGTGGTGCCGCCCTTGGACTTGCCGCCCTGCGCGTTGACCGCAGCCGCCGATTGCGCCTGGGGCTTGGGTACCGAGACGCGCTTGCGCTTCGTCTCAACGACCACGTTATTGGTGCGCCCGCGGGCGAAGCTTTGCTTGACCGTGCCGCTACGCGCGCCGCCGGAAAGGCCGAGGGGTTTCTTGCCGTCCTGATCGCTCATGCGTTTTTCGTATCCTTCTGGACGGCCGATGCGCCGTCCTCGCTGTGTCTGATGCCCTGAAGCCTTGTGGCTTCCTCTACAATACGCCGGGCCAAGGTTCCAGCGGCCACGGCCGCATGCACCACACGCTCCCGCCCGAAGGCGAGGCCCAGCTCGTCCATGGTCAGGAAGCCGATCCAGCGGCCTCCTTGCGGGGTCGAGAGCTTGCCCTTGCCCCGCTCCGATCCGTCGCGGGCCTGGAGGAGAACCCGTGCCTCCTCCCGGTCGAGCATCGCCCTGACCTTCTCATAGCCCGAAACCGCCTGTCCGGCCTTGCGGGCCATGGCGAGCGCGTCCTGCACCCGTCGCAGCAATCCGGCTTCGACCAGATCGACCAGCCCGTCGGGCACCTGCACCTGCCGCTTGGCTCCACGCGAAAATATGCGCTTTGCCACCGCCTTTTCCAAGGGGGCACGTGCGGCCGTGACATAAATTCCCCGTCCGGGAAGCTTTCCGGCGAGGTCGGGATAGATTTGATCGTCAGGACCGACCACGAAACGGATCAGCCCCTCCTTGGGGCCGGTTTCGCCGGTGACGATGCAGCGACGTTCAGGCTCGTCGCGCGATTTTTCTCTGCCGCCGCGGGTCAGGGGAACATACCGGGGCGATCACGCCCCGGCCTCCTCTGGCTGGAGCGCGGCTTCGTCTTCGTCCTCGGCCGGACCGACGACGTCTTCGGGCTCGACCCATCCCAGCATCACGCGGGCGGTCATGATCATGTCCTGTGCCTCCTCCAGCGTGATGCCGAAAGGCTCCAGCAGGCCGTCATCCTTGGTGCGCTCGCCATTCTCGACGGTCCAGCCGCCGGCCAGTTCCCAATCCGCACACGTGGCGAATTCCTCAAGCGTGGTCACGCCATCCTTCGTCAGCGCCTCAAGCATCTGCGGCGACAATCCTTCGAAATTCGCCAGATCGTCCTGCAGGCCGTTGGCACGCGCCGTCTCCAGCGCCTTGGCGTTCTGCGCCTCGAGGTAGTCGCGGGCACGGGCCTGAAGCTCGGTGGCCGTATCCTCGTCCACGCCGTCGATCACCAGAAGCTCGTCGCTCTCGACATAGGCGACTTCCTCGAGATTGGTGAACCCTTCGGAGACGAGGAGCTGCGCGAAGAACTCGTCGAGGTCGAGCGTGTCCATGAAGAGCTTCGTGCGCTCCTCGAACTCGGCCTGGCGGCGCTTCGATTCCTCTTCCTCGGTGAGGATGTCGATGTCGAGACCGGTGAGCTGGCTCGCCAGCCGCACGTTCTGGCCCCGGCGGCCGATGGCGAGCGACAGCTGCTCCTCCGGCACGACGACCTCGATCCGCTCGGCCTCCTCGTCGAGGACGACCTTCGTCACCTCCGCGGGCTGCAGCGCGTTGACGAGGAAGGTCGGCGCATCGTCGTTCCACGGGATGATGTCGATCTTCTCGCCCTGAAGCTCGTTGACCACCGCCTGCACGCGGGAGCCCCGCATGCCGACGCAGGCGCCGACGGGGTCGATCGAGCTGTCGTAGGAAATCACGGCGATCTTGGCGCGGCTTCCCGGATCGCGGGCGCAGGCCTTGATCTCGATGACGCCGTCGTAGATTTCCGGCACTTCCATGCGGAACAACTCGACCATGAACTCGGGCGCCGTGCGGCTGAGGAAGACCTGCGGGCCGCGCTGCTCGCGGCGCACGTCCTTGATGTAGACGCGGACGCGGTCGCCGGGGCGATAGGTCTCGCGCCCGATCTTGTCGTTGCGGCGCAGCGAGCCTTCGCCCGGATTGAGGTCGACGATGACGTTGCCGTATTCTTCACGCTTGACGGCCACGTTGACGATTTGGCCCACGCGGTCCTTGTATTCCTCGAACTGCTTGTCGCGCTCCGCCTCACGGACCTTCTGCAGGATCACCTGCTTGGCCGATTGGGCGGCGATGCGGCCCATATCCACCGGCGGAACCTGGTCGGACAGAAGATCGCCGAGCTGCGGGGGCGTGTCCTGATCCACGCCATCCATGCGCTTGCGGTCGGCCTCGGTCGGGCGGCGCAGGTTGAACACGCGCACCTGGTGCGTTCCGGTCTGCTGGCCTTCCTCGCCGTAGACGGGGACCTTGGTCTGGGTGACGAACATGTCGTTCTTGGAACCGGCGACCGTCTGCTGCGCCGCCTTGGGCGAGATCTCGGCCTTCTCGTTCTCGATCAGGTCGTCTTCGGTGACGGCGCGCACACGGGTGAACGTGGGCTGACCGGTCCTGCGGTCGATGGACACGCGGATGTCCATCTCGCTGCCGTAGCGGGACTTCGCCGCCCGCGCGAGGCTCTCCTCCATGGCCTCGATCACGAGGCCCGGGTCGATCATCTTCTCGCGCGCGACCGCGTCGGCGATCTGGAGCAACTCCAGCTGGTTCGCGGATGTGATGGCCATGGTCAGTCTTCCTCACCGTCCAGATGTGTCTGCACTTCGTCGAACCGGGTCTCGTCGATCTGGCCCGCGTCTTTTCTGTTCTTCAGGACCTCGCGGATCAGATCGTCCGTGAGGATCAGCTTGGCATCCGACAGCCAGTCGAACTTGAGCCCGATCACCGGAGTCTCGGCGCCCCGCTCGATCTCAATCAGGATCTCGTCATCCTCGACACCCTGCAGGACACCCTTGAAGCGTCGCTGCCCGTCAATCAACTCGGTTGTCTCGACGCGTGCCTCGTGACCGGCCCAGGCCTCGAAATCCTTCAGCCGCGTCAGAGGGCGGTCGATCCCGGGCGAGGAAACCTCGAGCGCGTATTCGTCCACGATCGGATCCTCGACATCGAGAACCGCCGAAAGGTCGGTCGAAATCCGGGCGCAATCGTCGACTTCGATGCCGCCCTCGGGCTTGTCCGCCATGACCTGAAGCGTGGCGGTCTTGCCCGCCATCAGCCGCAGGCGCACCAGCTCGAAGCCCATGTCTTCGACGACCGGAGCGGCGATCTCGGCGAGGCGCTTGTCGAGCGCGGTCTTGGCGATGAGGTCGGACATGATTCCCCAGAAGTCAGTCGAGGCACAAAAAAACGGGCGCGCGGCCCGTCGATCTTTCCCGGTGGAGCCCGTCGGGCGCCGCTGTCGAGAGGCGATATAGGCAAGGCGTCCGGAACATGCAAGCGCTGCGGATCGTTTGACCGTCGCACACCCCGCAGGAGCTCCCCATGCCGCAATACGACGTCGCCGCGCTGTCCGACATTCCCGAGGCCACGCCGCATGCCGCGCAGGCCGGGGAGCGTACGATTCTGCTGATCCGCAGGGGAGGGGACGTGACCGCGCTGACCCACGAATGTCCGCATCTGGGCCTGCCGCTCTCGAAGGGCGCGCTGGACGGAGACCGGGTGATCTGTGCCTTCCACCATGCCTGTTTCGATACCGCGACCGGGCGTCAGATGCAGCCGCCCGGCCATGGCGACCTGCAGCGTTTCGACGTGGAGATCCGCGATGGTCGCGTGCTGGTGGATCTGCCCGACGACGCGCCGGCCCATGTCGTGCCGGACCACACGCGCCAGAAGATCGACACGCGCCGCGTCGTGCTGATCGGTGCGGGCGCGGCGGCCGAGGCCTGCGCGCTGCGGCTGCGCGAGGCGGGGTTCGAGGGGGCGGTCGAGATGATCTCTCCCGAGGAACGTGCGCCCTACGACCGCACGATGCTGTCGAAGGGGGTGCTGGCCCGCGGCACGGATCCCGCGAGCCTGACCACGACGGATGCCGACGGGCTGGCCGCGCGCGACATCACGCCGATCAAAGGCACAGTCGCCGCCGTCGAGCCCGGCCGCGTCACGCTCGCCGACGGCACCATCCGGCCCTACGACGCGCTGCTCGTGGCGCCGGGCGGTGCGCCGAACCGGCCGGACCTGCCGGGGGGCGACCTTCCGGGCGTCCATCTCCTGCGCTCCGCCGCCTCCGCGGCCGGGCTTTCCGCGGCGGCGGACGCGGCAAAGCGGGCGGTTCTGATCGGGGGCGGCTTCATTGGAATGGAGGCGGCCCTGTCGCTGACGAAGCGCGGCCTCGACGTCACGCTGATCGTGCAGGAGGACCTGCCGCTGTCGAAAGTGGTCGGAGAGCGGGTCGCCCGCGCCATCCTTGCCGAACATAAAGCGGCGGGTGTCGATATCCGCACCGGCGCTTCGGTCGAGGCGTTCACGGGCGAGGGCCACGTCGCGGCCGTGCGCCTGAAGGACGGCACGGAAATCGAGACCGACCTCGTCCTGCTCGCTATCGGGGTCACTCCCGTCACCGGCGACATCGCCGGGCTGGCTGCGGGAGAAGATGGCGGCGTTGCCGTTGGTCCCGATCTTGGCGTGCCGGGTCTCGATTCTGTCTTCGTCGCCGGCGATTGCGCCCGTGCGCCCACGCCGTTCGGTCCCGCCCGGATCGAGCATTGGCGGGTCGCGCGCCAGCACGGCATTCGCGCCGCCGATGCGATGATGGATCATCTCGGGATCGCCCGCCCGGAGCCTGCCGAGGTCGAGCCCGACATCCCGTTCTTCTGGACCGCGCTCGCCCGGCAATACCGTTACCTCGGACATGCGGAGGGATGGGATGACGTCCTGTTCGACGGCGACCCGGCGGAGGGTCCGTTCCTTGCCCGCTACGTGAAGGACGGCCGTGTCATGGCCGCCGTGACCGCCGGCAAGGATCACGACCTCGCCCGCCTGCATCACCAGATGATCGCGGCGGGCGGCCCGGTCCCGGCGTGACGTGTCAGCCGCAGTAGAGTTCCACGATCCGGCCATCCTCGTCCACGCGGATATTGAGCCGCGTCGGATCGTAATCCATCGTCACCATCGTATCCGGCCCGATCACGCGGTCGTTGAGTTCGGCGGGCAGGGTGACCGCCGCGATATTCGCGCCGACGAGGCCGCGGTAGCCGTCGGCGCCGCATTCGTCGCCGGATTTCCCGGTGGCCTCGTTGCAGGCCCCCAGCATGAGCAGGATCACCATCATTCGCCGCATCGGCACCTCCATCCATTGCATTCGAGGAGGACATGCCGGACGTTGCAAGGCAATAGCACGAAGGAGAATTCCCATGCGCACCAAGGCCGCCGTCGCGATCGAGGCAGGCAAGCCCCTCGAGGTTATGGACGTGGAACTTGACGGCCCGAAGGCCGGTGAGGTTCTGGTCGAGATCAAGGCCACGGGCATCTGCCACACCGATGAATTCACCCGCTCCGGCGCCGATCCCGAAGGGCTGTTCCCCGCCATCCTGGGCCATGAGGGTGCGGGCGTGGTGGTCGAGGTCGGGCCGGGCGTCACGTCGCTTCGCCCGGGCGACCACGTCATCCCGCTCTACACGCCCGAATGCCGGGAATGCGAATACTGCCTCAACCCCAAGACCAACCTTTGCCAGGCGATCCGCTCGACGCAAGGTCAGGGGGTGATGCCCGACGGCACGTCGCGGTTCCGCATGACGGACGGCACGCCGATCCTGCATTACATGGGCTGCTCCACCTTCGCCAACCACACCGTCCTGCCGGAGATCGCGCTGGCCAAGGTCCGCTCCGACGCACCGTTCGACAAGATCTGCTATATCGGCTGCGGCGTCACGACCGGGATCGGCGCGGTGATCAACACCGCCAAGGTGGAGATCGGATCGACGGCCATCGTGTTCGGCCTCGGCGGCATCGGGCTCAACGTGATCCAGGGGCTGCGGCTTGCGGGGGCGGACCGGATCGTCGGCGTGGACCTGAACAATGACAAGAAGGCGATGGCGGAGCGGTTCGGGATGACCGACTTCGTGAACCCGAAGGAGATCGACGGCGATATCGTGCCGTATCTCGTCGCATTGACCGGCGGCGGCGCGGATTACACGTTCGACGCGACGGGCAACGTCACGGTCATGCGGCAGGCCCTCGAATCCGCGCACAAGGGCTGGGGCGAGAGCATCATCATCGGCGTGGCGCCGGCCGGGGCCGAGATCGCCACGCGGCCCTTCCAGCTCGTCACCGGGCGGGTCTGGCGCGGCACGGCCTTCGGCGGCGCGCGCGGACGGACGGACGTGCCGCAGATCGTGGACTGGTACATGGACGGCAAGATCGAGATCGACGCGATGATCACGCACACCATGCCGCTCGACGACATCAACAAGGGCTTCGACCTCATGCACAGGGGCGAGAGCATTCGGTCCGTCGTCGTCTATTGATCCGCATCGCCCTCCTGTCTGCCGCTCTCGCATCGCCCGTGGCGGCGGACGACCTGTTCACCGTCGGCACGGCGGAGGTGGTTCTGTCCTTCGCGCCGACGGATGTGGCGGCCGTCGCCGGGGGCCCCGGCGACGGAGCCGTTTCGGTTCAGTTGACCGAGGATGCGGCACTGCGGTTCGGGGCCTTCACGCGCGATCACCTGGGCGAGCGGATCCGGGTGACGCGCTGTGGCCGCACGATCATGCGGCCCGTGATCCACGATGCGATCTTCGGGGGCACCTTGCTCCTGACCGTGGCGGAGGGCATGTCGGCGCAAACGCTCCGCGACGAGATCGCCGGCGCGGCGCCCTGTCCCTGAAGGCGCCCGCCGCTCAACCGAAAGGCCCGCTACCGTGCCCCAACGCGACCGCCCCCTCCTCGCCGTTCTGATCGACGCCGACAACATTCCCGCCCGGTTCGCCGAAGGCATCCTCAAGGAGATCACCGGGCTGGGCGAGCCGGCCCTGCGCCGCGTCTACGGTGACTGGTCCTCCGGGCAGTTGCGCGGCTGGACGGACAAGGTGCTGGAGCTTGGTCTCGTCGCGCATCAGGAAACCGCCAATACCAAGGGCAAGAACGCCTCCGATATCGGTCTGGTGATCGACGCGATGGATATCCTGCATTCCGGGCGCTTCGACGGCTTCGTGCTGGTCTCCTCGGACAGCGACTTCACCCGCCTGGCCAGCCGCATCCGGGAGGAGGGGCTCGACGTCATCGGCATCGGCGAGGGCAAGGCGCCGGAATCGCTGCGCAACGTTTGCAACCGCTTCATCCTGATCGAGAACATCGTCGACGAGCCGGCCACCAGCAACGTCCCGCCCCCGAAAAAGCGCATGCCGCAGGATGCGCTGCCCCTGATCCTGCGGGCGATGGAGCGGATGGATCAGGACGACGATTGGTACGCGCTCGGGGCGCTGGGCAGCCAGATCGTCGCGCAGATGCCCGATTTCGACACCCGGACCTATGGCAAGCGGAAGCTCTCGGACCTCGTGGCCGATATCAAGCGGCTGGAGACCAAGAAGCAGGGCACGCAACTCATGGTCCGCCGCGTGGACTGAACCCGCTGAGGCGGAGACGGAAAAACCCGGCGCCTCATGGGGCGTCGGGTGTTCCATGCACAGACGAGGCAGGTTGCTCAGCGATGCACGGTCTCGCCGCTCTCCTTGGTGAAAGCGGCGACATCCGTGTCCAGAAGCGTCAGCACCTCTTCGGGCGGGCGGCAAAGTTTCGTCCCCTTCGGCGTGGCGACGATCGGCCGTTCGATCAGAACCGGATGTTCCGCCATCGCGTCGATGATCCGCTCATCCGGCATGTCCGGATCGTCCAGCCCGAGCGTGACATAAAGCGTCTCCTTCCGGCGCAGCAGGTCGCGCGGGCCGATCCGCATCGCCGCGATCAGCGATTCCAGTTCGGGCCGTGACGGCGGCGTCTCAAGGTAGAGGATCACCTCCGGCTCGATGCCGGTCTGACGGATCATCGAGAGCGCGTCGCGTGACTGGCTGCAATCGGGGTTGTGGTAGATCGTGACCATGCTGGCCTCCTGGGAATTGGCATTCAGGGGTCAACGCATGGCGGTGCGCAGGTTTCACTCCGTTTCGCCGAACCGCTGCCGAATCTCGCGCAGGACGGGAATGGCGCTGCGTGTCCGCTCGGTCCCGATCTCCTCCACCGCGTCGGTCAGGATCGGACGGATCGCGTTCAATGCGGCCTCGCGCGCCGCAAGACCGGCGCCGCTGATCGTCACGCGCTTGCGCCGGGCATCGTCCCAATCCGGGCGGACATGGACGTGGCCCGCCCATGCCAGTTTGGTCAACGTGTTCGTCATTGCCCCGCGCGACAGGTGGAAGATGCGGGCCAGTTCCGCCGGCGAACGCTCCTCGCGGTGCTGGGCGAGGTAATTGAGGACGATGAAATGGCTCAGCTCCATTCCCTTGGGCAGCGCCCGGCCAAGCCGTGCGCGCACAAGCTGATCCGCGGTGAGCATCTCGCTGAAGAGGGCGACGGCCAGCTTCGCGGCTTCCCCGTCACGCGCATCCGTCATGGGCCGTCCCAGTGCCGGTCGGCGCCAAGCGACGGCACCCGGGCGCGGGCGCGGGCGGCCTCCTCGGGATCGATCTCGGCGATATACACGCCCGGCTCGGTCCCGGCATCCAGCACGACTTCGCCCCAGGGCGCCACGATCATCGAATGTCCGTGGGTGCGCCGGGCGCGGCCGGAGGTTGCGGCATGCGTCCCCGTCTGGGCGGGCGCAAGGACGAAGCAGCCCGTCTCGATCGCCCGCGCCCGCAGCAGGATTTCCCAATGAGCCGCACCCGTTTCGGGCGAGAACGCCGCGGGGACCGACAGGAACACCGCTCCCCCCTGCGCGAGCCGCCGGTAAAGCGCCGGAAACCGCACGTCGTAGCAGATCGTCATGCCGAGCTTGCCCCACGGCGTCTCCGCCAGCGTCGCCCGCGTGCCGGGCCGGTAGCCTGCGGATTCGCGGTAGGTTTCGGTTTCGCTGACAGTCACGTCGAACATGTGGATCTTGTCGTAGCGCGCGGCGATCCGCCCCTCGGGGTCGATCAGGAAGGAGCGGTTGGCGAATCGCCCCTCGGGATCGGCCGTACGCAGCGCGAGGCTTCCGATCAGGATCCACGCCCCGTGCTGCGCCGCGGCCGCGCGCAATGCCGCCAGCGTCTGATCCCGCGCCTCGGGCAGCAGGACCTTGCGCTGATGGCTGCGGCTGGCCGAGACGCAGTTGCTGACTTCCGGCGTGGCGATGAACTTCGCCCCCCGCGCTGCCGCCTCGGCCACGAGATCGAGCATGACAGGCAGGCTGGCCGCCGGATCGTCGGTCACGTTCGACTGGATCAGGCCGACGCGCATCACTCCTGCAAGAGCGCGTCGAGCTTGCCCGTCCTTTCGAGCGCGAAGAGATCGTCGCAGCCGCCGACATGCGTGTCGCCCACGAAAATCTGCGGCGTCGTCCGGCCGCCATTCGCCCGCTGCGTCATCTCCGCCCGCTTGCCCGGCGTGGCGGCGACGTCGTGCTCGGTAATCTGCGCGCCCTTGGACGACAGAAGCCGGATTGCCGCCGTGCAAAAGCCGCAGAGCGGTTGGGTGTAGATCTCGACAGGTTTCATGGGGGCCTCATGCGAAAGTGTCGCACCACGATATATGCCGTCACTCTCCCTTCGCAACGCGAGCGAGCAGCAGCACCGTGATCCGCGCCGCCCCATGCGCGCGCAACACCTCGGCGCAGGCGGTGAGCGTGGCGCCCGAGGTCATCACATCGTCCACCAGCGCCACATGCGCGCCCGCGACCGTCGCCCCCGGCGTGAGCGAGATCGCATCCACCATGTTTTCGAAGCGGCTGACGGCCTCGTCCTGACGCTTCGTCTGCCGGTGGCGGGTGAGGAGTTGCGGCGCCGCCTGTCCGCCCGTCCGCCGCGCGAGCGCATTGGCCAGCAGGGCCGATTGGTTGTAGCGCCGCTTGAGCAACCGCCAGCGGTGGATCGGCACCGGCACGAAGATCGTCTCCGGCCCGATCAGATCGCGGGCGCGGCGATGCATCCAGGCCGCCGCGCCATGAGCCAGTTCCGTACGGTCACCGTGCTTGAGCGCAAGGACGAGCCGCCGAGCGCCGCCGGCATAGGCCAAGGCCGCACGCCCCTCGTCCCAGGGGCGGCCGCGCGACAGACATTCGTCGCAGTGGCTGGGCCCGTCCTCCGCGCCGGGCAGGGCCACGCCGCACAGATCGCAGCATGCGCCCGTCAGGAACGGTGTGTCGGACCAGCAGGCAGGGCAGAGCGCCCCGTCCTCCTGCACGCGGGTGTCGCACATCATGCAGGTCACCGGATAAAGCGCGTCGCGTAACGCCATGACCGTCCGCCGCAGCGGGCTTTTCAAGCCGCTCTCCAAGCCTTACCTCCGCCCCATGCAAATGCCGTCCCTGACCGACCGTCACGCCCTCGACCTGCACCGCGCCCGCGCGGACGACCCGCGCAGCGGGGCGTGGTTCCTGCATGCGGCGGCGATCGACGAGGTTCAGGAAAGGCTCAAAGACGTTAACAGGACGTTTACGGACCCGGCGATCGTGACCGGGCACCCCGAAATCTGGCGCAACGCGCTGCCCGGCGCGGCCTTGGTGGCCGATATCGAAACGCTCGGTCTGCAGACCTGCGCCCATGACCTCGTGATCCACGCGATGAGCCTGCACTGGGCCGACGATCCCGTGGGGCAGCTCATTCAGTGCCGCCGGGCGCTCCGCGAGGACGGACTAATGATGGTCGCCACGCTCGGCGGGGAAACCCTGACGGAGCTGCGGGCCGCGATGGGGCAGGCGGAGACCGAGATAACTGGCGGGCTGAGCCCGCGCGTCGCGCCGATGGGCGAGATTCGCGATCTCGGCGCGCTGTTGCAGCGTGCGGGGCTGGCCCTGCCGGTCGCGGACGTCACGCCACTGCGTGTGCGGTACCGCGATTTGTCGCACCTAGCGCAAGACCTTCGGGCCATGGGTGAAACCAACGCGCTCGCCGCCCGCCACCGCGTCGCGCCACGGCGCGGCCTGTTCGCGCGCGCCGACGCGCTCTATAGGAAAGCGTTCCCCGATGGGGACGGCATCGCGGCGACGTTCGAGATCGTGTTCCTGACCGGCTGGGCACCTTCGGAGACGCAGCAGAAACCGCTCAGGCCCGGTTCGGCTCAGGCGCGGCTGGCCGATGCGCTCGGCGTGCCGGAAACAGGATCGAAGGGGAAGACACCGGAATGAACATGATGAGCCAGACGCCCGAGACGCCGCTGCCCCACGCGCCTGAGGGCCACCCGAAGGTGCGGATGGGCAAGATCGGCCTGCTGATGGCCAATCTCGGCACCCCGGACGGCCACGATTACTGGTCAATGCGGCGCTATCTGGGTGAATTCCTGTCCGATCGCCGCGTCATCGACTACTCCCCCTTCCTGTGGCAGCCGCTCCTGCAGGGGATCATCCTGACCTCGCGCCCGTTCCGGTCCGGTGCGGCCTACCGCTCGATCTGGAACAACGAGGCGGGCGAAAGCCCCCTGGCCACGATCACCAAGGCGCAGGTCGCCAAGATGAAGACGCGGATGCGCGCGCGCTTCGGGGATCGGGTGATGGTCGATTACTGCATGCGCTACGGCAATCCGTCGACCATGACCAAGGTCGCCGAGATGCAGGCGGCGGGCTGCGAGCGTATCGTCTTCTTCCCGCTCTATCCGCAATACGCCGGGGCGACGTCGGCGACGGCCAACGATCAGTTCTTCCGCGCGCTGATGAAGCTGAAATGGCAGCCGTCGTCGCGCACGGTGCCTGCCTATTTTGAGGATCCGCGCTATATCGAGGCGCTCGCGCAATCGGTGGAGCGGGCCTATGCGGCGGCGGAGATCGAGCCCGAGATCCTCGTCTGCTCCTATCACGGGGTGCCGAAGCGGTATCTGATGGAAGGCGATCCGTATCATTGTCAGTGCCAGAAGACGACGCGCCTGCTGCGTGAGCGTCTGGGCTGGGACAAGGATCGGATCACGACCACATTCCAGTCGAAGTTCGGCCCCGAGGAATGGCTCAAGCCCTATACGGTGGAGGAGGTAGCACGGCTGGCGCGCGAGGATGGCAAGCGCAACATCGCCGTCATCGCGCCGGCCTTCAGTTCGGACTGCATCGAGACGCTCGAAGAGATCAACGAGGAGATACGGGAGAGCTTCGAGGAAGCGGGCGGCGAGCGCTTCGCGTACATCCCGTGCCTGAACGACGACGAGGCGCACATGGATGCGTTGGCCGATATCGCGGCGGAGAATCTGGCGGGCTGGATATAGCCGGCCAGTTCTCAGTCAGTCGATCAAACCGGCCGGATCAGCCCCCGATCAAGCGGCCGGTGAACAATTGCGTGCCGACGCGGACCTGGCCCAAGCCATCGGCCAGATTCTGCACGAAGATGCCCTGAATCGACAGGTACTTTCCAATGGATACGGTTCTAAGCATGGCATGTCCCTCTCTTGCCCTGCATGTTTGTCGGGCTTCCGCCCGACATCATGACGGTACAGTGACATTATTCAGGCTAAAAGATAAACGGCGCGTTAAGAATGGCGCGGCTTTTTTACGCAGCGTGGGAATTCAGAGCCAATCGCGCAACACCGGAATCAGGGGCAGATCGGCCGGCGGCATCGGGTAATCTCTTAAGTCGCGCGGCCTGACCCAGCGGAGTTCCTGCCGTTCGCGAGCCATCGGCTGCCCCTCCCATTTCCGGCAGGCAAAGAGTGGCATCAGAAGGTGAAACCCTTCGTAGGCGTGCGATGCGAACGTCAGCGGCGCGAGGCAGGAGGCCCAAGTGCCGATTCCCAGCTCCTCCTCCAGCTCGCGGATCAGGGCGGCCTCCGGTGTCTCGCCCGCCTCGACCTTGCCGCCGGGAAACTCCCACAGGCCAGCCATCGTTTTCCCCTCGGGACGTCGCGCGAGCAGGACGCGCCCGTCCGCATCGATCAGCGCGACGGCGGAGACGAGGACGACGGGCTTGCCGCTCAAGAACGGTAATCCGCGTTGATCTCCACGTAGCGGTAGGTGAGGTCGCAGGTCCACATTGTGTCCTCCGCTTCGCCAAGCCCCAGATCGACGGACAGCGTGATGCGGTCGCGCGTCATGTAGGCGGCGCCGGCCTCCTCGCGGTAATCGGGGGCGACCTGTCCGTTCTCCGCCACGAGGATGTCGCCAAAGCGTATGGTCAGGCGGTCCCGGTCCGCCTTCGCGCCGGATTTTCCCACGGCCATCACGACGCGGCCCCAGTTCGGATCCTCGCCGGCCGCGGCGGTCTTGATGAGCGGCGAATTCGCGATGGACGACGCGACGCGCCTGGCATCGGCGGCATTCGCGGCCCCAGAGACCCGGACCTCGATCAGCTTGGTCGCGCCCTCGCCATCCATGACGATCTGGAGCGCAAGATCGCGCAGAACCTCGTGCAAAGCCGCCTTGAAGTCGCGCCCGGCCTTCGTGCGCGCGGACGTGATCTCCTCGTTTCCGGCCCGCCCGGTCGCCGCAACGATCACCGAATCGGAGGTGGAGGTGTCGCCATCCACCGTGACCGCGTTGAACGTCTGCTGCGTCAGGTCCGACATCATCGCCTGAAGCGCGTCGTCGGTGATCTTCGCATCCGTGAAGACATAGGCCAGCATCGTGGCCATGTCGGGCGCGATCATCCCCGATCCCTTGGCGATGCCGGCAATCGTCACCTCCTTGCCATCGAGATCGACGCGCCGGACTGCGCCCTTGGGAAAGGTGTCGGTCGTCATGATCGCACGCGCCGCATCGCCTATTCCTTCCGGGGCGAGGTCGGTGGCGAGCGTGTCCATCGCGCCCGTGATGCGCTCATGCGGCAGCGGCTGCCCGATCACCCCGGTCGAGGAGGTCAGCACCCGCGCCGCTGGCGTGCCGAGAGCCTGTCCGACGGCGGCGCAGATCGCCTCCACCGAGGCCGCGCCCGCCGCACCCGTGAAGGCGTTGGCATTGCCCGAATTGACCAGGATCGCCCAACCGCCGGAGCCGCCGCGCGCCGCGAGCTTCTCCTGGCAATCGAGGACCGATCCCGACCGCGTGGCCGAGCGCGTGAACACCCCCGCCACGGCCGAGCCTGCCGCGATCTCCACGAGCATCACGTCGGTCCGGTTCGCCTGTTTGATGCCCGCCTGCGCGGTGGCGAAGCGGATGCCGTCGATGGCGGGCAGGTCCGGGAAGTCCGGCGCAAGCGGCGAAACGAGCGGACCCCGCGGCCCCTCGAGCCGCGCCTCGAGTTCCGAGACGCGCTCCTTGAGGCGGTCGCGCTTCTTCTTCAGTTTCTTGAGCTTCTTTTTCGCCGACAACGCCATTTCTTACTCCGCGAACAGGGAATCGTCGCGCATCGCGGACGGATCGACATCGACGCCCGCACGCTCGACCTCGGCCGCTTCCATCAGCTGCGCGATCTCGGCCTCAAGCCGTTCGTTGCGAAGTTGCGCCTCGATCTCGGGGCGAAGCGCCTCGAGCGAAGGAGCCTCCGCGTCCCGCATCTCGTTGAGCTTGACGACGTGCCAGCCGAACTGCGTCTGGACGGGGGCGCTGATCTCGCCCGGCTCCAGCTCGGTCACGGCCGCCTCGAATTCCGGGACCATCATGCCGGGGCCGAACCAGCCGAGTTCACCGCCATTCGGGCCGGAGGGGCCGGTGGAGCGCTCCCGCGCCAGCTCGGCGAAATCGGCCCCGCTCTCCAGCTCCGCCACGATCTCGCGCGCCGCTTCCTCGGTCTCCACGAGGATGTGGCTGGCGTTGAACTCGGTCTGGGCATCGGCATCGCTGAACCGTGCGTCGTAGATGGCCTGCACCTCGTCATCGTCGAGCGGTTCGCTCGTCAGCTCCTCGAGCTTGCGCGTCGCCAGAAGGGCGCGCGTCTCGTTCTCGATCGCGGCCTCCTCGGGCGCGCCGCGCGCGATGGCGTCGGCCAGGACCTGCTGCTGGATCAGCTGGTCGAGCATCGCCTCGTAGAGCACGTCGTCGGGAAGCTGCTGGTACTGCTCGGGCAGGCGGTCGCGCAGGACGATCAGGTTGCCGAGCGTGATCTCGGTCCCGTTCACCGTCGCCAGCACGGTCGCGGCGTCCGGATTGCCCTGCGTCTGGGAGAGAGCCGGGCCGGCGAGGACGAGCGCGGTGGCCGCGCCGATCAGGAGATGTCGCATCAGATGTTCCTTTCCGGCCCAAGGCCGTTCTCGATAAGTGAGCCGAGGCGCCTTCGTTGACACGCGTCAGGCCGGGACGTAAGTGCGGCGGAAGCTTATTTTCACTGCGTCCGCCCGTGATTTCCCCCTCGTGATATGGGGCCTTCGAACAGTCGGCAAGGGCGCGAGGCAGGGACGACGTATGCTGGGACTCGGTGCGATTGCGAAGAAGGTGTTCGGAACACCGAACGACCGCAAGGTGAAGGCGACGCTGAAGGCGGTCGAGGCCATCAATGCGCTGGAGGCGGAATTCGAAGCCCTCACCGATGCGCAGATCATGGACCGCACCGAGGCGCTCAAGGCCCGCGCCCAGAAGGGCGAGAGCCTCGACGACCTGCTGCCCGAGGCCTTCGCCAATTGCAGGGAGGCCGCGCGCCGCGCCCTCGGCCTGCGGGCGTTCGACGTGCAACTTCTCGGCGGCATCTTCCTGCATCAGGGCAACATCGCCGAGATGAAGACGGGCGAGGGCAAGACCCTCGTGGCGACCTTCCCAGCCTATCTCAACGCGCTGTCGGGCAAGGGCGTCCATATCGTCACGGTCAACGACTACCTCGTGCGCCGCGACGCGGAATGGATGGGCAAGGTCTTCGCCGCGCTCGGCATGGACACCGGCGTCGTGGTCCCCGGCCAGTCCGACGCCGAAAAGCGCGCGGGCTACGCCGCCGACGTGACTTATGCCACCAACAACGAACTCGGCTTCGACTACCTGCGCGACAACATGCGGGCCTCGCGCAAGGAGATGGCGCAGCGCGGTCACAACTTCGCGATCGTCGACGAGGTCGACTCGATCCTCATCGACGAGGCGCGCACGCCGCTGATCATTTCCGGACCCTCCGAGGACCGCAGCGACCTCTACACGCAGGTTGACCGCCTCATCCCCGAGATCGAGGACGAGCATTTCACCCGCGACGAGAAGGCCCGCTCCGTCACCTTCACCGACGAGGGCAACGAATGGCTGGAGGAGCGGCTGGTCGCGGCCGGCATCCTCCCCGAGGGGCAGAGCCTCTACGACCCCGAGAGCACCACGATCGTCCACCACGTCAATCAGGGCCTGCGTGCGCACAAGCTGTTCCACAAGGATCAGAACTACATTGTCCGCAACGACGAAGTCGTCCTGATCGACGAGTTCACCGGCCGCATGATGGCCGGCCGCCGCCTGTCGGACGGCCTCCATCAGGCGATCGAGGCCAAGGAGGGCGTGTCGATCCAGCCCGAGAACGTCACCCTCGCCTCGGTCACCTTCCAGAACTACTTCCGCCTCTATTCCAAGCTCGCCGGGATGACCGGCACGGCCGCGACCGAGGCCGAGGAATTCGGGTCGATCTACGGGCTCGGCGTGGTCGAGGTGCCGACCAACCGCCCGATCGCGCGGCAGGACGAACACGATCAGGTCTACCGCACGGCCGCCGAGAAATACGGCGCCATCGTCGCGGAAATCCGCAAGGCGCACGAGAAGGGGCAGCCGGTCCTCGTCGGCACGACCTCGATCGAGAAGTCCGAAATGCTCAGCCAGATGCTCACTCAGGAGAAGCTGGAGCACAACGTCCTCAACGCCCGCCAGCACGAGCAGGAGGCCCAGATCGTCGCCGATGCCGGCAAGTTCGGCGCGATCACCATCGCCACGAACATGGCCGGACGCGGCACCGACATCCAGCTTGGCGGCAACGTGGAGATGCGCGTCCTGCAGGCGCTGGACGCGACCCCGGATGCCGACCCCGAAGAGGTCCGCGCGCGCATCGAGGCCGAAGTGGCCGAGGAGCGCGCCAAGGTCCTCGAGGCCGGCGGCCTCTTCGTGCTGGCCACGGAGCGGCACGAAAGCCGCCGCATCGACAACCAGCTTCGCGGCCGCTCGGGCCGTCAGGGCGATCCGGGCCGGTCCGCGTTCTTCCTGTCGCTCGACGACGATCTGATGCGCATCTTCGGGTCGGAGCGTCTGGAGAAGGTCCTCTCCGGTCTCGGCATGAAGGAAGGCGAGGCGATCGTGCACCCTTGGGTGAACAAGTCGCTGGAGCGCGCGCAGGCCAAGGTCGAGGGGCGCAACTTTGACATCCGCAAGCAGCTGCTGAAGTTCGACGACGTGATGAACGACCAGCGCAAGGCTGTGTTCGAGCAGCGTCTCGAAATCATGGAGGCCGAGGATATCGGCGAAATCGCGCAGGACATGCGCCATCAGGTCGTCGACGATCTAGTGGACGAATACCTGCCGCCGAAGACTTATGCCGACCAATGGGACGTGCAGGGCCTCTATGCCGCCGTGATCGAGACGCTGAACCTCGACGAGCCCGTAATCGCATGGGCCGAGGAGGAAGGCGTCGATCAGGAGGTTATGCGCGAACGGCTCTACGAGGCGAGCGACAAGCACATGGCTGAAAAGGTCGAGGCCTTCGGCGAGCCGCAGATGCGGCAGGTCGAGAAGCAGTTCCTGCTGTCGACCATCGACGCGAAATGGCGCGAGCATCTGCTGACGCTGGAGCATCTGCGCTCCGTCATCGGCTTCCGCGGCTACGCGCAGCGCGATCCGCTCAACGAGTACAAGACCGAGGGCTTCCAGCTTTTCGAGTCCATGCTCGACAGCCTGCGCCTCGAAGTGACCAAGAAGCTGGCCCGCATCCGCCCGATCTCGCAGGAGGAGCGTCAGGCCGTCCTCGACCAGCTCGCCACACAGCAGGCGGCGCAGCAGAAGACGGTGAACGCCGCCGCGCCCCAGCCCGTCGATCAGCCCGTCGCGGCGGCCGATGGCGCCGAACCCGGCTTCCGGGAGGACGACCCCTCCACCTGGGGCAACCCGGGCCGCAACGATCCGTGCCCCTGTGGCTCGGGCCGCAAGTTCAAACATTGCCACGGGGCCTATTGAGGCCCCGCCCAGCGACCTAGCGGGCGCCGGCCAGCCGCGCGATCCCTTCGTCCAGAGGGATCCGCGGCGCCCAGCCCAAGACGGTGTTGATTCGGTCGATCGAGAGGACGCTCGATCCGACATCCGCGGGGGCGAAGCGGTAATCGACCGCGCGTCCCACGGCCGCTTCCACCAGTGCGATGATCTCGGGCAGGGTCGTGCCGGTCCCGGAGCCCAAGTTGAGGATACGGGGCGACCCCGCCTCCGGGGGGCGGTCGATCGTGGCGCGGAATGCCGCGCACAAATCATCGACATGCAGGTAGTCCCGCATCTCCCGCCCCGTCCCGTTCACGGTGAAGCGTGTGCCGCGCTGGGCCGCGTCGATCACCAGCGGGATCACCCCCCGGTCCCGCCCGGCCGTCATCCCGTAGGGATTGGCCACCCGCAGAATCGTCAGCGCGCGTCCCTCCGCCGCCGCGGCTTCGGCATGCGCGGCCTCGAGCGCGATCTTCTGGCGGCCGTATTCCGTTTCGGCGGCAAGCGGCGCATCCTCCGCAATCGGTAGCCGCGCGTCCGGGGCATAGACCGCCGCCGAAGAGACATAGACCATGTGCCCGCGCCAGCCGCGCGTGGCCAGCCCGTCGAGCATCCCGACCTGAGGCGCGATCTCCGATCGCTCGAGCGTATCCCAATCGGCAAAACCGTGCGCCACGCGCGACAGGCCGGCGAAATGGACAATGGTGGCGTCCTGCGCCGCGACCCAATCAGGGATCAGCGGGTCCGCCGTGAGGATACGGCGCAGCCCCCCCGGTACAGGACCGGGCAGGGGGCTGCGGGTGATCGCGGTGACGTCGCGCCCCCGGCGGGCCAGATCCCCGGCCAGCGCATAGCCGAGGATGCCCGACGCGCCGGTGACGAAGATCGCCGTCACGCGGTCACATCATTTCCCGCACGTCGGTGAGATGGCCGGTCACCGCCGCCGCCGCCGCCATGGCGGGTGACATGAGATGCGTGCGCCCGCCGCGACCCTGCCGGCCCTCGAAGTTGCGGTTCGACGTGGCCGCGCACCGCTCACCGGGGGAAAGCTGGTCGGGATTCATCGCCAGACACATCGAGCAGCCGGCGAGGCGCCATTCGAAGCCGGCATCGCGGAAGATGTCGGCCAGCCCTTCTTCCTCGGCCTGCTTGCGCACCAGACCGGATCCGGGGACGACCATGGCACGCATCCCGTCCTTGATCTTCTTGCCCTTCAGGACGGAGGCCGCGGCGCGCAGATCCTCGATCCGCCCGTTGGTGCAGGAGCCGATGAAGACGGTGTCGATGGCGATTTCGCGGAGCGGCGTGCCGGGCTGGAGGCCCATATATTCGAGCGCCCGTTTCGCCGCATCCACCTTGCCGCCGTTGAAATCGCCCGGTGCCGGAACGGATGCGGTGATCGGCAGGACGTCCTCCGGCGAGGTGCCCCAGGTGACGACGGGCGCGATCTCGTCGCCGGCGATGGTGACGACCTTGTCCCAATGGGCATCGTCGTCGGAATGAAGCGTCTTCCACCATTCCAGCGCGGCATCCCACTGCGCGCCCTCGGGCGCGTGGGGACGGCCCTTGACGTATTCGTAGGTCTTCTCGTCCGGCGCGATCAGCCCGGCGCGCGCGCCGCCCTCGATCGCCATGTTGCAGACGGTCATGCGGCCTTCCATCGACAGGTCGCGGATCGCCTCGCCGCAATATTCGATCACGTAGCCGGTGCCGCCGGCGGTGCCGGTGCGGCCGATCACCGACAGCGTGATGTCCTTGGCCGTGACGCCGGGCCGCAGCTTGCCCGTGATCTCGACCTTCATGTTCTTGCCCTTGCGCTGGATCAGGGTCTGGGTGGCCAGCACGTGCTCCACCTCCGACGTGCCGATCCCGTGGGCCAGCGCGCCGAAGGCCCCATGCGTCGCGGTGTGGCTGTCGCCGCAGACGATGGTCATGCCGGGCAGGGTCCAGCCCTGTTCGGGGCCAATGATGTGCACGATCCCCTGCCGGACGTCCGAGACGGGATAGTAGTGGATCCCGAATTCCTTGGCATTGCGGTCCAGCGCCTCGACCTGGATGCGCGATTCCTCGTTCATGCCGCCGGATGCGCGGTCTGGCGTGGTCGGCACGTTGTGGTCGGGCACCGCGATGGTTTTCTCGGGCGCCCGAACGGTGCGGTTCGCCATGCGCAGGCCCTCGAAGGCCTGGGGGCTGGTGACCTCGTGGACGAGGTGGCGGTCGATATACAGAAGACAGGTGCCGTCCTCGGCCTCGTGGGCCAGGTGGGCGTCCCAGATCTTGTCGTAGAGCGTCTTGCCGGTCATGGCGGCCTCGCACGGTCAGGAGTTTCGTACAAATTGGGGTGAAGGGGCCCCGAAAAGGACCCCAAATTCTGAATAGGCGCCGATCAGCCGCGCGCCGTCACCCCGAAGGCACGACCGAAGAACCGCCAGGGCAGGAAGGCATGATCGGAAAGGTCGTGCACGCGTCTCATCGCGCCGGGGATAATCCCTGTCCGCATCCGCCACAAGATGTTCCCGCGTCCCTTCGCCCGCGGCAGGCCCGTTATCTATGCCGGCCGCTCCCGGCTGCATCGTCGCAGCCGCCGTTTACCCCGCCCGCGTCGATTGCGTTGCACGGCCTTTGCCGCCCATAAGGCGACATGGATGAAGAAGGCCCGTTCGCCATCCCTCTGGAAAGGGAATTCCTGTCGCTCTGGGGGCAGGTGACGACCTATTCGCAGGATGTGCTTCGGCCCGGCTGGAAGCTGTGGCAGGTGCTCATCGTCATCGGCCTGATGCTCGCCGCCTGGCTTCTGCGGCGTTGGATCGCGGCACGGATGACGGCGTGGATGCGCAAGCAGACGGGACGGCCGAAATGGCAGCTCCGCCTTCTCGTCATCTTCCGCAATCGCTTGGGTTTGGTTCTTTTCGCCGCATTCGCCTGGGGCACCTGGTTCGTGATGCAGCAGGCGACCTGGCCCTCGCGCAGCTACCTCGTGGGGTTGGCCGCGACGATCGGGACCGCATTGATGGTGGTCAGCTTCCTCGCGCGCCTGATCCGCAATCCGTTCCTGCGCAAGATCGTGAGCTGGGGGCTGTGGATCTACGTCACGCTGTTCTACCTCGGGATCTGGTCGCAGACGCGCGTCGCGCTCGACCGGGTCGCGATCGAGTTCGGGGAGTTCCGGATCTCCATCCTCGGGATCCTCTCGGCGACGGTCGTGATCGGGGTTCTGTTCTTCGTGGCGCGATTCCTGTCCGCCACGGCGTCCTCGCGCATTTCGCACAACGAGGATCTCAGTCCGTCGATGCGGGTGCTGCTCGTCAAGCTGATGCAGATCACGCTCTATGCCGGAGCGTTCTTCATCGGCCTCAAGGCCGTCGGCTTCGACCTGACCGGCCTTGCGGTGCTTTCGGGGGCGATCGGCGTGGGCCTCGGGTTCGGCCTGCAGAAGGTCGTGTCGAATCTCGTGTCGGGCGTCATCATCCTGCTCGACAAGTCGATCAAGCCCGGCGACGTCATCTCTCTGGGCGAGACATTCGGGTGGGTGACGGCGCTGACCTCGCGCTACGTGTCGATCACCACGCGCGACGGCAAGGAGTTCCTCATCCCCAACGAGGACCTGATCACCGGGCAGGTGGTGAACTGGTCCCATTCCAACAGCTTTGTGCGGCTCGATATCTTCTTCGGCACCGCCTATGGCGACGATCCGCATCTGGTGCGGCGCGTGGCGATCGAGGCGGCGTCCGGCACCAAGCGCGTCCTGTCCTCGAAGCCGCCGGTCTGCCACATCGTGGGCTTCGGCGATTCCTCGGTGGATTACATCCTGCGGTTCTGGATCAGCGATCCGACCGCGGGCCTGACGAACATCCGCGGCAACGTCTATCTCGCGCTGTGGGATGCGTTCAAGGAACACGGCATCTCCATCCCGTTCCCGCAACGGGAGGTCCGCATGCTTGGCGGTGCCGCGCAGATCGAGGCCCAGGCGGCGGAGTAACACCCTTGGATCCGCGCGGCGGAGCGCCCACATGGGACGTGACCGTTGTAGGGTTCGCGCCGGCGCGTTACCCTGCGAAATCCGCACCGATGCGGATGCCCACTTTTCCGGAGGATCGGACCCCTGACTGCCGAACCCATTGCGCCCGCTGCAACGGACGCCCCGAATGGCACCGAGGCCAGCGACGCGACCTTGGCGCTGATCGTCTCGACACTTGACGCCGAAAAGGCCGAGGATATCGTCCAGATCGACCTGCGCGGGAAAACCGCCGTGGCCGACCACATGGTTGTTTGCTCCGGACGCTCGACCCGACAGGTCAGCGCTTTGGCCGAAAAGCTCTCCGAGCGGCTCAAGGACCGGCTCGGCCGGTCGGCGCGCGCCGAGGGCAAGGGACAGGGCGACTGGGTTCTGCTCGATGCGGGCGACGTGGTCGTCCATATCTTCCGGCCCGAGGTGCGCGAGTTCTACCAGCTCGAGAAGATGTGGCAGGACGGCAGCCCCGCACCGGCGACCCGGCCGGGCTGATCGCCGCTTGCGGATCCATCTGATCGCCGTCGGCCGCCTGCGCAGGGGGCCGGAAAAGGCGTTGGTGGACGATTATCTCGACCGTTTCGCCAAGGCGGGGCGCGGGCTCGGCCTGCCCCCCGTCACGTTGCAGGAGGTCGAGACGCGCGGCGGCATGGCCGCGGAGGCCGGCGCGATCGCCAAGGCCCTGCCCGCCGGCGCAGCCTGCGTGATCCTCGACGAACGTGGCCGGCAATTGTCCTCGCCCGATTTCGCCGAGCGTATTGGTGCATGGCGCGATGGCGCACGGGACGTGGCCTTCGTGATCGGCGGGGCCGACGGTCTCGATCCGGCGTTGCGCGACGGTGCCGATCTCGCCATCAGCTTCGGGGCGATGGTCTGGCCGCACATGCTCGTGCGCGTCATGCTCGCCGAACAGCTTTACCGCGCCGCTTCCATCCTTGCGGGCGGCCCCTATCATCGGGTCTAGAGGCGGCGTCCCGACCCGGAGGAGCCAATTCCATGCACAAGAAACCCGTCGTCCTTTGCATCCTTGACGGATGGGGCATTTCCGACCGGCCGGAGCAATCCGCGCCCGATCAGGCGGACACGCCGAATTTCGACAGGCTCATGGCCACCTGCCCGAATGCGACGCTGACCACCTTCGGCCCGGCCGTGGGCCTGCCCGAGGGGCAGATGGGCAATTCCGAGGTCGGCCACATGAACATCGGCGCGGGCCGCGTCGTCTGGATGGATCTCGGTCTGATCGACAAGGCGATCGCCGACGACACCTTCGCCGACGAACAGGCGCTGCGCGACTGGATCGCCGACCTCAGGCAAAGCGGCGGGCGCGCGCATCTGATGGGCGTGATCTCCGACGGCGGTGTGCATGGTCATATCGAGCATCTGATGGCCGCCGCCCGGGCCATCGTGGCGGAAGGGATCCCGGTTCTGATCCATGCCATCACCGACGGCCGCGACGTCGCGCCCCGCTCCGCCGAGACGTTCGAGGAACATCTGCGTCGCGAGATCCCCGCCGGCGCAGAGGTCGTCACGGTGACGGGCCGCTACTTCGCGATGGACCGCGACAACCGCTGGGATCGGGTGGAGCGGGCCTGGGCCACGATGGTCTGGGGCGAGGGCGAGCATGTCGAAAGCGCCGCGGCCGCCATCGCCACCGCCCGCGAACTCGACCAGAGCGACGAGTTCATCGAGCCGACCGTCATCGGAGATTACGAGGGGATGCGCGACGGAGACGGGGTGTTCTGCCTCAACTTCCGTGCCGATCGCGCCCGCGAAATTCTGGCTGCCCTGGCCGATCCCGACTTCGACGCTTTCGAGACACGCGATCGCCCGAAGCTGCACATGCTTGGTATGGTGGACTACTCGACGCGGCACGAGACCTACATGCGCACGGTCTTCCCGAAGCAGACCATCCCGAACACGCTGGGTCACTGGGTCGCCGAAAAGGGCCTGACGCAGTTTCATTGCGCCGAGACCGAGAAATACCCGCACGTGACCTTCTTTCTCAATGGCGGGCGTGAGGATGCGGAGGCCGGCGAGGATCGCGTGATGCCGAAATCGCCCGATGTGGCGACCTACGACATGAAGCCCGAGATGTCCGCCGGGGAGGTCACGGATCACTTCGTCGAGGCCGTAGAAAAGGGTTACGACCTGATCGTCGTGAACTACGCCAATCCCGACATGGTCGGCCATACCGGCGATCTGGCCGCCGCGACCCGCGCCTGCGAGGCCGTCGATGCGGGTCTTGGCCGGGTGCTGGCAGCGTTGGAGAAGACCGACGGCGCGATGATCGTCTGCGCCGACCACGGTAATTGCGAGACGATGGTCGATCCGGAGACCGGCAAGCCGCACACGGCCCATACGCTGAACCCCGTTCCGGTGATCCTGTGGGGCGGGCCAGAGGGGGCGGCGCTGCATGACGGCAAGCTTGGGGACCTTGCGCCGACGCTTCTGGCGCTGATGGGCGTGGACAAGCCCAAGGAGATGACCGGGGAGAGCCTTCTGGAATGAGGGCGATCGCGCTCCTCATTCTGCTCGCGCTGCCGGCACAGGCGCAGGATGCGGCGCGATCGGCACGCATCGCGGCCGCCGATCTGGGGCGCGCGGCCGAGACGCTTCGCGTGGCCGAGGGGGCCAGCGCGCGGCTGCGGGCGCTGACGGCGGTGGTGCGGGCACAGGAGGCGGGTCTTGCGGCGTTGCGCGACGGGCTGCGGCAGGCCGCGACCCGCGAGGATGCGCTCTCCGCCGATCTGGCCGCGCGCGAGGTGGAGATCGGCCGTCTCGTTGCGGCGCTTCAGGCGATGGAACATGCGCCGGTGCCCCTGCTGCTGCTGCATCCGTCGGGCGCGGTCGGAACGGCGCGTGCCTCCATGACGCTGGAGGGGTTGGCCCCGCAGATGGAGGTGCAGGCCGCCGCCCTGCGTGCCGATCTCGACGTGCTCCGCCGGCTTCGCACGCTTGAAACCGCCGCCGCCGACGCGCTCGGGGGCGGGGTCGTCGCGGTGCAGGCGGCGCGTGCCGCCCTGTCGGAGGCGGTGGCGGAGCGGACGGACCTGCCCGCGCCGATGGGGGCGGACGACGCACAAATCGCCGCGCTCGTCAGTCTCGCCGATACGCTCACCGCCTTCGCGAACGGCTTGGGCGGCCTTCCGCCCGGCCCGGACGACGATCTCGTCCTGCCGCTTCCGGCGCCCGCGGCCGGTACGGTCCTGCGGAGCTTCGGCGATCGTGACGCCGCCGGCATCTCCCGGCCCGGTCTTGTTCTGACGGTTGCGCCTGAATCGCAAATCGCCGCGCCCGCCGCAGGCACGATCCGCCATGCCGGTCCGCTTCTGGATTACAAGAACGTGATCGTGCTGGAGCCGCGGCCCGGGACGCTGATGGTTTTCGCGGGCCTCGCCGAGGTCTATCACCCTGCCGGAACCATCGTCGAAGCAGGCGCCTCGCTCGGCCGTGTGGGGGGGCGGTTGCCCGGTCCGGTCGATTTTCTGCGGCAGACCGTCACCGGAGGTGGCGCTTCGCCGCCCGAGACGCTTTATATCGAAGTCAGAGAGGACGGCTCGCCCGTCGATCCGGCGGAGTATTTCGCCACCGATCAGGGCCGATCCAGAGGAGAACAGGAATGAAGAAGATCGCGATGGCCGCCGCCGGGGGGATTCTGGCCGGTATTATGGCCACAACGCAGGTCGCCGGCCCGCTCCTTGCGCAGGAGGCGCGGGGGGCGACGGTTTACGAACAGCTCGATCTCTTCGGGATCGTGTTCGAGCGGATCCGCAACCAGTATGTCGAGGATGTCGAGGAGGGCGAGCTGATCGAAGCGGCCATTAACGGCATGCTCACCTCGCTCGATCCGCACTCCTCCTACCTGCCGCCGCGCGATTTCGAGGACATGCAGACCGATACGCGCGGCGAATTCGGCGGTCTCGGCATCGAGGTCACGCAGGAGGACGGCTACGTCAAGGTCATCACACCGATGGACGGAACGCCGGCCTACGAGGCGGGCGTCGAGGCGGGTGATTACATCACCGCCGTCGATGGCGAGAACATCCTGGGCTATACGCTGGAAGAGGCGGTGGAGCTTATGCGCGGGCCGGTCGGGTCCGAGATCACCGTCACGCTCCTGCGCGAGGGGCTGGAGGAGCCGATCGACGTCACCATCACCCGCGACACGATCAAGCTGACCGCCGCGCGCGTGCGTCGTCAGGGGGACGTGGTCGTCATCCGTGCTTCCACCTTCAACGACCAGACCATGCCGAACGTTCGCGACGGCTTTACCGAGGTCGTCGAGGAGATCGGCGGTCTCGAGAATGTCGAAGGTGTCGTGCTGGACCTGCGCAACAATCCCGGTGGCCTGCTGACGGCAGGGGTCGATCTCGCCGACGCGTTTCTGGAGCAGGGCGAGATCGTCTCGACCCGGACCCGGAACGCCGCCGATGGCGACCGCTTCAATGCGGAAGCCGGCGATCTCGTGGAGGGCCTGCCAATGGTCGTCCTGATCAACGGCGGCTCGGCCTCGGCCTCCGAAATTGTGGCCGGCGCGTTGCAGGATCACCGCCGCGCGGTGGTCGTGGGCACCAAGTCCTTCGGCAAGGGGTCGGTCCAGACGATCATGCCGGTTCAGGGCGATGGTGCGATCCGCCTGACGACGGCGCGCTACTACACGCCGTCGGGCCGCTCGATCCAGGCGCTGGGCATCTCTCCCGACATCGTAGTCGTCCAGCCGCCGCGCGACCCGGATGCGGAGACCGACGAGTCCGAGGAGGAGACGACCACTCCGCGCCGCCGCTCGGAGAGTTCGCTGCGCGGATCGCTCGTCAACGACAGTCTGAGTGCCGACGAGCAGGAGCAGGTTCGCCAGGAGCAGGAGGCCGCGGAAGAAGCCGCCCGGCTTCGCGACGAGGATTACCAGCTCGCCTATGCGATCGACATCCTCAAGGGCCTCACTGCCATTAAGCTGCAATGACGAGGGAGGGGCGGCATTTGCGCCGCCCCGATGCAACATGACCCCCGACGAAATCGCCCTCCTGCCCTACCGACCCTGTGCCGGCGTCTGCCTGACCAATCCGGATGGGTTGATCTGGGTGGGAGAGCGTATCGATCGGCCCGGCGCCTGGCAGATGCCCCAAGGGGGCATCGATGCCGGGGAGGCGCCGCAGGCCGCCGCCCTGCGCGAGTTGCGCGAAGAGACCGGATTGCGTCCCGAAGCCGTTACGCTGATCACCGGTCTGTCGGACCCGATCGCTTATGACCTCCCGCATGACCTTGTCCCGGTACTCTGGAAGGGGCGCTATCGCGGGCAGATGCAGTACTGGTTCAACTTTGCCTATGACGGACCAGATGATGCCGTCGATCTGGATTACCACGTGCGCGAGTTTTCGGAATGGCGGTGGATGGCCCCTGCCGAGGTGCTCAAGGCGATCGTGCCGTTCAAGCGAGACCTCTACGCGGACGTCCTGACCGGGTTCGGGTTGCTCTGATCTCTGCAAAGGGTGTGGATGTGCCGGGACAAAGAAGCCGGGACATGGGCAACCCTCGGAAATGTCGTGCGGGAGATCGCCCGCGCGGATAGCCATGATGATGCCGATGCGCGGCTGGCCTCAGACCTCGTTCAGGACGTAGATGAGCAGACCGATCGCGGTGAGCGGCACGACGTAGACACCCCAGATAAGCTTCCGGTGCAGGTCGCCGACATAATCCCGCAATCCGATTTCGACATGGGTGTGCATGGGCAGGGGCGGCTGCTCCTCGCGCCATTCGGCCTCGAGCCGCGCACGCTCACCGGCGCGGAACCACAATACCAGAGACCAATAGACCGTCGTCAGCAGGATGAGCAGGAGCACAACCAGTCTCAGCAACCCGAGCATCGAGACCTCCTGACTTCTGAAGGCCGGAAATTGCCGCGATTTCCGGCATCGGGCCCGGCAGCCTCGTTAGGTGGAGAGGCACTGCGTCGGCGGTGGCCGGTTCTTTGTGCCAAGCGGCGGGGTGTTCCGGGCGTGAAGCGGGATCCAGCGGCCGTCGCGTCACCCGGGCCGGGTTCGCTCCGTCCACCGATAGCGGCGGCTTGCAACGAGAAATCTGCCTCCGTGCGCAACGCTTTTGTACGGGATCCGATGTTCAACCGAAAGATCGAAGCGGCAAGCGTAGGCATGAACCGTACCTCGTGACTGCGCCGCATGGTGTGTGGCTCACGGACTCTGCTTACCATTGCACATTCCGCCATCCACGCGGCAGGTTCGCAACCGAGAGCACCATGATCGGGGCCCAGACGAGCGCTGCCCGTGCCGCGAGGGCGACGAAATGCCCAGGCGTTTCCGCCAGCACCGCATCCCCCGCCTTGCCGTAGAGCCACCAGAAGACCGCCGCCGAGAGCACCGTCAGCGAAGCCGCCGAGAGCAGGCCGATCGCGATGAGCCAAGGCACCCCCTCGGGGAGCAACTTGCCCAGAAGCCACGGGATGATCCAGGCCGCCAAGGCGAGCACGATCAGGGGCAGGATGATGCCGCTCATGCCTTATCCTCCACTTGCCGCCGCTTCGCCATTCGTCGCATGGCAGGCCCATCCTTGTCGATGGCGGCGGCGCTGGAGCGGACCGCAGGATTCTCCTCCGCGGGAGTGGTGTGCACCGGGTTTTCCCGCCAGTGTGGCCCGGTCAAGACGAGGGGAATGGAATGGACCGATTGCTGACGGAGATCACGGCGCGCGAAGGAGAGCTGATCGCGCTGACCCAGGAGCTGATCCGCATCCCCACCCTGAACCCGCCGGGCCTGCATTACCGCGAGGTCTGCGAGATGGTGGGCGGCCGGCTCGGCGCACGCGGCTGGAATGTGCAGATGGTCCGCGCCGAAGGGGCCCGCGGTGACAGCGACGTGCATCCCCGCTGGAACGTCGTCTGTCGGCTGGAAGGGGCGGCGCCCGGCGAGACCGTCCACTTCAATGGCCATCACGACGTCGTCGCCGTCGGCGAGGGGTGGACCCGCGATCCGTTCGGCGGAGAGGTGGCGGACGGACGGGTCTATGGCCGCGGGGCTTGCGACATGAAGGGCGGGATCGCCACATCCATCATCGCCGCCGAAACCTTCGCCGATCTCAACCCCGATTTTCGCGGCGCCATCGAGATTTCCGCCACGGCGGACGAAGAATCGGGCGGCTATGGCGGGGTCGCCTATCTGGCCGAAAAGGGGCGGTTCGCCCATGTCGACCACGTCATCATCCCCGAGCCGCTCAACAAGGATCGCATCTGTCTGGGGCATCGCGGTGTCTGGTGGGCGGAGATCGAGACCAAGGGCCGCATCGCCCACGGCTCCATGCCGTTCCTCGGGGATTGCGCGGTTCGCCATATGGGCGCCGTCATCGAGGAGATGGAGCACACGCTGTTCCCGCTTCTGGCGGGCCGGCGCACCGACATGCCTGTCGTGCCCGAGGGCGCGCGGCAATCGACGCTCAATCTCAATTCCGTCCATGGTGGCGAGCCGGTGCAGGACGCCGATTACACCGGATTGCCCTCGGCTTGCGTGCCCGACCGGTGCGTGCTGACGATCGATCGCCGCTTCCTGATCGAGGAGGACATCGCGCAGGTGAAGCGCGAGGTGACGGAGATGATGGAGCGTATCCGCGCCGAACGCCCGGAATTCCGCTACGAGATCCGCGACCTCTTCGAGGTGTTGCCGACGATGACCCCCGAGGACGCCCCGGTCGTGCGCGTCGTGCAGGAGGCCGTCCACGAGGTCATGGGCAAATCGGCGGAATTCGTCGTCTCGCCGGGAACGTACGACCAGAAGCATATCGACCGGATCGGGCGGCTGCGAAACTGCATCGCCTACGGACCCGGTGTGCTCGACCTCGCGCATCAGCCGGATGAATGGATCGGGATCGCCGACATGGTCGATGCCGGGGGGGTGATGGCGCTGGCGCTGCAGCGGCTGCTCGGGCGCTGACGCTTGCCCGGCGGGGCGGCTCGGCTAGATGAGTTCCCATGCTCGACCCTGCCGCCCTGCGCGAGACCATGGAACTTCTGCGCGCCGCCTATCCGCAGGCCAAGGCGCCCGATACCAAGGGCGGACGCGATCCGTTCCGCTCCGTCGTAGGCTGCATGCTCTCGGCGCAGTCGCGCGACCGGAACACGATGGCCGCGTCGAATGCGCTTTTCGCGCTGGCCGACACGCCGGAGGGGATCCTTGCCCTGAAGGACGAGGAGATCGTCGCGGCGATCCGGCCCTGCGGCCTTTACAACATGAAGGCGCGCAATCTGCGCAAGATGTGCCGATATCTCCTTGATGAGCTGGACGGGGAGGTGCCGCGCACGCGTGCCGGGCTGATGGCGCTCCCCGGGGTGGGGCGCAAATGCGCCGACATCGTGCTGCACTTCACGTTCGGTGAGGCGGTGATCGCGGTGGACACGCATGTCCACCGGGTCTGTAACCGGACGGGGTTGGCCGCGGGCCGGACCGAGGAACAGACGGCGACGTCCCTTGAGGCGCGCATTCCCGATGATTTCCGCAAGGATGGCCACGTGCTGATCCTGACGCATGGCAAGACGATCTGCCGCGCGCGGGCGCCGCGCTGCGATGTCTGCCCCGTTGCCGCGTTTTGCGAGGCCTTGGCCGCTTGATCCGCTTGCCGAAGGTCCGCTCCGCCGCCTAGGCTGCGGCGGACGAAGGGGAGGAAACCCATGCTCATCAGAACCGCCGCCACGCTGGCCCTCATGACGACAACCGCCATGGCGCAGCAGACCGACATCACCATCGGGATGCAGCTCGAGCCGCCGAATCTCGACCCGACAGCCGGGGCCGCCGCCGCGATCGACGAGGTGGTTTATGCCAACGTCTTTGAGGGGCTGACGCGATTCGGCCCCGACGGCACGGTACAGCCCGCCCTGGCCGAAAGCTGGGAGGTCAGCGAGGACGGGAAGGTCTGGACGTTCGACCTGCACGAGGGCGTCACCTTCCATGACGGCACCGCGATGGATGCCGAGGATGTGGTCTTCACGCTCGACCGCGCCCGAAGCGAGGACTCCACGAACGCGCAGAAGGTCCTTTTCGAGAATATCGAGACGGTCGAGGCCGTGGATCCCGGGACCGTGCGGATCACGCTGGCCGAAGCGGATGGCAACCTGCCGTTCAACCTCGCTTGGGGCGATGCCGTGATCGTCGCGCCCGAGAGCGCGGAGACCAACGTGATCGAACCGGTCGGCACCGGCCCCTTCGCCTTCGAGGACTGGGTGCAGGGGGATCGCGTGGAGATCGCCCGTTACGAGGATTACTGGGGCGAGGCGCCGGCGCTGGAGCGCGCAACCTTCAAGTTCATCTCTGACCCGAACGCCGCCTTTGCGGCGGTGATGGCCGGCGACATCGACGCTTTTCCCAACTTTCCCGCTCCGGAGACCCTGTCGAGCTTCGAGTCCGATCCCCGCTTCGAGGTCATCGTCGGCTCCACCGAGGGGGAAACCGTTCTGGCGATGAACAATGCCGTCCTGACGGACAAGAGGCTGCGGCAGGCCATCGGGCATGCCATCGACCGGCAGGCGGTGATCGACGGGGCGATGTTCGGCTACGGCACGCCGATCGGCACCCATTTCGCGCCGCACAATCCCGACTACGTGGACCTGACGGAGATGTCGGCCTACGACCCCGACCGCGCGCGGGAATTGCTGACGGAGGTGGGCGAGGTGCCGACGCTGCGCCTGATGCTGCCGCCGCCGGCCTATGCGCGACGCGGCGGCGAGATCATCGCCAGCCAGCTGCGCGAGGTCGGCATCGAGACGGAGATCACCAATCTCGAATGGGCCCAGTGGCTTGAGCAGGTGTTCAACAACAAGGATTTCGACCTGACCATCGTCAGCCACACGGAACCCGCGGACATCAACATCTACGCGCGTCCCGACTACTACTTCCAGTACGACAACCCCGAGTTCCAGTCGCTGATCGAGGAGGCGGGCCGCGTGACCAGCGCCGAAGAGCGCGGCGCCCTGCTGCAGCGCGCGCAGGAGACGATCGCCGAGGATGCCGTCAACGCCTACCTCTTCCAGCTCGCCAAGACCGGCGTGGCTGATGCCCGGATCGAGGGTTTGTGGGAGAACGCGCCGACCCAAGCCAACGACCTGACCGGCGTGCGCTGGACCGAGTGAGCCGCACGTGATGGATTGCGAAGCCTCCGGCGGGCCTCCTCGGGGCGCGTTCCAACCGAAAGGGCAGGGCGCATGAGGCCCGCGCCGGTTCTCGTGCTCGTGGCCGCGCTCGCTTTCGCGGCGTCGCCGCTATTCGTGCGCGATTTTGCAGGCTTCGATACGTCGCAATTTCCGGTTCGTATCCCGGAGCCGCCGGTGCAGCCTGCGGGCTACGCCTTCGCGATATGGGGCGCGATCTATCTCTGGCTGATCATCATGGCGGGGTTCGGGCTGTGGCGGCGCGCGGCGGCGCCCGGCTGGGCGCGGACGCGCTGGCCGCTGATCGTGAGTTTCGGGGTCGGCGCGATCTGGTTGCCGGTTGCGGTGGCCTCGCCGGTCTGGGCGACGGTGCTGATCTGGGCGATGCTCCTTGCCGCGCTCGCGGCGCTACTGCGTACGCCCGACCGCGATCGGTGGCTCTTGCGGGCGCCGGTCGGCCTTTATGCCGGATGGCTGACGGCCGCCTCCTGCGTCTCGCTCGGGGTGGTTCTGCCGGGCTACGGGATCGGCCCTTTCGGCGCGGAAGGTTGGGCGATTGCGGCGCTGTCTCTGGCGCTAGCGATTGCGTTGGCGATCCTGCGCGCGCGGCCGACGCTGATGTACGGGGTGGCCCTTGTCTGGGCGCTTCTGGCGGTGCTGGTGGCCAACGGTGCAAACCTCGTGGGTCTCTTCGCTCTCGGCGCCGCGCTGGTCATCGGGGCCGTAACGCTGTGGCGAATGAGGCGCGCGCGCGGCGCTTAGCTCTCCTCGGGGCCGCCCTTCGTCGACGTTCAAAGCAGCCCCCCGCACGGAAGGCCGTCAGTTCGATCATGTGCCCCCACCGGCGCCGTCAGCAACAGGACGATCGCGGTGACCCGCGCCTCCGTCGGCCATTCCCGAAGCCAACCGCGACGGCAGAATGATGAGGCCGGCGACGAAGGCGAAGAATCCGCTTGGCAGCACTTTAACCGAGAGGAAAGTTTCGGGGATCATCCCTTATCCTCCATGTTGTCACGCGTCTTCGGCCTTGGCAGCCGGCTTGCGCGCTCCGTGAAGCGGGCGAAGGCGACGGTGGCGATGAACCCGATCAGCGCAGGAACCACGGCCACGGCGAGGAGGGCTGCGATCCGGTGTCGAGCATGAAGAGGCCGCAGAAGCCGACCACCAGCGCCGTCATCGTGCCGAGCGCCACGACCCGGTCCGGCGGGCTCGGCACCTTGATAAGCCGGAAAACCGCGAGGATGACGTCAAGAAGCACCAGGCTAAGGGCCACCTGAACCGCGGTGGCCAGAATTGGCTTCGCATTGGTCAGGCTGCCGGTCATCACAGCGACTCCGCATCCATTTTCCATGCCGCTCTCGTTCTGGGACGCGATTACCTTCGGGTCCTCGGCGAACACCGCGTGGACGACGACCGTTCTGTTATCATCGCTCACGTCGAGGCTGAGCGTGGCGGGCGTGAGCGAAGGAGTACCTCCGCCTCGCTCCGGGTGTTCAGCGAGGCCGCTATGATGTTCGGTCGCGTGCGGTGGCGCGGGGTCAGTACGTCCCAAGCCAATGAAAGGAACGAAACGATGAGCTCGTAGTTTAACCCGGATAATTCATGAAGCCGTATTCTTCTGCTTAGGGGGCCGGTTACTTGGGTCTCGGGCTTGTCGCGCGCACCCGGTGTTTGCGTCCGGTTGGCAGGCCGGCCGGTGACTTGGGTCTTGGGCGATACGGGTTGATGTTTCTGGGTTTTTCGGGGCGCATGCGTCAGGCTGTTTTCGGTGGGGCGAGGGCGTCGAAGAGAAGGAGGAGAAGTCCCTTTCGGGGACACGATGCCGGCAGGGTCACGATGATCCGGGTCTTCTTTTCGACGATGGTGGCGGCCAGCTTGACGAGATGCAGCCGCAGCGTGTCGAACTGGGCGCGGCGCCACGGTGAGGCTTCGGGCAAGCCGCGCGAAGCTTCCACCAGACCCAGTAGGCGCAGCCGTGCAGCATCAGACGCATCTGATTGGCGTTGGCTTTCGAGCACGACGTCC